>VBKG01000110.1 GCA_005879585.1 Deltaproteobacteria bacterium | reverse complement strand
GGTGCAGGTGCCGAACCCCGAGCGCCTCCTGCTGTCCGGGAGCTACGCGACGGTCCGGTTCAAGGTCCAGCGGGCGGAGCCGCCCCTCGTCGTCCCGCAGAGTGCCCTCCTGATCGACGCCAACGGCGTGCGGGTAGCGCTCGTCGACGCGGACGGTACGCTCCACTACCGGCCGATCCAGATCGGCCGCGACTACGGGAACGACGCGGAGGTGCTGTCGGGACTCGAAACGACCGACGTGGTGGCGACCGGGATATCGGCGAACATCGCGGAAGGCAGCCGGGTCGAGATTGCGAATCCAGCCAACCCCGCGCCCGGCGCAGCGAAGCCATGACGAGACGCTCGTCCCTCCTCCTCGTCGTCGTGCTCGGCACGGTAGGATGCATGGTGGGGCCGAACTACCGACGGCCGGACGTCGCCCCACCACCGTCCTGGGGTGAGCTCGCACCGACGGCGCCGCAGGAGGGGCGCAGCGACGCCATCGTCGACGGCGCCCCGACGGCTTGGTGGACCACCTTCGACGACCAGCTCCTGATGTCCCTCATCCGGCGCACCGTGGCGTCGAACCTCACCCTGCAGCAAGCCGAGGCCCGGGTGCGCGAGGCCCGCGCGTCACGCCGTATCGCGGCGGCCGATCTCTGGCCGCAGATCGGCGCGGCGGGCTCGTACACCCGCATACGAACGAGCAAGAACGGGCTGAGCACGGGAGGGCCGGGAAGGATGTTCAATCTCTTCCAGACAGGCTTCGACGCCAACTGGGAGGTGGATGTCTTCGGAGGCAACCGCCGGTCCGTGGAAGCGGCTGACGCGAGCGTCGAGGCGACGGAGGACGACCGGAACGCAGTCCTCGTCTCGCTCATGGCCGAGGTCGGCCTCGAGTACGTCACCTACCGGAGCCTCCAGCAGCGGATCGCGCTCGCGAACCAGAACCTCGCCGCGCAGCAGGGAACGCTCGACCTGACCCGACGACTCCTGAACGCAGGACTTGCGCCGGAGCTGGACGTCCAGCGCGCTGCCGCCCAGGTCGCGACCACCGCCTCGACGATCCCGCTCCTCGAGCAGCAAGCCGCGCAGGCGATGCACCGGCTCGGCATCCTGATCGCGCAGCCCCCGATGGCGCTCCAGCAGGAACTCGCGGCCGTCGGACCGATTCCGAAACCGCCCGCGCAGGTCGCCGTCGGTCTCCCATCGGAGCTCTTGCTTCGCCGCCCGGACGTCGCCCGCTCGGAACGGCAGCTGGCCTCACAGACTGCCGCAATCGGCGTCGCCACCCGCGATCTCTTTCCGCGGTTCTTCATCACGGGGGCGGCCAGTCTGCAGAGCGTCCGCGCCTCCGACTTCCTCGACTGGCAGAGCCGGGCGCTCTCCATCGGGCCGAGCGTCTCCTGGCCGATCTTCGAGGGCGGCCGGATCCGCGCCAACATCGCCCTCCAGACGGCGACGCAGCAGGAGCTCCTCGCGGCGTACGAGGCCGTCGTCCTGCAGGCGTTCCAGGATGTGGAGGACGCGCTCGTCGCGTTCTCACACGAGCAAGCGACTCGGGCGCAGCTCGAGGAGGCCGTGCGCGCGAACCAGCGCGCCGCCGAGCTGGCCCGGAACCTGTACCGCCAGGGGCTCACCGACTTCCTCACCGTGCTCGTCGCGGAGCAATCCGTCTTTACGTCGCAGGACACGCTCGCACAGACCGAGCGCGACGTCGCGCTCGAGGTGGTCGCGCTCTACAAGGCGGTCGGTGGTGGATGGGACGCCGCCCCGACGGCACGGGAAGTTGCCGACACCGGATCGTGATCTTCGTGCAGACGAAAGGAGGACAGGCAATGAGTGATCGAGGGAAGTTTCTTTCGGACCTCAAGGAGATTCGGCGCAGAGCGCGGGAGCATCTCGGCGACGGCGCCGTCACGCAGAACTACGGCGGCAAGGTGGCGGACGCGATCGCCCTCCTGAACCACGCAGTCGCCACGGAAATCGTGTGCATCCTCCGCTACAAGTTCCACGCCGTCTGCGCGACCGGGCTCGCGAGCGAGGCGGTCAAGGAAGAGTTCGCGCAGCACGCGAAGGAGGAAGAGGAGCATCTCGATCTCCTCGCCGAGCGGATCAATCAGCTCGGCGGCAAGCCGGACCTGAACCCGGACGGGGTCGGCTCGCGCGCCGCCTCGGAGTACGCCGAGGGCGAGAACCTGGTCGACATGATCAAGGAAGACCTGGTTGCCGAGCGCGTCGCCATCGAGACCTACCGTGAGATGGTGCGCTACTTCGGCGACCGCGACCCCACCACGCGGGTGCTCCTCGAGCGCATTCTGGCGCAGGAGGAGGAGCACGCGAACGACATGCACGACCTGCTCGTGACCCACGAGGGCCGGCCGATGCTCGAGAAGTGAGATGGAGACGGCGGGAGCAGCGCGGGACGGTTCGACGGGTTCGTCGTCCCTGGCGGGGCGCTTCCAGGCGCTGCTCGCCGTTGCCGAATCGATCACATCCTGCCGAGATCCGGAGGAGCTCTTCCGCGGTCTAGCCCGCCACCTGCAGCGTGTCGTCCGCTTCGACCGTCTGGGCCTCGTCCTTCTCCACCCGGAGCGCGGCGTCACGAGCGCGCGGGTCCTCGAGACGAGCGGCACGGGATTCACGACGCTCCCGGAGCGTCCGGTCGACGGCACCCACGCCGGGTGGGTGATCGACACCCAGCAGCCGCTCATCGTTCCAGATACGGCGGTGGAGACGCGGTGGCCCGGGGCCATGGCGGAGCTCCGGGAGCGCCGCATCGTCAGCTTCTGCAGTTTGCCCCTGACGACCGCATGCCGGCGGGTCGGTCTGCTGGGCTTCGGCAGCCGTGAGCCGGTCACGTACACGGCTGCCGACGTCGCCTTCCTGGGCGAGGTCGCGAAGCTCGTCGCGGTGGCGGTCGACAACGCGCTCAACTTCGACGAGGCGCAGGCCACGCAGCAGCAGCTCTCGAACGAGCGGGACCATCTCCGGCTGCTGCTCGAGGTCACGAACGCGATGGTTTCCAAGGTCGATCTGCCCGAGCTCCTCGACGCCATCTCCGCCCGGCTGGAGCGCGTGATCCCCCACGAATGCGCGACCCTCGCGCTCTACGACAAGGATTGCGGTGACCTCGTGGTCCACGCGGTTACTGCCAAGTCGAGCAATGGACGCGGGTATGTCGGCAAGCGCTTCACGGGCTCCGCGGCCGATGAGGCGTTCACGCCGCGACGGACCCTTGTCTTCGGCGAAGACGACCTGACGGGTCGCTTCGCCGACACCGCAGCTGCGATGCGCGAGACGGGCATCCGATCCGTCTGCGCCGTCCCCCTCGTCGTCGGCGACCGCGGGCTCGGCACACTGACGGTGGGCAGCCTCCAACCCGATGCCTTCACGCCGGCGTCGGTCACGATGATCGAAGCGGTCGCCCGCCAGGTCGCGATGGCGGTCGCCAACGCGCTTGCATTCAGAGAGATCGCTCAGCTCACGGAAAAGCTCGCCGAGGAGCGGCTCTACCTCGAGAGCGAGATCCGCGCCGAACACCCGTTCGCGGAAATCGTCGGCGAGAGCCGTCTTCTCCGTGATGCCCTCCAGCAGGTGGAGATCGTCGCGCCGTCCGACGCGACCGTGCTCGTCCTGGGCGAGACCGGGACGGGCAAGGAATTGATCGCACGCGCCATCCATGACCGAAGTGGGCGGCGCGAGCGCACGTTCGTCAAGATCAATTGCGCGGCCATCCCGTCGGGACTCCTCGAGAGCGAGCTCTTCGGCCACGAGCGCGGTGCGTTCACCGGGGCCATCGCCCAGAGGATCGGACGCTTCGAGGTGGCCCATGGCGGTACGCTCTTCCTCGACGAGGTGGGCGAGCTCCCGCTGGAGCTCCAGCCGAAGCTCCTCCGGGTCCTCCAGGAGCAGGAGTTCGAGCGCGTCGGCGGTACTCGAACGATCAAGGTCGACATCCGCGTCGTCGCCGCGACGAACCGCGACCTCGCTCGGCTGGTCGAGGAGCGGCGCTTCCGCGCCGACCTCTACTACCGCCTGAACGTCTTTCCCATCCACGTTCCGCCGTTGCGCGAGCGACCCGAGGACGTTCCCGCACTGGCCCGTTTCTTCGTGCAGCGTCTCGCCCGCCCGATGAATCGACACGTCGAGGTGATCGCCACCGAGACGCTCGATGTCTTGCGTCGCTATGCGTGGCCGGGAAACGTGAGGGAACTCGCGAACCTCATCGAGCGGGCGATGATCCTCTCGAAGGGGCGGACGCTCGAGGTCCCGCTCGCCGAGCTCCGGTGGCGCCGGCCCCGGGCTGATCGCGCGGACGGTCCCCCGACGCTCGAGGCCGTGGAGCGGACGCACATTCTGCGCGTTCTCGGCGAGACGAACTGGACGCTCGGTGGCCCGCGGGGCGCCGCCGCCCGGCTGGGAATGAAGCGTACGACGCTGCAATCGTTGATGAGGAGGCTCGGGATCACCAGGCCCCGGGCCGCGTAGGGCAAGCGTTCGTGGCGCGTCACTCCGGCGGCGCGTCCGGGGCCGGCTCGATTCCGACCGCGTCGATCGTGATCGCGACCTCGGTGCCCACTGCGTAGCCGGAGTACGTGATGCCGAAGTCCCGGCGGTCGATCGTGGTCGAGGCATGTGCGCTCGCACGGCTCCCCTGGGCGATCGACCTCTGGACGTCGAGGACCACCGGGCGTGTCGTCCCGCGCAACGTGAGGTTCCCGGTCACCCTCCAGTGGTCGCCGTCCGCCTCGTCGATTCGCGTGGACTGGAATGCGATAGTCGGATAGCGCGTGACGTCGAGGAAGTCAGCGCTGCGCAGGTGAGCGTCACGCTTGGGCTCATCCGTGTCGACCGAGCCCGCGTCGATCACCGCCTCGATCGTCCCGCGCGACGGATCCCCGTCGTCCAGTACCACGCGCCCGGACGCGAGGCGGAACGTACCGTTGACGTATGCCACCGAGAGATTCTTGACCGAAAACGCGATCCGGGTCGCCGCGGGATCGAGGGCCCACGCCGAGGCGCGAGCACTCGAGCAGAACGCGGGCGCTCCGAGCGCGACGCCGAGCAGTGCGAGGATCGCGACGTAGAAGCGTTTCTCCTGTCGAAGCGGCATCGCGTGGTCCTATGAACCGTCCCAGTAGCAGTACTCAGGAGCGTAGTACGGTGAATACGGGTCGCAGTACGCATCGTACGGGTAGCCAGGATAGTACGGGTCGTACTCATAATAGGGGTCGTAGAAGTACGGGAACACGAGGAATGTCCGACCGTCATGGCGGTGGTCGTGCTCGTGCGGGAATCGCCTCCCATCGAAGCCGCCACGCCCGGGCTGTCGGCCTTGCGGAAGACGGCCACCGCCGTGGGCACCGCCGGAGAAGCCGCCCCCGTGCCCTGCCCCCGTTGCGGGCCATACCGCACCGCTTCCCGGCGTGAGCACCAAGAAGGCAGCGAGGAGGAGGATTGGCAACCAGCCGTTTCGATCGTGTGCGGTGCCGGACATGATCACATACCGAGCGCAACTATCGTGCCGGCCGTCAGGGACGGGGACCGCGTTGTCGATGCTAGGGTCGCACCTCCAGTCGCGCTGGCGCTGCCGAACGACGACGACATGTCGGCGCTTGCCGACATGTCGTCAGCCCGAGCGGTCCACCAAAGGGGACAGTTAAGAACCCGTCCACGGTCCGCACTCTCCAGCCGAATCCGAGAGCTCCGCGGCGATACGGCGACACCGCGCCGACCCGTCGGCAGTAACGGCGCACTCGCATCGCAGGTGCTCGACGGAACGGAGCGCGACGATGATGGCGTGGATCGTGCACGAAAAGCCGCCGAGGAGAGTCGCTGGACTACGAGTGCGTAAATGCAGCCACCAACCACGAGAGGAGTCGTATCATGAGCAAGATAGCGAATAGGATCGTTCTGCTAGCTGGCATCAGCCCCGTACTGTTTGCCGTCGGCGCGATGGCGCAGCCGATTCAGCTGCATTCCACCCTGGCGGGGAACAACCCCAAGATCGTGATCGGAGGGGTGGAGAGCGCGGGCTCGCCCTGGACGGTCAAAAACGGTTTGGCGTCTCTGGATGCGACCGGGAAGCTGCACGTGAGGGTTCGCGACCTGATTCTCCCCTCGACCGGAGATGCGGGTCCGGTGACCGCCGTCAGTGCCAGCTTGGTCTGTGGCGGCAGCGGCGGCACCGTGCAGTCGGAGACGGCTCCCGTTCCGCTGTCGACGAAGGGGAACGCCAACCTTCACGGACACATCGCAGTGCCCGCCGTCTGCTTCGGCCCCGTCGTCCTGGTTCACATCGCGGCCGCCAATGGAAATCCGATTCCCCAGCCCGGTCCGTGGATCGCGGCAACGGGAGGGATGAGCACATCTTCCCACTAGAATCTTGGTCGCCATGGCAAGAAGCGTGAAGATACCAGGCTGCCGCAGGGCCGAAATTCGATGCGTGTCGAAATCGGGGCAACCCGGACGTCGTCGATCGGGGGAAATCGTCTCCGGGAGGGCACCATGCAATACGCGCTGCTGATCTACGAGACCGCGGAGCGGTTCGCGAATCGCACGCTCGACAAGGGCGACGCCTATATCGGCGCCTGGCGCGCCTACCACCGGATGCTCGTCGAGGCGGGTGTCTACGTCGGCGGCCAGCCGCTCCGCGGGACCTCCACCGCTACCGTCGTCCGCGTCGAGGACGGCCGGCGCCACGTCCAGGACGGGCCGTACGCCGAGACCAAGGAGCAGCTCGGCGGCTTCGTGATCCTCGAGCTCCCGTCCCTCGACGCCGCGCTCGACTGGGCCGCCCGCTGCCCCGCCGCGTCCTACGGCGCCGTCGAGGTCCGCCCTGTCGCCGCCGAGATCCACGACGTCGTCACGACGTGACATGGACGACGCGCGCCGCGCCGTCGAGGCGGTCGCCCGCGACTCCTACGGTCGGCTCGTCGCCTACCTCTCGTCTCACACGCGCGACGTCGCCGCCGCGGAG
>VBKG01000109.1 GCA_005879585.1 Deltaproteobacteria bacterium | reverse complement strand
CGCGCGGCGTGAACTTGACGGCGTTGGACACGAGATTCGTGATGATCTGGACGACGCGGCCGCGGTCGATCTCCACGGGCAAGGGCTCCCTGGCCGGCCGCAGGTCCAAGGAGATACCCTTGTCCTCGACCAGTGGCGCCATGTCCGTGGCGGTGTCGCGCACGACATCGCTCAGGTCGTGCGCGGCGCGGTCGAGATGCAACTTGCCGCCCGTGATGGACGCGAGGTCGAGCAGCTCGGTGATCAGCCCGCGCAGCAGGTGGATGTTGCGCTCGATCACCGACGCGGCCTGACGAGCATGCGCGGGATCGGGCTGGCGACGCAGGATCTCCGCCCACGTGAGCAGCGGCGCGAGTGGCGTCCGGAGCTCGTGCGAGACGACGGCCAGGAACTCGTCCTTGCGCCGGTTGGCCTCGCGTGCGTCCTCGTACAGCCGCGCTCGGTCGATGGCGAGCGCCGCGCGCCACGCGAGCACCTCGGCGACGGCGAGGTCGGCACCCTCGTATCGTCGGGCAGACTCGGCGGAGGCGAGATGCATGACGCCCAGCCTCTGCCCGCGCGCGATCATCGGGGCCGTGATGCACGAGCGGAGCGCCAGGGCCTCGGCGAACGCGGGGTCGCCGGCACGCTGCGCCGCGCCGACGAGCTGCATGCAGCCGACGTCGTCGTAAATGGCCGGCTCCGCCGCCAGCACCACCGTGGCCGCGTGCGGCCCGAGGCGCTCGAGCTCACGCGCCAGCGCCGCCTTCGCCGGATCGGCGTGCGCCACCGGAAGACGGCGCACCGCCCCGTCCTCGATGAGGTCGATCGCACACCAGTCAGCGAAGGACTGGACGGCCAGGTGGGCAATCTCCGCGAGCGCGTTCGTGGAATCGAGCGACGACGCGAGGGCGCCGCTCGCCTCGACGAGGAGCTGGAGGCGTCGCTGGGCCTGCGTGACCTCGGTGATATCGGTCAGGACGCCGACCATGCCGATGATCGTCCCGGCGGGGTTGCGGAGGGGGGCCGCCGCGCTCTGCAGCCACCGCGACACACCCGAGTCCGTGGCGGAGAGGTGGGCGACCCGGCCGGTCATCGCCTCCCCGCGGAGCGCCCGGGCGAGCTGGCCTTCGTAGCTGCCCGACGGACGTCCTTCGGGGTCCGTCCAGGCGATGCGGATGGGCAGCGCGTCGAGCGACGGCAGCGGGTCGTTCGGTCCGAGCCCGAGGAGCCGGCGGCCGGCGGCGTTCGTCCGCTCGAGGCGCCCCGCCGCGTCGCTGATCAGGACCGCGTCCGGGATCTGGGCGAGGATCAGCTCGAGCTGCGTGCGCTCGTCCTCGGCGGCGCGATACGCGCGGGCGTGCTCGAGCGCGATGCCGAGGTGGCCAGCGACGAGATCGATGACCGAAAGCATGTCTCCGGGCGTGCGCTGGCGCCAGAGGATGACCACGGCCCCGACGATCCCCTGGCGGCCGCGGATCGGCGTCACGGTGAGCCAGCGTGCCCCCGATTCGCGGAGGGCGTCGCGTTCCTCGCGCGGCAGGTTGACGGCGTACGGCAAGGTCTGCCGCTGGCCGGACTCGAGGGCTCTCGTCAGCGCGGCGAAATGGCCCGGCGGAACGCTGAACGGCAGGACGTCGGTGAGGGCCGCCGACATCCCCGCCGTTGCCCTGCGGGTGACGTCACCCGCGGCGCCGACGAGGTAGATCGCTGCGGGGCCGTTCACGATGTTGCACGCCGCGCCGACCGCCGCGTCGACCACCCGGTTCGCATCGAGGGAGGACAGCTCGCGGGTGACGTTCGCGAGCAGCGCGAGGTGGAGGTTCTCCGCCTCGAGACGCCGATGGGACGCCTCGCGGTCCGTGATGTCCCGGACGAGCACGAGGACAGCCGCCTCTTCGGCGGCCGGCAACAGGATCAGCTCGTGCTCGCGCGGCCGCGGACCCTCGCCGGAGCCGACGACTACCGAGGTTCCGCTGGCGCCGAGGCCCTCGAACATGGCGGCGAGTCCCCTGTCCGGGCAGCCGAGGAGCGCGAGAAACGGGAGACCCTCGACCGGCTCGTCCCGCCCGAGGAGGCGCACGAACGCGACGTTCGCCCAGCGTACAGCAAACGGTGCCCGTGCCTCGATGAGCGCCGCCGGCAACCCCCTGGCCAGCGCGCCGAGGACCACCTCTTCCGCGTCGCCCTCCGCCATTCGCTCCGCTCCCTACCGGCCGCTGCCCTTCCCGTGCTGCGCTCGCGTGACCCCGAGGATGCCGATCGGATTGCCCTGTGCGGCAACGAGCGGGCGCAGCTCGACCGTCACCTTGTGGCTGTTGCCGTCGCGCACGTACGGCACCCGCTCGACCGTGCGCGGCGAGCGCGTCGCGAGCACGGCGGCGGCGGCCTCGCGGAGGAGCGACGTGGCCTCGCCGATCGGCAGCGAGAAGAAGTCCCGGTTGATCGCGTCCTCCGGCCGGAGCCCCCAGAGCCCGGCGGCCTCGTGGTTCCACGTCCGGACGGTGAACGCCTCGTCGAGCACGAAGAGCGCCTCCTCGAGCGCGTCGACGATGCACTGGTGGTACTGGTCGAGGCGGTTGAGCTCCGCCGTGCGCTTCTCGAGCTCGGTGTTCATGGTGCCGAGCTCGGCGTTGATCGATTGCAGCTCCTCGACCGTGGTCTCGAGCTCCTCGTTGGTCGACTGCAGCTCCTCGTTGGTGGTCTCGAGCTCCTCGTTGGTCGACTGCAGCTCCTCGTTGGTGGTCTCGAGCTCCTCGTTGGTCGATTGCAGCTCTTCGTTGGCGGTCGCCGACTGCTCGGAGATCCGATCGAGCTCGTCGCGCAGCCGCGCGACGTCGCTCACGTCCTCGGCGGCGACGAGGGTCCCCGCGAGGCGCCGGTGATCGTCGAAGAGCGGGGCGACGGACACCGCGAGGTGCAGGACGTCGCCGGAGCGGCGAGGGAAGGTGACCGCGGCGATGCGCGTCCGCGCGAGGGTCGTCTTGACCTCCTCGACGCGGGAGCGAAGCCCCTCCATCCGGTAGCTGACGTCGAGGTCGCGGAACTTCTTCCCGAGCGCCGCGTCCATCGGGATGTCGTAGAGCTGCTCGGCGGCGGAGTTCCAGGTGACGACCGTGTCCGATGGATCGATCACCATGACCGCGGACTGGAGCGCCTCGATCACGGCCTCCGCGCGGAGCCCGGCCAGCTGCTCGCTGCGAGGCTGCCGGGCCTGCGGGCGGAACGGCGGGTCGTCGGACGCGATCGCCTTGCCGGCCAGGTCCGGCGGCGTCACGCGCTGGAAGATCCGCCACTTGAAGTCGAGGGGGACGAACCGGCGGGAGCGCGTCAGCATCGACTCGGATTTGCCGAGGAAGAGATAGCCGCCCTCCCGGATGGCGTACTGGAAGCGCGGCGCGATGCGGCCCTGGAGGTCGCTGTCGAAGTAGATGAGGACGTTGCGGCAGAGGAGCAGGTCGATGTGCGACAGCGGCGAATCCTGCGCAACGTCGTGGCGTCCGAAGATGCACCACTTCCTGAGGTCGCGCCGCAAGCGGTACATCTGCCCCTCGCGGACGAAGTACTTGTCGAGGAGCTCGCGGGGCACGTCCTTCAACGCCTCGAGGCGGTAGAGGCCGGCGCGCGCCGTCACCAGGGCGTCCTCGTCGACGTCGGTGCCGTAGATCTTGACGTCGTACTCGCTCTCCGGGCCGCCGAGCGACTCCGCGACGAGCATCGCGAGCGAGTAGAGCTCCTCGCCCGACGAGCAGCCCGCGCTCCAGAAGCGCAGGCTGCGGGTCGTGGAGGCCTCCCGGACGAGGTCGGGCAGGATGCGCTCGCGGACGATGTGCCACGCGTCGGGGTCGCGGAAGAAGCTGGTGACGTTGATCAGGATGACGTTCAGGAGCTGGGTGAACTCCTCGTGGTTCCGGTCGAGGAGCCGCAGGTAGTTCTCGAGACCGTCGACGTGGACCTGGCTCATCCGCCGGCGCACGCGGCGCAGGAGCGAGCCCTCCTTGTACTGCCGGAGGTCGAAGTTGTGCTCGAGGTGGAGCTTGTCGAGGAGCTTGCGGAACCCGGGGTCGGCGGTCTCGGCGCCGTGCTCCGCGCCGGTCTCGTCCTCGTCCTTGCCGGCGAGATCGTCCACGCCATCACTCATCAGACACCCCCTGCCGCCGCCGTCGTGGCGAGGACCAGCCGGGCGAGCGCGGGACCGATGTCGTCCAGCGGGAGCTTGAAGTCAACGCAACCCGTTGCGTAGGCGTGGGACGGCATGCTCGGGTGCGACGCCTCGCTCGGGTCCTGCACCATCGTCGTCCCGCCCCGCTCCTTGATCGCACGGATGCCGGTGGCGCCGTCAAGGCCCGAGCCGGTGAGGATGACGCCGATCGCCCGGTCCCGGTACGCGGCCGCCACCGATTCGAAGAGCAGGTCGACCGAGGGACGCGAGAAGTGGACCAGCTCGGAACTGGTGAGCGAGAGGTGCGTGTCTGCCACGAGCAGGTGCGTGTCGGGCTGCGCGATGTAGACGGTGGACGGCTCGATGCGCGCGCCGTTGACCGCCTCCTTGACGACCAGGTGGGCGTGGCGGCCGAGGAGGTCGGCGAGCAGACTCTTGTGGCGCGGGTCGAGATGCAGGACGACGAACACGGCCGCCGGGAAGCCAGCGGGCAACGCGCCGATGACGGTCTGGAGCGCCGTCACACCGCCGGCGGAGGCACCGATGGCGACGGCATCGAACGCTGCTCGTTGATATGCGATGCGCCCTCCGTCGGCCGTCGGGGCCGCGAGCAGGGAGAATTGCGCGGGGCTGTCGCCCCGGCGACACCGGACACCAAGGACTGTAGGCGTGCGTCGCTGCGGCTGTCAATGGTACGGGACCTACCGGGGATGCGGAACGGGTATTGCGCGTCCCCGCCAACGGCGCCACCGTCGGACCTGACGGGCGTCTCGACGCGCGCGCCTGTCCCATGCCATGGGTGGCGACACGAACCCGCACGAGCAAGCCCGTCAAGCCGCAGAACGGGCAGACGAGGCGGCCGAGCGCGCGTTCGACGCGGCGACGCGCGCCACCCGTCTCCTCGAGGAGCTCCGGATGGTGCTGCGGGACCTCCGCCGGCGGACGCGCAAAACCGGCTCCGGGTGGCGCGCCGACGAGTGATGACCCATGCCGCCCGAGGCTGGTCCGGCGGGCGTGATCAGCCGCGCAGGAGGCTGCGCGCGATCTGCGACACCTGGATCTCGTCCGTGCCGGCGTAGATCTGCAGCACCTTGGCGTCGCGGCAGAGCTGCTCCACCTGGAACTCCGCCATGTACCCGTTGCCGCCGAAGAGCTGCACGGCCTCGAGCGCGACGTCCATCGCCGTCTGCGCCGCGTAGAGCTTGGCGGCCGACGCCTCGGCGAGCGTCATCCGCTTGCCGGCGCCCGCCATCTCGATCTGGCGGAAGATCAGGTTCTGGAGGTTCATGCGCGCCACCTCCATCCGCGCGAGCTTCAGCTGGATCAGCTGGAACTCGCCGATCGGCCGCCCGAACTGGACGCGCGTCCGGGCGTAGTCGACGGAGAGCTCGAGGCACTGGCTCACGATGCCGAGCGCCATCGCCGGCACGCCGGCCCGCTCCTGCGAGAAGGTCTGCTTGGCGCCGGCGCGCGCGGGGACGTCCTCCGTCTCGCCGAGCAGCCGCTCGCGGCCGACGCGCACGTCCTCGAGGAAGAGCTCGCCGGTGGGCGAGGAGTGGAGGCCCATCTTCAGCATCGGCCTCGAGCGGGTGAGCCCGGGCAGGTCCTTGTCGAGGACGAAGGTCAGGACCTTCCGCTCCCGCGGCTCGTTGCCCTCGTCGAGCTTGCAGATGAAGACGATGGTGTCCGCATAGGGCCCGTTGGTGATGAAGGTCTTGCTGCCGTTCAGCACGTAGCCGCCGTCGCCGTCGCGGCGGGCCGTCGACTTCATGCCGCCGAAGGCGTCGGAGCCCGAGCCGGGCTCGGTGATGGCCCACGCGCCGATCGTCTCGAGCGTGAGGAGAGGCAGCGCCCAGCGCTCCTTCTGGCGGAGGGTCCCGCGCGACATGATGGCGGCGGCGGTGAGGCCGACGCTCACGCCGAGCGCGGTCACCATGCCGGGGCAGTAGCGGCAGAGCTCGATCACGGGGATCAGCTGCATGGCTGCCGAGTCGGCCGCCTCGGGACCGGCGGCGCGCTCGCCCGGGCCCGCCTCGCCTTCCTTCTCGCGCGCGATCTGCCGCTCGAACCGTGCGCGCGCCACCTGGTCGATGCCGAAGGTCGCCATGAGCTTCCGGAGGATCGCGTAGGGCGGCGTGTCGCCGTGCTCGAGCTCGCGCAGGTTCGGCTTGATCTCGGCCTCGACGAAGCGGCGAAAGGTCTGGCGGATCAGCTCGTGCTGCTCGCTCCACTCGATCATGACGGTCTCCCCAACAGCGCGCGCGTCTTTCGCTCCATGCGGAGCAGGCTCTTCTCGGCGATCAGCGCGGTCAGTCGGCGACGCTCGAACCACTGGAGTGCGGTCGACTCCGCGCTCGCGACCGGCTCCTGGCCGGCCGGCGCGCGGAGCAGGTAACGGATGTCGTAGTGCAGGTGCGGCGGCTCCGGGCCGCAGGCCGGGATCGCGTGGACGTCGACGTCGAGCGGCTCGTCGGAGAGCACGGCCAGCTCCGCCAGCCCGCACTCCTCGCCCGCCTCGCGCAGCGCGACCCGGATCGGGTCGGGCTCCCCGTCGGCATGGCCACCCGGCTGGAGCCAGCGCACGAGCTTGCGGTGGTGGACGAGCAGGACGTGACACTCGTCGGCGGACAGCCCGAGGAGATGGCGGCGATGCACCGGCCGAGCCTCGCATACCGCCGACGCTCACGCCAGGCTCGCCGCGCGCCACGGCTCCGTGTAACGTCCGCCGATGCGCTACCGCGCCGTCATCTTCGACCTCGGCGGCGTCGTCGTCGGCTCGCCGCTCGAGGCGATCGCCGCGTACGAGCGGAGCCTCGGGATCCCGGCGGGTTTCATCAACCGCGTGGTCGTCGCGACGGGCCCGGCGGGTGCCTGGTCACGGCTCGAGCGCGGCGAGCTCACGCTCGAGGCGTTCTACCCGGCCTTCGAGCGCGACTGCGCGACGGCCGGGTGTTCGATCGCTGCGCGGGCGCTCATGGCGTCGGTGGCGGCCGCTACGGTGCCGAGGCCGGCGATGCTCGAGGCGATCCGCCGGATCCGCGCCGCGGGGCTCGCGGCGGCCGCCCTCACCAACAACTGGATCACCGAGGACGCCGGCGCCGGCGCGCTACGCCCGCACTTCGACGTCTTCGTCGAGTCCGCGACGCTCGGCCTCCGAAAGCCGGATCCGCGCATCTTCGTGCGCGCGTGCGAGGAACTTCGGGTCGCACCAGCCGAGGCCGTGTTCCTCGACGACATCGGCGCCAACCTGAAGGCCGCCCGCGCCCTCGGCATGACGACGATCAAGGTGGTGGAACCGGCCGTTGCGCTCGCCGAGCTTGCGGAGCTGCTAGGTTTTCCGCTCGGCTGAGCCGATGACCGTCTCGGCGACGGTCGTGTGCACCGCGCCGCGACGGGCAGCCACCGCCGACGCCAACAGCGTTTGGGTGCGCTCGATGGTCCGTCGGGCCCGGTACGTGGAGATGGCGCACCGCAGGCGAAGGGCCTGCGCGCGATTGCGGAGGACGGCTTCGTATTCCCGCGGCTCGGAGTCCACCGCCGTTCTTCGGAGAGCACGAAGCATGCCCTGCTCGTGCGCGGGAGGCCGGGCTACGTAACGCTCGCGAGACAGGACGTTGACGCAGCCGCGCGGTGCACGCGCGTACGGCCGCGTGCAAAACGGTAACCCTCATGGCCCGGCACCGGCGCTTGACGGCCCGGCTCCTGGCTGGCAAATCGCCAGATCACCCCGATTTCTCAAGGAGGTCACATGATGCGTGTGCGAGGACGTTGGCTGCTCGGCAGCCTGGTGATCGGAGCGCTTGCCCTGCCGGCCGCAGCCGCGGGCCCGGACACCGAGCAGATCACCCGGTACTACCGGAAGAAGAACAACATTCCCCCCGCCCAGAAGGTCTCGGTCGAGAACCTGCACGACTCGACTGGCATCAAGGGCGCCAAGGAGGGTGAGCTCCAGCTCGGCGACCCGCCGAACGTCAAGAAGGTGACGTTCATCGCGTCGGCCGACGGCCACTACGTGATCTTCGGCGACATCGAGGACGTCACCGTCGATCCCTCGAAGGCGGTGATGGCCAAGATCAACCTGAAGGGCGAGCCGTCGCGCGGCCCGGATGCCGCCAAGGTGACGGTGGTCGAGTTCTCGGATTTCCAGTGCCCGTTCTGCTCCCGCGGCTACAACACGATGGAGCAGCAGGTGCTGAAGGAGTACGGCGACAAGGTCAAGTTCTACTACAAGCACTATCCGCTGCCGTTCCACCCCTGGGCGCAGCTCGGCGCGGTGGCGACGGAGTGCGCCAAGCAGCAGAAGACCGACGCGTTCTGGACCCTCTACAAGGGCCTCTTCGAGCAGCAGAAGGACATCACGGCCGAGAACGTGAAGGAGAAGTCGCACGCGATCCTCGCCGACGCGAAGATCGACCAGGCCAAGTTCGACGACTGCTTCGACAACAAGAAGACCCTCGACAAGGTGAAGGCCGACATGGCCGAGGGCTCGGCGGTCGGCGTGACCGGCACGCCGTCCTTCATCGTCAACGGCCGTCTCCTCGTCGGTGCGCAACCCTTCGAGGCGTTCAAGAACGTCATCGACGACGAGCTCGCGTCGGCGAAGTAGCGAGCTGAGCGGTCAGAGGGCGCGCAGGAAAGCCACGAGGTCTCCTCTTTCCTGCGCGTCCAGACCGGTGCCGAGCACCACGTCGAAGAAGATCACCGCGTCCTCGAGGGTCAGCGTAGAGTCAGAACATTGACGGCGACGACGCGCTGCGCAGCGCGCCTGCGTTGACCTCGCCGCATGACCGGCGCATTCTACCGCCCCTGTGCGCGCCGCCGGGGATTCGCCTTCCGGTATCGCCAGCTCCGGAGATACCTTGGTGCGGTATGGCATCGCCGTCGGCGCGGCCCTCGCGGGGCTCGCGCTGCGATGGGCGCTGTTCACCGTCTGGGGCCGCGAGCTGCCGTATCTCACCGCCTATGGCGCAGTCCTCGGCAGTGTCTGGTACGGCGGGATCGGGCCGGGGTTGACGGCGATCGGCCTCTCGGCGCTCGGCAGCGTTGCGTTCTTCCTGTGGCCCGACCGCACGTTGGCGACGCCGGACCTCTCGCAGACCGTCGGGCTCGTGGCCTTCGTCGCCATGAACCTGGCGGTCTGCCTCGTGGTCGAGGGCCTCGGGCGCGCCCGGTCGCGGGCGGAGGCGAGCGCCGCGCATCAGGAGTTCCTGGTCCGCGTGAGCACGCACCTCGGGTCCTCGCTCGACTACGAGGAGACGCTGCGCACGATCGCGGAGCTCGCGGTCCCGTTCCTGGCCGACTGGTGCTCGGTGGACATCGTCGAGGCGAACGGGGCCGTACGCCGGCTCGCGGTGGCCTGCGCCGACGCGACGAAGCGACCCATTCTGCGGCGCGCCGAGGTCTATCCGCCGGACCCCGAGGAGCGGCATCCGCGCACCCAGGTCCTCCGCACGGGGCAACCGGTGCTGATTCCGGAGGTCACGGACGAGATGCTCGTGCGGATGGCACGCGACGCCGAACACCTGGCGGACCTGCGCACGCTCGCCTACCGTTCGGCGATCGTCGTGCCGCTCGCGGCACGCGGGGACGTCTTCGGTGTCGTCACGCTCGGCACCGCGGAATCTCGACGCACGTACGGCGCCGCGGACCTTGCGCTCGCTGAGGAGCTCGGGCGCCGCGCCGGCATCGCCGTCGACAACGCCCGCCTCTACCAGCACGCGCAGGAGGCGAACCAGCTGAAGGACGAGTTCATCGCCACCGTGTCCCACGAGCTGCGCACGCCACTCCAGTCCATGCTCGGGTGGGTGAAGGTCCTGCGCCAGGGGAAGCTCACGCCGGAGCGGGCTGCGCGGGCGTTCGCCGTGATGGAGCGGGCCGGCCACGCGCAGGCGCGGCTCATCGAGGACATGCTCGACGTGTCGCGGATCGCGACCGGGCGGCTCCGATTGGAGCGGACGCGGGTCGACCTCGTCGCCGTCGTGCGGGGTGCGCTCGACGCGGTTCGACCCGCCGCCGACGCGAAGCACATCCACCTCGGAGTGGAGGTCGCGCCCGGCGTCGGACCTGTCGGCGGCGATGCGTTGCGCCTCCAGCAGGTGGCCTGGAACCTCCTCATCAACGCGGTCAAGTTCACGCCGGCCGGTGGTCGCGTCGACGTCCGGCTGGCGCGCGAAGGCGGCGGTGTTCGCCTCGTCGTCCGCGATACGGGTGAGGGGATCGATCCCGGCTTCCTGCCGCACGTCTTCGAGCCGTTCCGGCAGGGCGAAGCGACCTCCCGGCGGCGCCACGGCGGGCTCGGCCTCGGTCTCGCGATCGTGCAGCGGCTCGTCGAGCTGCACGGCGGGGCCGTGACGGCACGCAGCGACGGCGTCGGACGCGGCAGCGAGTTCGTCGTCTTCCTCCCGGCGGCCGCTCCTCCGGATCCGACGACCACCACCGCGGCGAGGGGTGCGATGTGAAACGCGTGCTCATCGTCGAGGACGACGAGGACGTGCGCAGCGCGCTCGCGGCCCTCCTCGAGGGCGAAGGATATTCGGTCGTGGAAGCCGCGCACGGCGCCGAGGCGCTCACGCAGCTCCGGAGCCGTGACGAGATCTGCCTCATCGTCCTCGATCTCTGGATGCCCGTCATGGACGGATGGCAGTTCCGGGCCGTACAGAGGAACGATCCGTCGCTGGCTGGCGTGCCCGTCGTGGTGATCACGGCGGATACCGCCGCGCACAAGCGGGCGCGCGACTTCGGCGAAGCCGGCTGGATGACCAAGCCGATCGACTTCGACCGTCTCCTCGAGCTCGTGAACGCGCATTGCTAGCGACGGTTCTTGCGCGCATCGCAGCTGTCCGGTACTCGCCAGGCGCAAGGAGGCTCCATGGTGAAAGTCCACCACCTCAACAACTCGCGGTCGCAGCGGATCCTCTGGCTGCTCGAGGAACTGGGCACGCCCTACGAGATCGTGAAGTACCAGCGCATGTCTCCGGTGCCGCTGGCGCCGCCGGAGCTGAAGGAGGTTCATCCGCTCGGCAAGTCGCCGGTGATCACCGACGGTGCCAGGACGATCGCGGAATCGGGCGCCATCATCGAGTACCTCCTCGACACGTACGGCAAGGGACGCCTGAAGCCGGCACCCGGCACCGACGACTACTGGAAGTACGTCGAGTGGATGCATTACGCCGAAGGCTCCGCGATGACGCCCCTCCTGATGGCGCTGTTCATGGGCTTCCTCGGCGAGGGCGGAGCGCCCTTGCAGCCCCACATCGACGCCCAGATCGCGAGCCACCTCTCCTACATGGAGAACGGGCTTGCGGGTCGCGACTTCTTCGTCGGCAACGGCCTGACCGGTGCCGACATCCAGCTGCTGTTCGTCCTCGAGGCGGCGGGGAGCCGGCTGACGCCGTATCCCGCGCTCGTGACGTATCGCGACCGCATGCACGCCCGGCCGGCGTATCAGCGCGGGATCGAGAAGGGCGGCCCCTACCAGTTGATGAGCCGGTAGGAAGCCCACGATGTTCGCGTGGCTACCGGCGCATCTCGCCCGTCTCGCCGACGCTGGCGGCCAGGCGCATGCGCATCGGACGCAGCGTCCGCTCGAACGGGTTCAGCACGAGGCCCATCGCTTCGAGCGTGATCGACCCGAGGAGGGCGTCGTCCTGCGGCTCACCGAGCACGACGGGACTTGGCGCCATGATCCCCTGGTACGTGAACAGACAGTGCGAGACGTCGCGACGAATGGCCGTGCCGTCGGCAAGGACGAAATCCATTGAACGGTTCGGTACGAGCCCGAGCCCGCGCCATACTTCGTACGGCAAGACCGAGTAGGCGGCCCCGCTGTCGACCAGGAATTGCACGGTCGTGGCCGCTCCGCCTTCGCGACTCACGTCGACGTCGACGTGCACCATTCCCATGCGGTCTTACTGCGCTCGGCCGCACCCGAAGG
>VBKG01000603.1 GCA_005879585.1 Deltaproteobacteria bacterium | reverse complement strand
GCCGGAGTTTGTGCGCAGCGAAGTCGCGCGCGGCCGCGCCATCATCCCTGCGAACATCAATCACCCGGAAACCGAGCCGATGGCCATCGGCCGCAACTTCCTGGTGAAGATCAACGCCAACATCGGCAATTCGGCGCTCTCCTCCTCGATCGGCGAGGAAGTCGAGAAGATGACGTGGTCGACGCGATGGGGCGCCGACACGGTGATGGATCTCTCCACAGGCAAAAACATCCACGAGACGCGCGAGTGGATCATTCGCAACTCTCCGGTGCCGATCGGCACTGTTCCCATCTATCAGGCGCTGGAAAAGGTCGATGGCAAGGCGGAAGAGCTCACCTGGGAGGTCTATCGCGACACGCTGATCGAGCAGGCCGAGCAGGGTGTCGACTACTTCACGATCCACGCGGGCGTGCTGCGCGAGCACCTGCCGCTCGTCGGCCCGCGGGTCACCGGCATCGTGTCGCGCGGCGGCTCGCTGCTCGCCAAGTGGATGCTGCACCACGGGCGGCAGAACCCGATGTACGAGCTCTTCGACGAGATCAGCGCGATCATGCGCGAGTACGACGTCACGTATTCTCTCGGCGACGGGCTCCGTCCCGGCTGCCTCGCCGACGCGAGCGACGCGGCGCAGCTGGCCGAGCTCAGGACGCTCGGCGAGCTCGTGCAGCGTGCCCGTGCGGCGGGCGTGCAGGCGATGGTCGAGGGTCCGGGCCACGTGCCGCTCGACCAGGTCGCCTGGAACATGCGGCTCGAGCAGGAGGTCTGCGACGACGCCCCGTTCTACGTCCTCGGCCCGCTCGTGACCGACGTGTTCCCCGGCTACGACCACATCACGAGCGCCATCGGCGCCACCGAGGCGGCGCGCGCCGGCGCCGCGATGCTCTGCTACGTGACGCCGAAGGAACACGTGGGGCTGCCGCGCGCCGAGGACGTCAAGGCCGGCTGCATCGCCTACAAGATCGCCGCCCACGCGGGGGACGTCGCGCGCGGCATCGCGCGGGCACGCGACTGGGACGACGACCTCTCGCGGGCGCGCGCCGCACTCAACTGGCCGCGCCAGTTCGAGCTCGCCTTCGACGGCGAGACGGCCCGCGCGCTGCACGACGAGGATCTCGAGGTCGACACGGATTTCTGCGCGATGTGCGGTCACGACTGGTGCAGCATGCGCATCTCGAAGGAGATCCAGGAGTTCGCGAGCGGGAAGGTGGCGGGGTTCCAGCCGGAGCGGAAGGCGGTGCGAAGCCCCGGGGTCGGCACCGAGGGCCGCGAGCTGCTCCGCCAGCGCGCTGGCGCCGTCCCCGTGATCGACGGCAAGCGGGCGTGTCACAGCGATCACGTGCCGGACGTTACGCAGGCGCGGGCCGTCCAAGAGGTGCTCGCGACCAAGCCCTAGCCGCGCTCTCGGGATGGAACGCTGCCCGCCCCGCGTATATCTTGCGGCGCATGGCGCAGACGGCGGATAGCTTCAAAACTCGCGACACGCTCGCGGTCGACGGCAGCCGCTTCGTCATCCACCGGCTGGGCGCCCTCGGCGCGCGGGCCTCGCACCTGCCGCTCTCCCTGAAGGTGCTGCTCGAGAACCTGCTGCGGCGTGAGGACGGCCGGACTGTCACCCGCGCCCACATCGAGGCGCTGCTCGCCTGGGACCCGAAGGCGCGGCCCGAGCGCGAGATTCCCTT
>VBKG01000301.1 GCA_005879585.1 Deltaproteobacteria bacterium | reverse complement strand
TGGTTGTAGAAGGGGATCACCAGGGAAAGGGTTAGACCTGCGCCGGAGATGGGGCATCCTCCATGAGCATCCGGAGCGCTCGCCGGTCCACCTTGAACATCGGTGTGAGCGGCACGTCGTCGAGCAGCGTGAGGCCGTCGGGGCGCTTGAAGCTCGCGAGCTCGTCGCCGACGAAGGCCCGCAGCTCGGCCAGCGTCGGCGGCTCCGCAGGATCGCGCGGCACGACGAACGCCCAGCCGACCTCGCCGAGCGTGGCGTGCGGCACGCCGACGACGGCGGCGCGGGCGACCTTCGGATGCTGTCCGAGGCGCTCCTCGACCTCGCCCGGGTGCACGTTGAAGCCGCCGCGGATGTACATCTCGCTGCGCCGTCCGGTGAGGTGCAGGTAGTTCGCGGCGTCGAGATGCCCGAGATCGCCGGTGTGCACCCAGCCGCCGGCGTCGATGGTGGCCGCGGTGGCGTCGGGGTCGCGCCAGTATTCGCGCATCGTTGCGGGTGAGCGGACGACGACCTCCCCCGTGGCCCCCACGGGCAGCGGGTGGTTCCCCTCGTCGACGATGCGGAGCTCCACGCCCGGCGTTGCCCGCCCGACGGTGGTGGCGACGACCTCGGGCGAGTCGCCGGCGACGGATGCGGTGGCGATGCCGACCTCGGTCGAGGAATAGCGGACGCTCACCGCCGCGCCGAGCTCGTCCTGGATGCGCCGGATGAGGGACGGCGCGGCGGGCGCACCGCCGACGAGCACCGAGCGGAGCGACGAGAGGTCGCGGCGCGCCCGGTCGGGATGGTCGAGCAGGGCGATCAGCTGGGTCGGGATGCCGCCGAGATGGGTGAGGCGTTCGCGCTCGATCGCCGCGAGTATCGCCCGAACGTCGAACGTATCGTGGATCAACGACGAGCCGAGGTTGGCGATCTGCACCGCGATGCGCGTCATCGTGCCGACGTGCGCGAACGAGAGGCCGGGAGCCAGGTGCTTCTGGAAGCGCGGCAGCCCGTCGGGGTGGCGGCGCGCCTCGATGTCGGCGACCGCGAGGAGGCTCGCATGCGTGTAGCACGCACCCTTCGGCGCCCCGGTCGTGCCGCTGGTGAACACGATCGCAGCCGGGTCGTCGGGGTCGACGGCCGCCGCCGTGGCCGTCGGCGCCCCGAGCGAATCCACCACGCCCGCCGTGCTGCGCTGGAGATCGGCGGCGTCGAGCCAGAGCACCTCGCGGAGCTCGGGCAGCTCGCCCCGCACCGACTCGACGATCCGGCGAAAGTCGACGTCGTGCCAGCGGTCGACGGCGAGCAGGAGTCGTGCGCCCGAGCGCTGCAGCACGTGTCCGATCTCGCTCCGCCGGTAGCGCACGTTGAGCCCGGTCGTCACGGCACCGAGGCCGGCGGCGCCGAGGTAAGCGATCAGATACAGCGGCGTCGACGGCAGCAGCAGCGCGACGACGCTCCCGTGCCCGACGCCGTGCGCGGCGAGCCCCGCGGCCAGCCGGTCGGCGAGGACGTCCCAGTCGCGATACGTGAGCTGCTCGTCGCGATAGCGGAACGCGTCGGCGTCGGGCGCGTCGTGCGCGGCCGCGCGCAGCAGCTCGCGCAGGGTTCGAGCGGACCGCACGGGCGGCGTCTTAACCGAAGTAGGGCAGCTGGTCTAGTTCAGCGAGGGGGCTCCGCCCCTCGCCGCCCGCCGGGCAAAGCCCGTCGGGCTCCACTCCCCGCTCGCTGTCGCTCGGCCGCGCGCTGCGCGCGCGGAGGGATCGTTCGCACGTCGCTATTCTCCAAAGCCGGACGGGGCGGCAGCCGGATGGGGCGGCTTTTGCTTCTACTGGGGCGCGCCGCCGTCGGCTGCGGGCCGGGCTTCCCAGATGCGAAGCGGCTCGGTCCGCCAGAACGTCGACGGCACCGGGTCCGGGAACTCCTTGACGAGGCTCCATCGATCCGTCGGGACCTCGTCCGCACGCGGAATGCAGTGGATGCAGCCGTAATACGGCTCGCGCGCGCCACCGGTGACGAGGTAGCCGGAGGTGGTCGTCGTCAGCCTCTGGCGGCGCTGGTCCGGGTTTTCTTCGATCGTCTGTGCGTGCCAACCGGCGTCCGCGAGGCCGCTGAAGACGAACCAGCTGCCCACCTGGAAATCCGAATACGTCGGCTTCGGCGGGAGCGTCGCCAGGAAACGCGTGGTGTTCCGCAGGTCGCCGAACGCGACGTGGGTGATCATCGCCGTGCCGATGCTCTGCCAGAGGCTGACGCCGAGGAGCAGCACCACGAGGCCGCTGATGGCTTTCGGCCACCGCGCACGGAACGCGGTCAGATAGCCGGTGAGCAGCAGCACGAGCGGATACGTGAAGACGTGGCCGTGTCGGACGTTGCGGAATCCCACGATCCAGTAGCCGCCCGCGTGCTGCACGTTCAGCTCCATGCCGAGGAACAGGACGCAGAGCCACCAGAAGACCGGCCAGCACGGACGGATTCCGAGCAACGCGCCGACGATGGCGAGGACGATCAGCACGTGCGGGTAGACCGAGTAGACGAGCGTCCCGAACGCGTCGGGGAGGAAGAGCCACCGCGGGTAGACCTTGAAGATCTCTGCAGTCAGCTGATGGAACTGGGCCTCGCGGCCGGTGAGCCCCTGCGAGCGCAGCTCGGCGTCGAACGGCGCGAGCGGGTTGCCGTGCAGCACGTAGAAGACGAGGGCGCTCGCGCCGAACAGCAGCGCCGCGGTCCAGACGAAGCGAAGCGCGTCGCGGCCGAGCGCGCGGCGGTTGGCCCAGCCGATGATCGCCACGACGGGCACGAGCATCACGGCGGAGACCTTGGCATGGAAGGCGAGCCACAGACCGACGGCGGCAAGCGCGCAGCAGCGGCGTCGCCGCTCGCGATCGTCCTCGGTGGGCGCGCGCACCACGAAGTACATACAGAGCGCCAGGCAGAACGAGAGGATGACGTCCGACGCGAGCATCGTGGACCAGGCGACGTCGAGCGGCAGGACGGCGAGGAGGAGCGCCGCGATGACGCCCGCGCGGGAGCCCCACAGGCGCCTGGCGAATACGCCGACGAGGACGATGCCCAAGGCATCGAATACGGCGATCGGAGTGATGAATCCCGCCTCGCCCAGGCCGAACAGCCGGCAGGTGAGCACCGTCGGGATCCACCACGTGAACCGATAGCCGTTCGGTCCGAAGTTCACGTGGCCGTTGTGGACGATCGTCAGGATGTCGTTGCGCAGCAGGAGATCGTCGCCGAGCCCGAGACCGCTGAAGTACCGCAGCCGCAGGCCCATCGCCATGAGGAGAACGAGCATCGACGACAGGAAAAACCCCATGTCGAGGCCTGCCACTACGCGGGGGCCGGCGGCAAGGCAAGCTGGCGATCGCATGCGCACGCGCCCGCACGTCGTTGCGCGCCGCCGCGTTTGCGGAGACCTTCGCGGGCGACGTAAAAAGTCCCGCGTGCAATGGCCGATCGACCGACGCCGACGCTCACCGTCGTCATGCCGGCATACAACGAGGCCGGCGTGATCCGCGACGTCGTGAGCGCGTGGGACCACCAGCTCGAGACGCTCGGGATTCCTCACGAGATCCGCGTCTACGACGACGGCTCGCGCGACGGCACCGGCGAGCTGCTCGCGGCGCTGGCGCGCGAGCGCCCCGCCGTCACCGCGGTCCGTCAGACGAATCGGGGTCATGGGCCGACGGTCCTGCGCGGCTACGCGGAGGCAGGCGGTGAGTGGGTCTTCCAGACCGACAGCGACGACGAGATGGGTCCGGAGCCGTTCGCGCGCCTCTGGCAGCGGCGGCACGACGCCGACGTCGTCCTCGGCTACCGCGAAGGGCGTACCGCGCCGCTCGTCCGTCGCATCGTCACGGCGGTCGCCGCCTGGACGATCCGCGTTGGCTTCGGCGCGCGCGTGCGCGACCCGAATGCCCCCTACCGCCTCTTTCGCCGTGCCGCGCTCGCGCGCCTGCTGCCGGCGGTCCCCGCCGACGCGTTCGCGCCGAACGTGATCCTCACCGGCCTCGCGTGCGGCAACGGGCTCCGCGTCGTGGAGGTTCCGGTGCCCTATCGCCGGCGCCGCACAGGTACGACCAGCATCGCGCGGCTCCGCCTGCTGCGCGGCGCGGCGCTGTCCTTCGTGCAGACCGTCCGCGTCGCGCGCGCCCGATCGACCAGATGAGGTCGATCAGATGAACGACCCGGGCCGCGTCGTCATCCTCGGCGCCGGACCGACGGGCCTCGGCGCCGCCGTCCGCCTCCACGAGCTCGGCCACGACCGCTGGCAGGTGATCGAGCAGGAGGACCGGCCGGGCGGTCTCGCGCGCAGCTACGTGGACGATGCCGGCTTCACGTGGGACTGCGGCGGCCACGTCCAGTTCAGCCACTACGCGTACTACGACGCGCTCTGCGACCGGGCCGTGGGCGACGCATGGCTCGATCACGAACGCGAGTCGTGGATCTGGATCAAGGGCCGCTTCGTTCCCTATCCTTTCCAGAACAACATCCAGCGCCTCGATCCCGCCGACCGCGATCGCGCGCTCGCGGACGTCGTGCGCGCGGCGGCGTGTCGCGAGCGGCGGCCCGCGAACTTCGCGGAGTGGATCGTCGCCACGTTCGGCGACGCGCTCGCCGAGCTGTTCTTCTTCCCCTACAACCGGAAGGTCTGGGGCTATCCACTCGAGCGCCTCGGCATCTCGTGGATGGGCGAGCGGGTGGCGGTGCCGGACGTCGAGCGCCTGCGACGCAACGTCCGGACCGGCGAGGACGACCTGTCGTGGGGGCCGAACAACATGTTTCGCTTTCCGCTGCACGGCGGCACCGGCGCGATCTGGAAGGGCGTCGCGGCCGCTCTTCCGGCCGAGAAGATCCGCTTCGGCGCGGAGGTGACCGCCGTGCGGCTCGCGGAGCGCATCGTCGAGCTGCGCGACGGCCGGCGCGTCCCGTACGACGCGCTCGTCTCGTCCCTGCCGCTCGACGTCCTGTGCACCATGGCGACCGATCTGCCCGCGGCGCTGCGCCAGGCCGCCGGCCGTCTCGTCTACAGCGCCGTGCACGTCCTGGGCGTCGGGCTGCGCGGGCCGAAGCCCGACACGCTCGCGCGCAAGTGCTGGATGTACTTTCCGGAGGCGCACAGCCCCTACTACCGGGTGACCGTGTTTTCCAATTACTCGCCTCACAACGTGCCGCCCGATGATGCATGCTGGTCGCTCATGGCCGAGGTCTCGGAGACCCCGGAGAAGGCGGTCCGCGTGGAGACGCTCCGTCGCGATGTACTCGCGGCCATGCGGGCGGACGGTCTCCTCGGCGGCGCCGAGGTGGTGAGCTTCTGGCACCGGCGCGAGGCGCACGGCTACCCGACGCCGTTCCTCGGCCGCGACGAGACGCTCGCATGCCTGCTTCCCGGGCTCGAGGCCCACCGCGTCTTCTCGCGGGGCCGCTTCGGCGCATGGAAGTACGAGGTCTCCAACCAGGACCACAGTTGCATGCAGGGTGTGGAGCTCGTCGACCGCCTGCTCGACGCTGGCGACGGCGACGAGCCGACGCTCAACCGCCCGGACCGTGTGAACGCGGGTGCGTTCGCCGCGACGGCACGCCGATGATATCGCAGGCGCCGGCGCAGGTACCCGATGCAATCACCCCCCGTCGCGAGCGCCCTCGCGCGTGGGCCGCGTTGCTCGCCATCGTGCTCTTTGCGGCCGTCCTCCGCTGCATTTTTTTCATCGGCTTCGGGGTTACCGGGGACGACATCATCTATGCGGGGATGTCGCGCGAACTGTTGCGCAACGGTTGGAAGGCGGTCGATCTCCAGTGGGGCGTCAACTACCGCCTCGGCTTGAGCGTTCCCGTGGCGCTTCTCTTTCGCGTCGGCGGATTCAACGACCTCACGTACGTCATCTACCCGCTCGTCATGTCGCTGCTGTCGGTCGTCCTCGTGTTCTTGCTCGGCCGCCGGCTCTTCGGGAGCGCGGCGGGCCTCGTGGCGGCGTTGCTGGTGGCGACCTGCCCGTTCGAGGCCGTTTTCGGCTCGTCGATGACGGTCGACATCATCACGTCGTGCCTGACGGCCGTCACCGTCCTCGCATTCCTGAAGGCGCGCGACGCCGCCGGCGCCCGTTGGTTCGCGTACGCCCCGCTCGGGGCAGCCGCGACCCTGATCGCGTACATGGTCAAGGAACCGGCGTTGTACGTGCTGCCCTGCTTGGGTGCCCTCACGCTCGCGTGCATCCGCGATCGCCGGGTATTCGTTCGCGATGTCGCGTTCTACGGGGTGGTGGGGACCGCCGTGGCCGCGACGTTCGCCGCGGACTACTGGGCGACGGGGGACGTCCTCAACCGCCTGCAGGTACAGCTCCCGCAGAGCGGCTCCGCCGTCGGCCCCCTCCCCGAGCTCCTGCTCCAGTACCCGCGATGGGTATGGCGACGATCCCCGGACGGCACGATGCCCTTCGGGTACCTCTTCTACGCGCTGGTGCCCGCCATCCTCTACGTCGTAGCGCGCAGACCCGCCGGGGTGTACGTGCCGGTGCTCTGGCTATCGGTGATGGTGCTGCTGCTCGAGTTCTTCCCGAAGCAGCTCCATCCGCTCACCGTGTCGCCGCGCACGATGCGCTATGCCGACGCGTGGGTCGCGCCCACGAGCCTCATCGTCGCCGCGGCGCTCGACGCCGTCCGGCGATGGCATCGGGGCGCCTTCTGGGCCTGTATCGTGTTACTCGCGACGTCCGGGCTCGTGGAGGCGCGGACGCTTCATCGCGTCTGGGTGGAACCCCTGTCGGACCGCAACGACGCCGCCGGCTTTCTGGCGTCGCTCCCGGTGAAGCCAGTGTACTCGGATTTCTGGCTCACGGCCCGCTATGCCTTCATCATGCAGTATGGACCGGCGCTTCCGATACCGTCGGAGGTCCACGGCAAGCAGCTGCAGATGGGCGTCATCGAGAAGGACGATTTCGGAACACTGTGGACGATCCCCAAGGGGTACGTCGTCACAGGAGGCTCTCGCGGCGCCGGGATCGGCATGTTCTCGGTCTTGAACCTGAAGAGCAACACCCCTCCGCCATCGTGGCGGCTCCTCAAGGAGATCGACCGACCACTCGGGGAGCGGCGCCTCGAACCGCTGCGCATCTGGGAAGTCACCCCCGCGCGCGACGGCGCGGGCGAGCGATGACGAGGGGGGGCGTGCGCCGAGGTCGTCATCCGTGATCGGGACCGGTTGATGGGGATATGGTAGTGTCCGCACCGGTGCCGAGCAGGATCTCCGATCCGGGCGCTCCAACCACGACGCTCGGAAGCCCGCGCTATCGCCGCGAATACGATGCGTTCGCCCAGCTGCTCGAGGGCAAACGAATCCCCGCAGGATCGCTCATCGTCTTGCTCGGCAAATCCCTGCTTGGCTTGGTCGAGATGGCGATCCGGTACGTCCCCGGCGGTATCGGCTTCAAGCTTCGGTACTACTACTATAAGCCATTTCTCAAGCATATCGGCAAGAATGTGCTGATCGACGTGGGCGTCTTCCTGCTGGGCCCGGCGAACATCTCGATTGGAGACTACTGCTGGATCGATGCGTACACGCGGATCGAGGCCATGCTCGGAGAAGTCACGCTCGGGAAGCGCATTCATGTCGCTCCATTTTCGATCATCGCGGCGCGCGCCCCCGTCGTCCTCGAGGACTACGTGGGCATCTCCGCCGGGGTGAAGATCTACGCCAACACCGAGGCGCCTCTGGACGGCAAGCGCATGAGCGGCCCGATGATCCCGGAGCGCTACAAGGCGTTTCTCTCGAAGCCCGTCACGCTTCGACGAGACAGTTTCGTCGGCGCCAACAGTGTCCTGCTACCCGGTGCGGAGCTCGGTGAGGGGGCGGTCGTCGGGGCAAACTCGATCGTGAGTCGCCCGGTAGAGCCGTGGGCGATCGTCGTGGGCCCTTCGGCAAGAGTGATCGGCCGCAGGGATCCGGTCACGGTCCCCGACCTCGACTGAGACGTCGAACACGATGTTCCATCTGCACTGCGACGTCGACAACGTGTCGCTCTATGAGCGCGAGCACGGGGTGGCGCAGTCCTTCGATCCACACCGTATCTACGATCAGGCGCTCCCGATGCTCCTCGACCTCATCGAGACAGCGGGAGCGCGCGCGACGTTCTTCGTCGTCGGCCAGGACGCAGCCCTCGACAGCTGCCGGAGGTTCTGTCTGCTCGCGCGTTCGCGGGGACACGAGATCGGCAACCACACGTTCACGCATCGTGGCGATCTGTACCGACTGTCTTTTGCCGACAAGGAGCGGGAGATCGCCGCGTGTGACGAGGCGTTGAGCAATCTGCTCGGAGAGCCGATACGAGCCTTCCGCGCGCCGGGGTACTACCTCGACCGGGACGTGCTGGAGATATTGATGGCTCGGGGTTACCTGTACGACTCGTCGGTCCTGCCCGGAGTCGTCAATCAACTCATGGGCGTCGTGATCCGGTGGCAGTCGGGACGGGCGATCGACAAGGCGTTCGGTCGGCGGCGCTACGCCCTGGCCTCGCAGGCGATCACGAGAATCACGAGCCGCAAGAACCCGAGCCGGACCATCCTCGAGTTGCCGATTGCGACACTGCCAGTCGCCAGGCTGCCGGTGCATACCACGTTCGTCTTCCTCCTCGGCATGGGGTACTTTCGTTTCGCGGCAGCCTTGCTCGCTCGATTCCGACGCGACGCGGTGTTCCTCTTCCACGCCATCGACGCGCTGGACTATCCGGCGCACGGCGACCTTTCGAGAAAGGTTCCCGCCCTCCGGTACTCACTCGAGCAGCGGCGACGAATGCTCGGCGAGATGCTTCGGACACTACGGACGGCGGGCTTCACCGCGACCTCGACGCGACTCGTTGCCGAGGCGCCTTCGCGCTGGCCGGACTCGCGCCTCTGGGCATGACGAGGCGCGCCGGTGAGCGTCGGCTCTAGCCGACCCGCCGTGGGGTGTACAGTCGCTGTGATTCGAGCGGATCGTAGAACGTCTCGACTGCGCGGAGCGTCGTCGCGACGTTGCTGTACACCTCGTCGCGATAATTCTGGTACGACCCGCTCGCGAAATTACGCGCCATCTCACGAATACCGTCGGCGAGCCCGGTCTCGGCCTGGAAGCCGAGGTGGCTGCGGATCTTCTCGAAGGACACCAGGTAGTTCCGTCGATCGGGCGCCGCCTGCTCCCGAAGCGTGACCGTCACCGAGTCGCGGAACTCGCGGCTCACGGTAGCGACCAGCTCCGCGAGCTGGCCGATCGTCATGTTCAGGCGACGGTCACCGACGTTGTAGACCTGGCTCTGGACGATCTCGGGAGGCGCCTCGAGGACGTGCAGGACGGCGCGCGCGAGGTCGCGAACGTGGATGAACGGCCGCCACTGGTCGGGGCCGGCGACCGTGATGCGGCCCTCGATCATCGCCTGGGCCGTGAACAGGTTGGTCACGAGATCGAACCGCGGACGCTTCGAATGACCGAAGACGGTGGCGAAGCGCAGCACGGTGACGAAGAAGTCGTCGCGGAGCGCGTGCAAGAGTTCTCGCTCGCTGTCGGCCTTGGTCTGCGCGTAAAGCGACAGTGGATTCACCGCGCTCAGCTCGTCGACCTCGCCGTCGGAGAGACCGTAGACCGAGCAGCTCGACGCGAACACGAACCGGTAGACTCCGAGCGACTGGGCCACCTCCTTTGCCATGCGGGTGGCCACGATGTTCGTGTGGCGGGTGAAGTCGGCGTCGACCGCACAGGCCGGATCGCCCACCAACCCGGCGAGATGGATCATCGCGGAGGCGTTGCGGGCGGCCGCCGTGAGCTTGGTGATGTCGGTCACGTCGCCCTCGATCAGCTCGAATCGCGGGTGGCCGACGAACTCGGCGATCGACTCCCGGCCGTACATGAGTCGATCGAGGACGCGGACCTCGTATCCGCGTCCCAGCAGCAGGTCGACCGTGTGCCAGCCGATGTAGCCGGCCCCGCCGAGCACCAGGACGGGTCCGTGCCGGTGTGTGACCAGCGTCGTGACGAGGGACGTATGCCGGCTGAAGGGCAGGGCGACGAACAGCCGACCGAGGATCACGGGGGCCGTGACGATGAGTCCCCAGAGGACCACGCCGGCTGCAGGCGCGCCGAGCAGGACGCAGATCACCGACGTCGCCGTGACCGTGCCGAAGAGCACGACGGCCTTCCGCTGCCAGGCCGCGATCCGCAGCCGTGTGTAGAGGCCCGCCACGACGTTCCAGGCGATGAACAGGATCGGCGCCATGAGGAGCGGCGCGGTCTGTCGAAAGGACGTCGAACCGGGCACGAAGAGGGCCAGGAACCCGACCGCCGCGCCCACGGCGGCCGCGCTGGCGGCGACGTCGAAGAGAATGCGAGCTTCGTTCGCTCCGAGGGAGGAGAGCGACCAGCCTCGATCGAGGCGCGCCCGGATCCACGCCGTCGGCCTCATGATCGGTACCGGATCTCTTGCAGCTCGCCCGCGGGCACCACGCCGACGGTACATGGCCACGGCGCGCCCCGGCAAGCACTCTCGAGTCGATCCGCCGGAGTCCAGCGGCTTTACGTCCCGCGACGGGTTGGCTAGCATCCGCCGCCGACGGCCTCATGAGCGAACCCGTCCTCTATACCGGCGACGTCGCGGTCGACGATCGTGGCGAGCTGACGTTCGTGAACGAGTTCGATTTCGCCGGCGTCAAGCGCTTTTACACCGTCCGCAACCATCGGGCGGGATTCGTGCGGGCCTGGCATGCGCACCGGCGCGAGGCCAAGTACATGACCGTCGTTACCGGCGCCGCGCTCGTCGGTGCCGTGGCGATCGACGACTGGGACGCCCCCTCGCGTGATGCCCCCGTCAAGCGATTCGTGCTCGCGGCGCATCGGCCGCGCGTCCTGTACGTCCCAGCAGGCTACGCCAACGGCTTCATGTCGCTCACGGCGGATGCGCACGTGGTGTTCTTCTCGACGTCGACCATCGAGGAGAGCCTCACGGACGACGTGCGGTACGACCCACGGCATTGGGACATCTGGACCGTCGAAGAACGCTAGTTGTTCCGTGTGTCCGCTCATCCCTCCTTCGCGGTCGTCATTCCGATGTTCAACGAGGCAGCGGGAGCGGAGCGGTGTGTCGTCGAGGTGTGCGGCGCGCTCCGTGACCTGCCGTATCGATCGCGTCTCATCGTCGTCGACGACGGCAGCAGCGACGCGACCGGCGCGATTCTTCGTCGCCTCGCCGCGACGGAGCCCCGTCTACGGATGGTCACGCACCCGGCGAACCGCGGCTACGGCGCAGCGCTGCGCACGGGCGTGGAGGCGGCGAAGGAAAAACGTTTCGACTACGTGCTATTCATGGACAGCGATCTGACGAACTCGCCGGCCGACATCCCCCGCTTCGTCGCCGCGATGGAGGGCGGGGCGGACGTCGTCAAGGCGACGCGCTACAGTGGCGGTGGTGGTGTGAGCGGGGTCCCGTTCTCGCGCTGGATCGTCTCCGCAGTCGGGAACCGGATCGCGCGCGCACTCTTCGGTGTGCCGATCCACGACTGCACGAACGGCTTCCGGGCGGTGAAGGTCTCGTTGCTCGAGCAGATGGCGCTCCGCGAGCGGCGCTTCCCCGTCATCATGGAGGAGCTCCACTGGTGCCGGTTTCTCGCGCGCACGTATGCCGAGGTGCCGGTCGTCCTCACCGCTCGCCAGGCCGATCAACGGCCGACGGCCTTCGCGTACCGTCCGTCGGTCTTCTGGTCCTACCTCAAGTATCCGCTGCTCGCGTTCCTGCGGCGACGTCCGGCGGCGTCTGCATGACGAAGGTTCTCGTCCTCGGCGGGTCCGGCATGCTGGGTTCGATGGTCGTGGACGTGCTGTCGCGCAACCCGGCGCTGAACGTCACCGCCACCGTGCGGGACGCGACGCTCGCCGCGCAGTGCGGGTCCCGGCTGCCGGGCGCGGCGTGGCGTGTCTTCCGGTTCGACCGCGACCCGCCGCCGTCCGAGATGGTCGCGGGCCACGCGTGGATCGTGAACGCGATCGGCATCACCAAGCCGCTCATCCGCGACGACCAGCCGTCGGAGGTGGAGCGCGCCGTTGACGTGAACGCGCGCCTCCCGCACCTGCTCGGCGAGCTCGCGAGAGGGGCGGATGCCCGCATCCTGCAGATCGCCACCGACTGCGTGTACTCGGGGAGCCGGGGCGAGTACGTCGAGAGCGATCCGCACGATGCGCTCGACGTCTACGGGAAGACGAAGAGCCTCGGCGAGTCGTTCCAGGAGAACGTCCACCACCTGCGCTGCTCGATCATCGGTCCCGAGCCGAAGGACTTCAAATTCCTGATCGAATGGTTTCGCCGCCAGCCGCGCGACGCGACGGTCAAGGGATTCGTCAACCATCGCTGGAACGGCGTCACGACGCTGCACTTCGCGCGGCTCTGCGAGGGCATCATCACGCGCGGGCTCTCGCTGTCGCACCTGCAGCACGTCGTTCCCTCGGGCTCCATGACGAAGGCGGCGATGCTGCACGCCTTCGCCGCCGCGTTCGCCCGCCGGGACGTCCGGATCGAGGACGTCGAGGCCGGAACGATCATCGATCGCACGCTCGAGACGAACGATAGCGACCTCAACGGCCGTCTCTGGGACGCCGCGGGGTATGCGGAGCCGCCGACCGTCCCCGCGATGATCGAGGAGCTCGGCGCGTTCGATTACCGGGGCGGTCCATGAACCACCGCCTGGCATTCGTCCTCGGGATTCGCCCCGACGTCATCCGCGCCGCATTGATCCTGAAGCAGCTCCGGCGCTACGCGGACACCGAATTCCACCTGATCTGGTCGGGCCAGCATTACTCGGACAACCTGAAGGACATCTTCTTCCGCGAGCTCGATGTGGTGCCGGCCGAGATCGACCTGCGGTCCGGTGGCGAGACGGACGCCGACATCGTCGCGTCGGTCGTCGCGGGACTCTATCCCGTGCTCCGCGACCTCGACCCCGCCGCGGCGGTGTTCCTCGGAGACACCAACACGACGGTCGGTGCGATCGCCGCCGCGCAGCTGAACGTGCCGATCGTGCACATCGAGGGCTGCATGCGCTCGTACGACTGGCGCATGCCCGAAGAGAAGTACCGGATCACCGTCGACCATCTTGCCGACGTCATCTACGCGTACTTCGACGAGTACAAGGCGCAGGGCGTGCGTGAGGGGCTCAACCCCGACAGCATCGTGGTCGTCGGCAACCCGATCGTCGACATCCTGGACCATTACTACTTCTCCCGCCGCGAGCGCTTCGACGCGATGATGCGCGGCGCGTTCTTCGCCGATCGCGGCATCGCGCGAGGCGAGTACTACCTGATGACCTGCCACCGCCGCGAGAACGTCGAGCAGCGGCCCACGCTGGAGGCGATCGTGCATCTCGCGGGGGCCGCACCTCGCCACGTGTACTTTCCCGCCAGCTATCGCACCCAGCAGCGGCTCCGCGATTTCGGCGTCGCGCTGCCGCCGAACGTGCACGTCGTGGATCCCGTCGGGTACGACGAGATGCTCTGTCTCATGGTGGGCGCGCGCGGCGTGCTGAGCGACTCCGGCACGGTCGTGGAGGAGGCCTGCGTGCTGCAGGTGCCATCCGTGCAGATGCGCCGGGCGACGGAACGCCCGCAGGTGTACGACGCGCGCTCGAGCGTCAAGTTCGACCCGGCCGAGCCGGAGTCGTATCCGGCTCCGACCGTGTTCCGAAAGCTCGAGTCACTCGTCGGCACCCGGTGGACGCACGACCTCGGCGACGGCCGCGCGTCCGAGCGGATCGCCGACGACCTCCATCGCCGCCTGATGGAGGGCGGATTCTCCCGGCACCGTCCGGAGCACTACCACGTGCCCATCGCCCGCTCGTACCGTGGCGACGGGCTCGACGGCTGACGCCGCGCTCAGCTCCGGTCACGCCGAAGCCGACGAAGTAGTGCCAGCGCAGGACGGCCGCGAACCGTCGACTGGGCGCCGCGGTCAGCGGCAGCGGCCGGACGTGCAGCTCTTGTCGAGGGGACAGACCGTCCCGCAGGACCCGCAGTTGCCGGGATCGGTCTGCTTGTCGACGCAGGCGTTGCCGCAGATGGCCTTGCCGTCGGCGCAGATGCACCGGCCTCCGGAACACGACTCGCCGGCGAGGCAGACCTTGCCGCAGCCGCCGCAGTTGTTGGCATCGCTGCGCTTGTCGACGCAGGCGCCGGCGCACGAGTCGGTGCCCGGCGGGCACTTGCAGTTGCCGACCGAGCAGACGGCGCCCGGCTGGCAGACCTTGCCGCATCCGCCGCAATTGCCCGGGTCGCTCCCCGGGTCGACGCATGCTCCACCGCAGAGCCGGTTGCCGTCCGCACACACGCAGCGTCCTGCCGAGCAGAACTCGCCCGACAGGCAGACGCTGCCGCACTGGCCGCAGTTGTTGAAGTCCGACTGCGTGTCGACGCAGCCCGTCCCGCAGAGCTTCGTACCCTGCGGGCAGCCGCAGCTGCCGCGTGAGCAGACCGCGCCCGGGAGACACACCCGGCCACAGTTGCCGCAGTTCTGGGGATCAGACTGGCGGTCGACGCAAGCGCCGGCGCAGACGCGCTCGCCGATCGGGCAGGCGCAGTTCCCCGACACGCAGATCGCGCCGGGCAGGCACACGTTGCCGCACGACCCGCAGTTCGTGGGATCCGTCTGCCGGTCGACGCACTGGCCCGCACAGATGCGCTGCCCCGCCGGGCAGGCACAGTGCCCGAGCATGCACTGCTGGTCCGCAAGACACGTCTTCCGACACGCGCCGCAGTTCGACGTATCGGTCTGCAGATCGACGCACGCACTGCCGCAGGAGACCTGGCCCGCCGAGCAGTCGCACTGGGTGCCGCAGCTGACCGAGTGACAGTTGACGTCACAGCCGGTGCTGAGCGGCGGCTCGCACTGCTCGCCGGCGTTCGGGTCGACGACGCCGTCACCGCACCCGATCGTGAGGCAGCTCGCGTCGCACGTCGCCGTGCCGGGCGGCTCGCACTGCTCGCCGCCGGTGGTATCGACGATGTTGTCGCCACAGCGCGACAGCGTGGCGGTGAACGGCTTCCGGATGTTCAGCCGGCGGGCGACGACGACGCCCTTCATGCGCTCGCAGCTGCGGTCGAGACGCGCGCGGAGCCGCACCCGGCCGGCGATCCCGGGGCAGCCGATCCAGCGCGCGCGGACGAGCGTGAGGGTCTTCTTCTGCGTGAACCGGACGGCGGTCGCGGGGCAGCCGTCGCCGAGGGACAGCAGCTGCGCGTCCCCGGGGCCGACGACGAGCGCGTCGTGGACCAGCTCGACGCCGCTGGCGGCAATGATCGGGGAGGCCGAGCGCTGCACCAGATAGCGGCCGCCCGTGCAGCGGACGCGCGCTTCGGATGCCAGCGGCACGCCGGCGACGATGAGCGCGAGCGCGCACGCGGCGCGGACAGGGCTCGCCATCCCCCGTCGGGTCCCCATGCCATCGTGACCAGCAACCGACGTGCCATGAGCCGCCGCAGCCGCCACGGCGGACGCAACGCCGCGTCGCCGCACGGTTTCGCGCGACGATGCGAGACGCGCACGGATGCATGACGCGCTGCCCGTCCGGCCGGGCGGGCGTGTCGCACCGCCGCTGCTAGCTAGATTCTCATGGCGGTCCTTGCCGTTCGCCTCCGATCCGTGGCACACAGCGTGACGCGGCTCGATGCCGACGACGCCCGCCCGGCTGCCGTTTCACTGGAGCACGATCGATCCCGCCATCCGGCGCGAGATCGTGCATCACCACGCCGCCGACGGCGTCCCGCTGTCGGGCGTCCTGTACCTGCCGCCGCGGACCGATCCCGCGGCGGTGGTGCTCGCGATGCATCCGCGCGGCGACTTCAGCCGCCACTATCTCGCCCCTGCGCTCGCCGCGGCGGGGTACGCGTTCCTCGGGACGACCACCCGCTACCTCAACAACGACGCCGACGCGCTCCACGAGCGCCTGCTGCTCGACGTCGCCGGGACGATCGCGTTCCTGCGCGCCCGCGGATTCGCCACCGTCGTCCTGCTCGGGAACTCGGGGGGCGGGTCGCTCTTCGCGTTCTACCTCGAGGAGGCGGCGAAGCCGCCGGCGGAGCGCCTCGCGCGTGCGCCGTCCGGCGATCGCGTCCCGCTCGGTGAGGTCGAGATGCCCGTGGCGGACGGCCTCGTCCTCCTCGCCGCGCATCTCGGCGAAGGGCGCTACCTGCTCGATCACCTGGACCCGTCGGTCGTCGACGAGGACGATCCGACGGCCGTGAACCCCCGCCTCGACATGTACGACCCGGCCAACGGCTACCGGCCGATGGAGGAAGGTGCCTCGCGATACTCGGCCGATTTTCTCGCGGAGTACCGCGCGGCGCAGCGCGCCCGCTGCGAGCGGATCGACCGGCGCGCACTCGCCTGGTGCGAGGAGGCGGCGTGGTTCCGCGCCCGGCTGCGCGAGCCGGGACTCACGCCGGCGGAGCGACCGTTCGTCGCGCGGCGTGCGCTCCAGCGTCGCTACCTGCTCGTCTACCGCACGCTCGCCGATCCGCGACACCTGGACCTCTCGCTCGACCCATCCGAGCGCCGCCCCGGCTCCATCTTCTCCTTCGGCCGGGACCCGATCGCCGGCAACTACGGCGAGGGGCTCGCGCGGGTCATGAGCGCGCGGGGCTGGCTCTCCACCTGGTCCGGGCTGCGCTCGAACGCCGACCTCGAGCGCACGCTGCCCGCCGTCACCGTGCCGACGCAGGTCATCTGCGCGACGGCCGACACCGATATCCATCCGAGCGAGTGCCGCCGCGCCTTCGAGGCGGTCGCCGCGCGCGACAAGCGCTACGACGAGCTGCGCGGCGCGGACCACTACCTGAACCCCGCGGGCCCGGCCGGCGCGCGGCTCGCCGACCCGCGCCAGCGGGTCGCGGACGAGCTCATCGTACCGTGGCTCCGCGAGCGCTGGAGGACCTGACGAGCGACGATCTCCGCGGCGCCCTGCTGCGCCGGCTGCCGCGCGCGTCGGTCGGCGCCGAGATCGGCGTGTACGAGGGCGACTTCTCGGCGCAGATCCTGGCCCACGTGCGGCCGCGGCGGCTCCATCTCGTCGATCCGTGGCGGTACGAGCCCGACGCGCGCTACGCCCAGGCGTGGTACGGCGGGCAGGTCGGCGCGAGTCAGGCGCGGATGGACGCGATCCATGCCGCCGTGCTGTCGCGCTTCGCCAGCGAGATCGCCGCCGGCATCGTCGTCGTGCACCGGTCGCCGTCGGTCGCGGCGGCCGAAGGCTTCGCGGATGCGTACTTCGACTGGGTCTACATCGACGGCAATCACCTCTACGACTTCGTGAAGGCGGATCTCGCGTCGTATCACCCCAAGGTGAAGGTCGGCGGCTTCATCGCCGGCGACGACTACGGGGCCGAGGGCTGGTGGGAGGGCGGGGTGACGCGAGCGGTCGACGAGTTTCGCGCTGCCGGGACGTGCGACACCGTGCTCATCCAGGACCGGCAGTTCCTCCTCCGGAAACGATGAGCGGCGAGAGACCGAGGCGCTTCATCAACCGGTAGAGCGTCGTCCGGTCGACGCCGAGGGCTCGCGCCGCCTCCGCGCGATTGCCCTTCGCGACCTCGAGCGCCGACGAGATGCGGGCGGCCGCCGCGCGGTCGAGCGCGTCCTGGAGCGTTCCCTCCGGCGCGCCGTCGGCCGACGCCGCGCGATGCTCGAGGAGGAGGTCCTCGGGCGTGATCCGCTCGCCGTGGGCGAGCACGACGGCGCGCTCGAGCGCGTTCTCGAGCTCGCGCACGTTCCCCGGCCACGCGTGCGCCACGAGGGCGTCCTCGGCTTCGGGGGCGAGTGCGAGACGGCGGCCGGATTCGCCGGCGTGCCGCGCGAGGAAGTGTCGGGCGAGCGGCAGGATGTCGTCCCGGCGCTCGCGCAGCGGGGCGAGCTGGATCGGGATGACGTTCAGCCGGTAGTACAGGTCGTCGCGGAAGCGGCCGGCCGAGACCTCGTCGCGGAGCGAGCGGTTGCTCGCGGTGACGACGCGGACGTCGACGCGCCGCGGGCGCGTGCCGCCGACCGGAAGCACCTCGCCGTCCTGCAGGACGCGCAGGAGCTTCGCCTGGAAGTCCGCACCGATCTCGCCGATCTCGTCGAGGAAGAGCGTCCCGCCCGATGCCCGCTCGAAGCAGCCAGGGCGCGCCGCGACGGCACCGGTGAACGCGCCCTTCTCGTGTCCGAAGAGCTCGCTCTCGAGCACGCCCTCGGCGAAGGCCTTGCAGTTCACCGCGACGAACGGATGCCCCACACGGTCGCTCCAGTAGTGGAGGAGGCGGGCGACGAGCTCCTTGCCGGTGCCGCTCTCGCCCTGGATGAGGACCGTTGCGCGGCTCGGCGCCACGCGCCGCACGAGGTCGAGGAGCTTCCGGCTCGCCTCGCTCTCGGCCACCGTCGCGTCCGGTGCATAGCGGCTGGCGACCTCCTGTCGGAGGTAGCGGTTCTCGCGCTCGAGGCGCGTCAGGTCGAGCGCGCGCGCCACCAGCGCGCGCAGCTCGTCGTTGTCGAAGGGCTTGGTGACGAAGTCGAAGGCGCCCTCGCGCATGGCGGCGACGGCGGACGGCACGCTGCCGTAGGCCGTGAGCAGCACGACCGGGGTGGCGGGCCAGCGCGCGCGCAGGGAGCGGAGCAGCGTGAGGCCGTCCATTCCCGGCATCTTCCAGTCCGTGACCACGACATCGGCCGGGCGCTCTTCGAGCGCGGCGAGGGCCGCGTCGCCGCTCGCGCACTGCTCGCACTCGTACCCGGCGCGGCCGAGCGCCGCGGCGACGACGCCCGCCATGCGCTCCTCGTCGTCGACGATGACGACGCGGGGCTTCATGCGGCGATCGCCGAATCCCGCGCGGGCGGCAGCCGGACCGTGAGCCGTGCCCCGCCGCCCGGTCGCTCGCCGGCCTCGATGCGCCCGCCGTGCGCCTCGACGACCTGGCGGGCGACGGCGAGGCCGAGACCGATGCCGCGCGGGCGCGTGGTGAAGAACGGCTCGAAGACGCGAGCGCGTAGCTCGGCGGGGATGCCGGGACCCGAATCCTCGACGACCAGCTCGACGGCGCCGTCGCGCACGCGGGCGGCGAGCATGACCTCCCCGCCGGGGGGCACGGCCTCGGCGGCGTTGGCGAGGAGGCCGAGCAGGACCTGGGAAAGCAGGTCCGGATCGGCGAGGACGGCGGGAAGGGCGGGCGACTCGTCGCGCGCGAGCCGGGCGCCCTTGGCCGCGAGCTCGCCCGCGGCGAGGAGCGCGGCGCGGTCGAAGAGATCGCGGACCGAGACGGCACGCGCCTCGAGGTGGAGCGGCCGGGCGAAGTCGAGCAGCGACGAGACGACGCTCGCCAGGCGGTCGATCTCGGCGACGATGAAGTCGCACGCCCGTGCCGCCGCGGCGTCGTCCACCGGGACCGTCTCCCCGAGCCCCTGCGCGGCCGAGCGGATGACGGCGAGGGGATTGCGGACCTCGTGCGCGATCGCGGTGGCGAGCTGGCCGAGCGCGGCGAGCTTCTCGCTCTGCACGAGCCGGGCGCGCCCGGTATTGAGGGCCTCGAGCTGTGCCTGGATGAGGGCGGTCGCATGCCGGTCTCGCCGCCGCGCCTCGGCCGCATAGCCGACGAGGTAGCCGAGGAGCGCGAGCGACGACCCGAAGGAGACGGCGACGAGCGCGCTCACGTTGCGCCCGTTCATCTGGAACGTCACGCCGAGCATGACCATCAAGATCGTGTCGACGACGGCGAGGGCGAGACCGCCCGCGGCCGCCCACCAGCGGGTGGCTCGGAACGCGCTCATGTGGCTCGGTGTCGGTGCAAGTCCTGGCCCACGCCCCGGATTGTCGCGCGGCCCGCGGGCGGCGCGCAACGGGAGGCTCACTGTGGCGGTCGTGCCACAGCGTGCGGCGACGGCGCCACGCGGCGCCGGCCGTGGGCCCGTGGGTGCGTCGCGTCGATCGCGGCACGTTCTTTGGACCGACGGCGGACGAAAGGAGGCCAGCATGAACGCACGTAAGATCGGGATCGGTTTGGTGCTGCTCGCATTCGGTGACCTGACGGCCTACGCGCTCTACCAGCACGGGGTCGCCGGCGTCGTCCGGCTCGAGATGGCGAACTCGGTGACGGTCACCGCATTCGCCGACCTCGTGATCGCCCTCAGCCTGATCATCGGCTGGATGTGGCAGGACGCCCGGAAGCGGGGTGTGTCGGCGATACCCTACGTGCTGCTGACCCTGGGGTTCGGCAGCGTGGGCCCGTTGCTCTATCTGCTCCGCCGCGATGCGACGCGAGAGCCGCAGGCTCTCCGCGCCGGAGCCCCCGTGCGCGCCGCCGTGTGACTCGCCCCCGGCGACGCCGCGTCACTCGATCCGGTAGAGTCGCGCGGCGTTGCCGGAGACGATCTGCCGCCGGACTTCCTCCGGCACGTCCGCGAAGTGCTCGTCGACGACCTCGCGCGACCGCGGCCACGTCGAGTCGCTGTGCGGGTAGTCGCTCGACCACATGACGTTCGCCGTCCCCGCCTCGCGGTGGAGCTTCACACCCGCGTGGTCCTCGATGAACGTCGCGTGCCCCTGGCGGTACCAGTAGAAGCTCGGCGGCTCGGGGATGACCGAGCGCGTCCAGAAGCGATGCTTCTTGAACGTCGAGTCCATGCGCTCGAGGAAGTAGGGGATCCAGCCGATGCCCGTCTCGACGACGACGAAGCGCAAACGCGGGTGGCGGGCGCAGATACCGCAGAAGATCAGCTCGGCGACGAGCTCGCTCACGCCGAGCGGCGCGAGCGCGATGAACGACTCCCGCACTCCGGGTGTGGGGTCGAAGAGCCGCTGGAGGTGCATCCCGCGCGGCCCCTGGATGTGGAAGGAGAGCGGCACCTCCGCCGCCGCGACCTCGGTCCAGAGCGGCTCCCACACGGGATCGCTGTAGTGCGGCCGGCCCTGGTTGTCGGGGAACGCCTCCACCTGCACGCCGCGCGCGCCCTTGGCGAGCACGCGGCGCAGCTCGGCGAGCGTTTCCTCGAGCGTGTCGATCGGCAGCACCGGGATGCCGACCAGCCGTCGGTGGCTCGCGGCCTCGAGCTCGAAGAGCCAGTCGTTGTAGCGCGCGATGCACCACCGGCGGAGGTCCGGGTCGTCGTACCGCATCGGGCCGCCGCCGTAGAGCACGTCGACCGCGATCCCGTCCTGGTCCATGTCGCCGAGGCGGGCCTGCGGATCCCACGAGCCGGGGCGCATCTCCTTGTAGGCGACCCGCGGCCGGTAGTCCTTGTAGTCGCGGCCTCCCATGAAGGAGAGCCCCTGGACGGGCTGGGTCTTCCGGTCGACGACCCACACGTCGCCCTCGGGCGTGGACTCGACGCGCGGTACGCGGTCCGCGAGCCGTTGCGGCGCATCCCGGAGCCAGAGGTCGGGCGGCGGGTTCACGTGCGAGTCGGCGGAGATCAGCCTCTCGGCCACGCCGCGCGGGTTAGCACGTGCGCGGACGAGGCGAAAGGCGCCGACGCATGACGCGCAGCGCCGAGCCTCGTCGGTGTTCTAAACTTCTCGCTCGGGACCGCCATCGTCGTGCTAGAACGGCGGGCGCCCCGACATGCAACGACGGTCGCAGCTCGTTCGGCTCGCGCTCGCGGCGGCGCTGCTCGTCGCGTCGCGGGCGTGGGCGGCGCCGACGTACAACCTCCTCGACCTCGGGACGCTCGGCGGCTCATCGAGCGCGGCCTGGGGGATCAACGAGGCAGGGCAGGTCGTCGGCGCCGCCGCAACCGCCACCGGCGCACAGCACGCCTTCCTCTACACGAACGGGATGATGATCGACCTCGGGACGCTCGGCGGCGCGAGCAGCTTCGCCTACGGCGTGAATCGAGCCGGGCAGGTCGTCGGCGCGGCGGCGGTCGGGGCGTCGTCGACCTCGCATGCCTTTCTCTACTCCGCGGGGCGGATGACGGACCTCGGGACGCTCGGCGGGACGAGCAGCGTCGCGCAGGCCATCAACGCCGCGGGCCAGATCACGGGGTCGGCGCAGCCGGGCGGCGGCGCGCCGCTGCACGCGTTCCTCTACAGCGGCGGCGCGATGACCGACCTCGGCACGCTCGGCGGCACGGCGAGCTTCGGCTACGGCATCAACGGGGCGGGGGACGTGGTGGGCGCCGCGTACGACGCGGCCGCCCGTGCGCATGCCTTCCTGTACCATGGCACGCTCGCGGATCTCGGGACGCTCGGCGGTCTCAGCAGCAGCGCGCGTGGCATCAACGACGCGGGCGACGTGGTGGGCGTGGCGGCCGACGCGAGCAACACCCAGCGGGCATTCCTTTATCGCAGCGGGGTGATGCAGGACCTCGGGGCGCTCGGCCGCACCGCGAGCTTCGCGTACGCGATCAACGGCCTCGGCGACGCCGTCGGATGGGTGGCCGACGAGGACGAGCCAGCGCGCGCCTTCCTCTACGCGGACGGCGTGATGACAGACCTGAACACGCTCATCCCGGTGGAGTCCGGCTGGACGCTGCACGAGGCACGCGCCATCAACGACGGGCGCCAGATCGCGACGGTCGGCGCCCTGCTGTCGGGCGCCGACCACGCGCTCCTGCTGACGCCATTGGACGTCCCCACCACGACCACCACCACGGTGACGACCACCACCACATCGACGACCAGCACGACGCTCCAGTGTGACGGCGGCGTCCTCGGTGACTGCAACGTCGACGGCGCCCTGAACCTCTTCGACGTTCTCACCACGATCGACGTCGTCCTCGGCAAGATCACACCGACGGCCGTGCAGCAATGTCTCTGCGACGACAGCTGCGACGGCGCGATCGACATCTTCGACGTGCTGCGCGAGATCGACGCGCTGCTCGGGAGGATCCCGACGCCGCTCACCTGCACGGGTGCCGCGCCGGCGGTCACCGTAAAGATCTCACGGACGCCGGCGGAGACCGTGAGCGCGGGCCACGTTCGCGTGATGCGTCAGGGGAATGCCGTCGTCCTCCGGAACCGTGACGCCGCCGTGCGCGGGCTCGAGCTCACGCTGGCGCCCCGGCACAGTCGCCTCGAGATCCTCCGGGTGAGGCCGACGCGCCGGACGCGGCACTTCATGACGGCGTTCCAGCAGGCGTCCCCGACGATGCCGGCGAAGGTGCTGGTGCTCTCGCTCTCCGGCGACGCGATCCAGCCGGGGACGGGGCCCGTGGTGCTCGTCGACACCCGGGGTGGCGGTCGCGTCCGCTGGACCGTGACGCAGGCGCTCGCCGCGCGCTGACGATGTGCAATGTCGCGGCGCGTCTGCTACACGCGCTCCATGGCCGATGACATGACGGACAGCGAGCTCGCGCGCCTGAGAGCCGAGAACGAGCGACTCAAGCGCGCCGCGAGCCGCGGGATCACGATCAAGGTGAGCGAGAAGGGCGGTGTCTCGGTCTACGGCCTCGGGCGGTTCCCCGTGACGCTCTACAAGGAGCAGTGGACGCGGCTCCTCGACATGGCCGAGGAGATCCGCGCCTTCATCCGGGACAACGAGACGTCGCTGAAGACGAAGAGCTAGCGCCGCCGGTCGCACCCCGGCACGCGGGCTGGTAAACATTCCGGTGGGTGGCGGAAGCGGCGGAACAGGTCCCGGCGTCGTCGCGGCGTGCGGAGAGCGTGGCGGGTGGCCACCGCCCGGGCGCCTTCCGCAGCCTCAGCCATGCGATGACGTCGTGGCGCACCGCCGCGGTGTCACTTCTCTCGTTCTCCTCGGGCCTGCCGTTCGGTCTCGTCATGATCGCCGTCCCCGACTGGATGGCGAGCAGCGGCGTCAGCATCTCGGTCGTGGGACTCATCACGCTCGCCCAGGCGCCGTGGGCGTTCAAGGTCCTCTGGTCGCCGCTGATGGACCGGTACGCGCCGCCGTGGCTCGGGCGCCGGCGCGGCTGGGCGGCGGTCGCGCAGGTGGCACTCTTCGCGCTGACGCTCATGCTCGCGGGCGTCGGCCACCGACCCGAGACGCCGTGGGTCGTGGCGGCGCTCGCGTTCGCGATCGCCTTCGCGTCGGCCTCCCAGGACATCGCCGTCGACGCGTACGCGGTCGACGTCCTGCGCCCGGAGGAGCAGGGCGCGGCCGTCGGCGCACGCATCGCGCTCTACCGTGCGGCGCTGTTCACGTCGGGCGGGCTCGCCATCACGCTCGCGGCCGCGTGGTCGTGGCCGGCCGTCAACGCGTGCCTCGCGTTCCTCTATCTCCTCGCGCTGCTCGTCACCTGGCGCGCGCCGGAACCGGAGCGGACCGTGCCGGCGCCGGCGAGTCTCCGGAGCGCCGTGTGGGAGCCGTTCCTCGGCTTCCTCGCCCGCCACCGCGCCCTCGAGATCCTGGCCTTCGTCGTCTTCTACAAGTTCTCGGATCAGCTCGCGCAGGCGCTCATCCGGCCGTTCCTCGGCCAGATGGGCTACAGCGCATTCGACCGGGGATTCGCGCTCGCCACCGTTGGCCTCGCGGCGACGCTGCTCGGCACCTTTCTCGGCGGCTTCTTCACCACGCTCATCGGCCTCGGTCACTCGCTCTGGCTCTTCGGCTTCCTGCAGACGTTCTCGAACGCGGGCTACGTCATTCTCGCAGGTAGTCCCCTGAACGTACCGCTCATGTACGCGGCGACCGGCTTCGAGATGCTGACCTCCGGCATGGGCACAGGCGCGTTCTCGGTGCTGCTGCTGCGAATGACGCAGAAGCGCTTCTCGGCCACGCAGTACGCGCTCTTCTCGAGCCTCTTCGGCCTGCCGCGGCTCGTGGCGGGGCCGCTCAGCGGCTTCCTCGTCGAGGCGGTCGGCTGGCGGACGTTCTTCCTGCTGACGCTCGTCTTCGGCGTCCCCGGCATGGTCCTGCTGGCGCGCTTCGTCCCGCTCGGCGTGCGCGAGCCCGTGTTCACGCTGGAGGCGCACCGCCGTCGCGAGCCGCTGGCCCCGGCGGGCCTCGCCCTCCGCGGTGTCGCGGGGGGAGTCGCGGCGGCCGCGGTCGGCGCGCTGTGCGTCGTGACCATCGCGGCGCTGAAGGCCATGCGGGACGGCGGCGGCCGCTTCGATCTCGGGCGCGCCGTCGGATCGATGGTCCATCCCACGGGCGCCGAATGGCTGACGCTCGCCGGTGTGGGCGTGCTGGGTCTGCTGACCGGCCTCTTCACGGCGGCCGCGGTGGCCGCGCGCCGCGGGGGCGGGGAGGACCTGGTGGAAGACGAGACCTAGCAGCTCGACCCGGGACTTCGTCGCCGCAAGCTCAGCACACCGGGCAGCTCGTTGTGCACTGCGTCTTTACGAAACCAGGAACGTGGGCGCTATTATGAGTGTCGATCAGCCGCCCGCGCGGGTGTACCGCCCGTTCACGAGAGCGACGCGAGGAGGTACCGG
>VBKG01000108.1 GCA_005879585.1 Deltaproteobacteria bacterium | reverse complement strand
ACCACATGGATTCGACGAAGGTGAAGGGCCGTTTTTCCTGGACTGTCGGGGCTCGGGCGGAGGGACCCGGCCGCGACGCGCAAGCAAGCAGGTGCGCTGTGATGCGTAGGGCAGGCGCCGCGGCGCTGCTGGTCTTGGCCTGCCTCGCAGGCAACGCCCGCGCGCAGGTGTGTACCAATGGCCCCTTGCCGGAGGTCAGCGCGACGATCATCCCCGCGAACGGCTTCCCCCTGTACTACGTGGACTCCAACGGGCTGGCGCTGCAGCCGTGCCTCAACCTGGCAGGGTGCGGGGCGCTGGCAGGCACCCTTCCCAACCCGCTGGCGCCGATCTCCTTCCCGGCCAACTTCCCCCCGGAGTCCTTTTATGCCCGGGCGGTTGCGAAGTTCACGGCCGGCACGGTCAGCGGGCTCTACACTGCGGCCCTCGAAGGGACCTTCTTCAACGGCGTGGTCGCGGCGGGGAACCAGATGGTCTTCACTCGCGTCCGCGTGATCAACGACACGGTGACGGTCGGCGCGATACCGATCTCGCTTCTCCCGAGTGCGTTCTCGCTCGCCCTCGCGGGCCCGGTGGGCTCGACCTTCCTCACGTGGGATACGGCTCCCCCCGCCGGCTTCATCGGTGACGGGCTCACCCCCCACACCATCACCGGGAGCCCCTGCGGCACCAACTTCTTCCAGGTGAACGGGCCGGGGCTCCTCCCCGGCAGCGTGCAGACGAACTTGTTCACCATCACGGGCCAGACGATCAACGTCTGCGCCAACGGGGTCCTCGACGTGGGCGAGCAGTGCGACGATGGCAACACCCTGGCCGGTGACTGCTGCTCGCCGACGTGCAAGTTCGAGCCGCTCGGCTCGCCCTGCACCGCCGCGAGCGTCTGCACCAACAACGCCTGCAACGGCGCCGGGGCGTGTGGGTTCCTGAGCTTCAACGCGATTCCCTGCACCGACGGCAACGTCTGCACGGTCGGCGACACGTGCACCCTCGGCGCATGCCTCGGCACCCCGGCGAACTGCGACGACGGCAAAGCCGCCACCACCGGCGACAGCTGCTCGGGCGGCAAGTGCATGGGCTTCATCAGCGATGCGAAGCTCAGCCTGATCGCCGGCGAGAATCCGAGCCTGGCGGGCTTCACGGCGGTGGCCGATGCCCGCACGGACGGCACCAGCGTTCGGGTCAGCCTCACCAACATGGATCCTGCCCGCTTCCCGGTGGGGTGTGCCGGGGCGACCATCACCGTGGGCGGCATCTCGGGCACGGCCGCGGTGACCCCGTTCGCGGCTCAGGCTACTCCGCTCGTGCGGGCGACCGCGCTCAACTTCCTCACCCCTGGTACGGTGGCGGCCGGCAGCAGCGCACAGATCCGACTCAGCTGCACGGTCGGCGCGGTCGTGCACTCGACGCGCTGGTCCGGCGTCCTGGCCGCCGCACCTCCGCCTCCGCCCGCCCCCTGCGTTCCCACGACGTGCGCGGCGCAGGCAAAGAACTGCGGCACGATCCCCGACGGCTGCGGGGGCACGCTAACCTGCGGCGTCTGCACCGCACCGCAGACCTGTGGCGGCGGTGGCGTCGCGAACGTCTGCGGCGTCGGGGCCCCTGCTCCCGCGACCGCGGCGCTCACCCTGACCGCCACCGGCCGCGCTGGCGAGACCGTCTCGTCGACCCCCGCGGGCCTGAGCGTCCCCGTCGGGTCCACCGCCTCCGCCACCTTCCCCGTCGGGACCAGCGTCAGCCTCGGCGTGACCAACGGCCGGTCCGTGATCTGGTCGGGAGCATGCAGCAGCGGCGGCATCAAGACCCCTACCTGCACCTTCACGCTGAGCGCCGCGGCCTCCGAGACCGCGAGCGTCCAGTAGGCACGGGCGGCCCCCTCGACTCGGGCCGTCCGTGACGGACGGCCCGGGCTGAGGGGCGATTCACAGTACCAAGCGGTTTGGAAATCAAGATGAAACGTCAACTCAACGAGACAACAAAAACGCAACACGAACCTGCGAAGCCGGCCCGAGAGGGGACGCCGGGGGAAGCAAAAAGGGGAAGAACGATGAAACGATTGACAGCAACTGTAGCGAGTCTGGTCATGCTGCTCGGCGTGGCGAATTACGCGGCCGCGAGAGGCGGCGTGCCACCGGCGCCCGTCGCGTGCACGGTGCCCCTCGCGGGTTTCGGGCCGATCGACCCGGCGAACGGCTTCCCGATGTACTATCAGGATTCGACCGGGCTGGCACTGGCACAGTGCCTGGACCCCGTCTGTGCCGGCCCGGCGTTCCTCACCACTCTGCCGAATCCGGCTCTCCCGGTCTCCTTCCCGAATAACTTCCCCGTGGAGATGTTCTATTCCCGGGCGATCGCGAAGGGGACGGTCGGCACCGTCAGCTATCTCTACACCGCGGCCGTCGAGGGAACTTTCCTGAACGGCGTGGTCGCGGCGGGGAACCAGATGGTCTTCGGTCGCGTCCGCGTCCGCGTCGCGGGTCTTCAGCCCGCTGGGGTCTATACCGTGACCCACCCCTACGGGGTGAAGACGTTCACGGCGGACGGCTTCGGCGTGATCAACGACACGGTGACGGTCGGCGCGGTGCCGGTCGGGCTCGTGCCGACGGCGTTCTCGCTCGCGCTCACGGGCCCGGTCGGGCCGTTCCTGCGCTTCGCGACCGGCCCCGTGCCGCCGCCCGCGGGCACGATCGGTAACCCCGTTTCGCCCCAGACCGTGACTGGCAGCAGCTGCGGCCAGAACTTCGTCAGCATCGTCGGCCCCGGACTGCCGGTCGGCATCTCGACGAACCTGTTCTCCACGGTCATCGGCAAGGTCGCGCAGACCTGCGGCAACGGCATCGTCGACCTCGGCGAGCAGTGCGACGATGGCGCGGTCAACGGGACGCCCGCGTCCTGCTGCTCGGCCACGTGTAAGTTCAAGGCGGCGGGAAGCCCGTGCGCCAACCCGAACCCGTGCATGACAGCCACCTGCAACGGCACCGACGTGTGCGTGGCCACACCGAACACGGCGCCCTGCAACGACGGCAATGCCTGCACCACGGCGGACGTCTGCACGGCCGGCGTCTGCGTCGGAGGCCCGGCGCTCGGCTGCAACGACGGCAACGTGTGCACGGCCGACTCGTGTAACCCGGCGATCGGCTGCGTCCACACGCCGGTCAGCCTGCCCTGCAACGACGGCAATCCCTGCACCTCTGCCGACACGTGCGCCGCCGGGGCGTGCGTCGGCACCCCCATCGCGGGCTGCACCTGCACGCCCACGACCTGCGCTGCCCAGGGCAAGAACTGCGGCACGATCCTCGACGGCTGCGGCGGCACGCTCACCTGCGGCACCTGCGCCGCGCCGCAGATCTGCGGCGGCGGTGGCATCGCGAACGTCTGCGGGCCGAAGCTCACCCTCACCGCCACCGGCCGCGCCGGCGAGACCGTCTCCTCCACCCCGGCCGGCCTGAGCGTCCCCGTCGGAACCACCGGCTCCGCTCCCTTCGCCCCCGGGACCCGCATCACCCTCAGCGTCACGAACGGCCGGTCCGTGCTCTGGTCGGGGGCGTGCAGCAGCGGCCTCAACAAGACCCCGACCTGCACCTTCACCTTGAACGCCGACGCTTCCGAGACGGCGAACGTCCAGTAGGCACCGAGAAGCGCCCCGCCTATCGCGCCCTCAGCTCGGGCCGTCCTCGAAGACGGCCCGAGCTGGTGCGTGAGTATCTGGCGAAGCGAATAAGTACCAAGCGCGTGGGAGGCCGGGGGGCGGAAGCCCTCCGGCCTCGCCGTGCGTCCGGAATCCGAGCCGCTCGGTCCGCAAGCGCGCGCCCACCGGGGCGGCGTGCGCCTTCGAGCAGCATCTCGCGAACGACGACCCCTTTAGTACGCCGTCGGCAACCGCATGCAGCTGCCTGTGCGGCAACGCATGGTGAGGCACACCGAGGGACATTCCCAATTTACGAGTACCGCGAAGGCATCGTACTAGCTTAGCTAGCCGGCACCGTCCGCAGCGTACTGTCGGTAGCCAGAAGCGCCGCGCAGACCGACAGGCGGTGGCGTCTTGGGCGCGGATCGCGGGTGAACCTGCTCGGCGGATCGTTGGCACCACGACGGAAGGGATGAAGATGCGATTAGTGCGGAGCGTAGCTCCGAGCGCTCTCGGCGCCATCCTGCTCCTTGCCGCGCGGCCGGTCTGGTCGGACGTCACCGAGCGGGCGAGCCTGGACTCCACGGGGGCGCTGGCGAACGCGATCAACATCGAGCGTTTCTGTCCCACCCTTGCGGCCGACGGTCGCTTCGTCGCCTTCGGGAGCGACGCCACGAACCTCGTGACGGGCGACACGAACGCCGTCAGCGACGCCTTCGTCTACGACCGGGTGACCGGCACGACCGAGCGGGTGAGCGTCTCCTCCGCGGGGGCGGAGGCGAACGGCACCAGCTTTGCTCCCGCCATCTCGGCCGACGGCCGCTTCGTGGCGTTTCCGAGCGAGGCCACCAATCTCGTGCCGGGCGATACCAACGGCGTGACCGACGTGTTCGTCCGCGACCGGCTGACCGGCACGACCGAGCGGGTGAGCGTCTCCTCCGCCGGGGCGGAGGCGAACGGCACCAGCTTCACTCCCGCCATCTCGGCCGACGGCCGCTTCGTGGCGTTTTCGAGCGACGCCACCAACCTGGTGGGACGCGACACCAACGGTGCTGTCGACGTCTTCGTCCACGACCGGGTGACCGGGGCGACCAAGCGGGTGAGCGTGTCCTCCACGGGGGCGCAGGCGAACGACGACAGCTTCGCCGGGTTTTTCGCGCCCGCCGTCTCGGCCGACGGCCGCTTCGTGGCCTTTTCGAGCGACGCCACCAACCTCGTGCCCGGCGACACGAACGATCAGACCGACGTCTTCGTCCGCGACCGCTGCCTCACGAACGGGGTGTCGGTTGCGGGATGCACTGCGAAGACACAACGGGTGAGCGTGAGCTCTTCGGGAGCGCAGGGGAGCGGGCGCAGCTTGAGCCCGGTCCTCTCGGTCGACGGCCGCTTCGTCACCTTTGCAAGCGAGGCGGACGACCTGGTCGTCGGGGACACGAACCACGCCTTCGACGTCTTCGTCAATGACCGGATGACGGGTATGACCGAGCGGGTGAGCGTGGACTCGACGGGAGCGCAGGCGAACGCGGCCAGCATCGAGCAATTCTGCCCCGCCCTTTCGAGCGACGGCCGGTTCGTCGCCTTCGAGAGCGACGCTACCAACCTCGTGCCGGGCGACACCAACGGCACGACCGACGTGTTCGTCCGCGACCGGCTCGCTGCCATGACCGACCGGGTGAGCGTGGACTCCGCCGGAGCGCAGGCAAACGACCGGAGCGACTTCCCCGCGATCTCGGCCGACGGCAGCGTCGTGGCCTTCGTGAGCACGGCCAGCAACCTCGTGCCGGACGACACGAACGTGTGTGGTTCGTTCATGACGCCGGGCTCCTGCCCGGACCTCTTCGTGCGGGTCAGGACGATGACGACGACGCCCGGGCCCCCGACGACGGGGACTAGGCTGCCGTGTACGAGCAGCGGCTGCCCGGTGGACCCCAGGCCCACGAGCGCCGCGTGTGCGGGGGAGGCCATCCCGGCGCGCGTGACGACGTTGCTCGAGCGGGCCGCGAGCCTCGTCGACCAGGCGGCCACGAGCCCGGCGAAGAAGGCGCGGAAGCTCCTCGTCAAGGCAAGGAAGGCTCTCAAGCAGGCCAAGGCGAGAGCGACCCGGGCGGCGAGGAGCAAGCGGCCGACGCTCTCGGCAGGTTGCGCGGCAGCGCTCAGAGACGCTGCCGACCGCTTGGCGGCGCAGCCGTAAGGGGCTCGTCCCTCGCCCGGCGTGTAGCTCCGCTGTGGCGAACGGCACCAGGTTCTTCGGCGCGGAGGGCCGCTGTGCTGCGCCAACGGCTTTCTTGACGTCAGGGTCACCCGTTCAGTCGCCGGAAACGGCGGGCGCGATTTGGGACGTCCCCATTCGACGATTCGCGATTCCCCGACCGGATTGTCGTCGAACCCCGAGCGCGGATCGGTCGGCGCGTGGGTAATTGCGAATTTACGGCGCATTCCCTGCTGAATTAGACACGGCACACATCAAGTGCGCGTCCACGATGATGCGTCATGAAAAAGGGGGGTTCGAGATGGTGACATTCTCTCGATGAACAGAAGACGGAACGCAACGACAGGACAGACAACCCATCAACCCCACGCGGCTTTGTCACTGCGGGGACACGAGAACGGAGTGAACTGAAGATGAAATCGACAGCAAAATACGTGATTGGCCTCGTGGCGCTGCTGTGCGCGGGAGTCGCCGGCAACGTCCACGCGCAGTGCCCCCACCAGGGGTTGGCGAGCTTCGGCCCGATCACCCCGGCCGGGTTCGGGTATCCGGCGTACTACGTCGATCAGAACGGCGTCGGGCTGAAGGCGTGCCAAGATCCGGCGGACCCCGTGTGCGCGGCCGTCCTGCCCCCGCTGCCCAACCCGGCCGCGCCTCTCGACATCGCCGCCGGCAACTTCTTCTCCGAGTTCCCCTACACGTTCATCAACGCGACCGTGCCGATGCCGGGCGGCGGCATCGGGCTCCTCGTGTACTCCGTCCTCGGCACCTTCGCCCCCGTTGGTGACGTGGTTCCCGGCACCCAGGTGGTCTTCAGCCGGGTCCGGTTCCGGATCGACACGCCGGCCGCCGGCACCTACACGATGACGCATCCGTTCGGCGTGACCACCCTGACGGCGGCCGCGCCGGGCCGGCGGAGCATCAACTTCACCGATGACTGCCTGGTCCGCGTCCCTCCGACCTGCGGCATCGGTTTCAACACCTTCACGACGCCGCTCGACCCGAGCTCCTTCATCAGCACCTGGCTGCGGTGGGACGCGACGCCGCCCGCGCCGCCCGCCGGGGCCATTGGGGACTTCGTGATCCCGCATCCGATCACGGGCAGCCCGTGCGGCACGAACTTCTTCCGCGTCGAGGGGCCGGGGCTGCCGCCCGGCGGCGTCCAGACGAACCTCTTCAACCTCATGGGGAAGAAGGCCTCGATCTGCGGCAACGGCGTGGTCGAGCCGGGCGAGCAGTGCGACGACGGCAACACGCTGGATGGCGACTGCTGCTCGTCCACCTGCCAGTTCGACCCGGCGGGGGCGCCGTGCACGGGCACGAACGTGTGCCTGACCGCCACGACGTGTAACGGCGCCGGCGTCTGCGGCGGCGGTACGCCAACCTTGAGCGCGTGCAACGACGGCAACGTCTGCACGGTGGCTGATACCTGTTTCAACGGGGCGTGCGTCGGCGTGCCGAACACCTGCGACGACGCCAACGTGTGCACGACCGACTTCTGCACCCCGCCCACCGTGGGCTGCGGCCACCTCAACAACGCGCTGGCCTGCAACGACGGCAACGCCGCCACCGTCGGTGACAGCTGCTCGGGCAGCAAGTGCATGGGCTTCACCCGCGATGCGAAGCTCACCCTCATTGCGGGCGAGAACCCGAGCCTCTCGGCCGCCTTCCCGGCAGCGGGCGACGCCCGCACGAACGGAACCAGCGTCCGGGTGAGCCTCATCAACATGGATCCCGCCCGCTTCCCGGCGGGGTGTACCGGTGCGGCCATAACCGTGGGCGGCATCTCAGGCACGGCCACCGTGACCCCGTTCGCGGCCCAGGCTGCCCCGCTCGTGCGGGCGACCGCGGTCAACTTCCTGGTACCGGGCACCGTGGCCGCCGGCAGCACGGCGTCGATCCGCCTCAGCTGCACGGTCGGTGGGGTCACGCATTCGACCCGCTGGTCCGGCGTGGTGGCCAACGCTCCCGCCCCGGCTCCTGC
>VBKG01000050.1 GCA_005879585.1 Deltaproteobacteria bacterium | reverse complement strand
ACGTTCTGCTTCACGAGCCGCTCGTGCAGCTCGTCGAGGAGCGGTGCGAAGATGATCTCGTCGTCGCGGCGGAAGACCGAGTTGATGAGCGAGTTCTCGCGGTTGAACGCAACGCTCGCCTGCGCGAGGCGGCCGAGGCGCTCGACGGCGGTCCCGGGCCCGGCGAGCGCCTCGCGCGCGCGCTCGAGCCATGCGTCGTGGAGCTCGCCGACGACGGCGCGGAACACCTCTTCCTTGCTTTCGAAGTAGCGGTAGATCGTGCCGGCGGCGACGCCGGCCTCGCGCGCGATCTCGGCGATGCCGGTCCGCCGGTAGCCGAACGCCGCAAAGCGCCGCTGGGCCGCGGCGAGGATGCGCTCGCGCGCCACCGGAGCTGCTTCGGCAACGGCGCTACGAGCCATAGTGAACGATTAATTCAATCGTTCACTTTGTGTCAATCCCTCAATCCCCCAATCCCCATCCGGCGGTCGTCCTCCACGCCGTGCCGCTCGAGCGGCTGGCGGAGCACCGGTGCCTGCTCGACGCAGTCGCCCCGCAGCCGGCGCGCCGGTAGACGCGCGGCGCGGCAAACGGGCATCGGTATTTCCTTCGTTGTCTTTGGTCGCCCCACGGCACTACGACGACTGTGCCGCAGGGAGGTGCTCTTGTATACTCGGCTGTCGTCGCTGGTGTTGCTCGTTCCGCTCTTTGCTGGCCGTGCAAGCGCCGTCGACGTCGCCGCCTGCGGACAGCTCGTTCCAGCGGGCCAGGTGGGCGTCCTGCAGGCGGACCTCGACTGCGGCGGCGACGAGGCGGCCGGAGCGTGCTTGACGGAAGCCGCCGCGGCGTGTGCAAGCGACCCGGGATGCATGGACGCCGCGTGCGGCGGCGTTCTGCTGCGCGACGGCTCTACACTCGAGATGAACGGTCACACGGTGGCGAACGGCGTCGTGGTGTGTCCCCTTTTCCACAGCAGGTGCTCGGTCGTCGGGCCCGGAACGATCATCGGCGGCTATGGGCTCACTGCGCTAGGAAGGAAGCTCGACGCGAGCGGCGGTCTCGACGTCCACGGAGGCGAGGTGGGGATCGCCAATTACAAGGGGAAGGTAATCCTGCAGGACGCCACCGTGAGCGGCGTCGCGAACTGGGGCATCCAGGCTTACCGGGGGCTCCGGGCGACGAACGTCACGTCGAACAACAACGAAATTGGCATCCTCGTATACAATGGCTCGTTCATCGGCTCCGGCATCACGGCGAACGACAACCGCGGCACCGGTGTCCTGGTGGCCGCTGGGAGGTTGGTCTCCTCGCCAAGCGGCGGCCGGTGCTCGTCGATTCGACGTGCGATCACAGTCTCTGGGGTATCTGCAGCCAGGACTGATCGTCCCTTCGCAGAGCAGCCGAGCTACCCGGGCACCGAGGCCCTTGGGCTACCGCGTCACGCGGTCCACGATCTCCATGACGTCGAGCGTCTGGATCTTGTCCTCGAGGTCCTTCGCCTTGATGCCGTCGGAGAGCATCGTCATGCAGAACGGGCATGACACCGCGATCACCTCGGGATTCGCCTCGAGCGCTTGATCGGTGCGCAGCAGGTTCACGCGCTTGTCCGGATCCTCCTCGATCCACATGCGACCGCCGCCCGCGCCGCAGCACATCCCGAAGTGCTTGTGGCGCGTCATCTCGACGACGTCCGCGCCGGCGCTGCCGAGCACGTCGCGCGGCTCGTCGTACACCTGGTTGAAGCGGCCGTAGTAGCAGGAGTCGTGGTAGACGGTCTTCTTCCGGAACTCGGGCGGCACCTGGAGCCGTCCCTCGGCGATCAGGCGCCGGACGAGATCGGCGGCGTGGACGACCTCGTAGCGGCCGTCGAACTGCGGAAACTCGTGCTTGATCGTGTTGAAGCAGTGCGGGCAGTTCACGACGATCTTCTTCACCTGGTAGCCGTTGAACGTCTCGATGCACGCCTGCGCCATCGACTGGTAGAGGTACTCGTTACCGAGGCGGCGTGCGGTCTCGCCGTTGCAGAGCTCTTCCTTGCCGAGGCAGGCGAAATCGACGCCGGCCTTCTTGAGGAGGCGCGCGAAAGCCTGGGTCGTTTTCTTGTTCCGGTCGTCGAAGGCGCCGGCGCAGCCGACGTAATAGAGATATTCCGCGTCGGGCTTGTCGGCGATCGTCGGCACGTCCATGCCCGCCGCCCAGTCGAACCGCTTCTCCGCGCTGATGCCCCACGGGTTCGACTGCGTCTCCATCCCCTTGAACGTCCGCGTGAGCTCGGCGGGAAAGCGCGCCTCCTCCTGCACCAGGTGGCGCCGCATGTCGACGATCTTGTCGACGTACTCGATCATCACGGGACACGACTCCTCGCACGCGCGACAGACGTTGCAGGACCAGAGCACCTCGTCCTGGATGACGGGACCGACGATGTTCTCTCCGACCTCGGCGGGCTCGGCGCCGTTCCCGTCGGTGCGGCGCGGGACGCGCTTGGCGACCACCTCGTCCTGGTGCGCATAGAGATAGTCCCGGAGGTCGAGCAGCAGCTGGCGCGGCGCGAGCGGCTTGCCGGTGGCCGTCGCCGGACACTGCGAGGAGCAGCGGCCGCACTCGGTGCAGCTGAACATGTCGAGGACCTGCTTCCAGTCGAAGTGATCGATGTGCGAGCTGCCGAAGCGCGTGGTGTTCTCGAGGTCCTGCTTGGCGAGCGCGCCGATCGGCTCGAGCTTCCGGAAGAAGACGTTCGGCAGCGACGTGATGATGTGGAAGTGCTTCGAGCGCGGCAGCAGGTTCAGGAAGACGAGCACGACGAGGTTGTGGACCCACCAGGCGACGTTACCGACACCGGCCGCGACGCCGGGGCTCGCCGTCGCGAGCAGCCGTGCGACGCGGCTCGAGATCGGCTCCCACGCGCCCTCGCGCACGACGCCGGGATCGGCCGCGTGGACCACGAGCCGGCTCCCGTCGTAGAGGAGGCCGGTCAGCATGATCGTCGCGATGAAGCCGAGGATGACGTATGCTTCCCAGTGCGAGTGGCCGAGGAGCCGGCGCTCCGCGGGCGCGAAGCCGAAGAGCCGCGCCGGGCGCGTCACGAGCCAGCGCACGAACGCGACGGCGATCCAGAAGAGGACCGTGACCTCCATCAGGTCGCGCAGAACGAGGTAGGGCCCGCCGAGAAGCGACATGCTGAAGCCGGGCAGGTAGAACCGGTCGCTGTAGCCGCGGCCGAACATCGTCATGATCTGGAGCCCGAGGATCGTGAACCCCCAGAAGATGAAGAAGTGCATCCAGCCGGCGCTCGTCTCGCGCACCTCCGCCACGGCGGGACGCACGAACTTCTGCTGGCCGAAGAAGTAGACGGCGACGGCCTGGAGCCGTTCCACGATGCGGTCGAACCGGTTGACGGGCGCGGCGGCGCGCAGCAGGTTGAAGCGCTGCCACAGCTGGCGCACGAAGACGCCGAGCGCGACGACGACGCAGAGGGTGAAAACCACGGCCGTGAGCATGACGCTTCCGCTTAATCTACGCCTGCGGGCCATGCAACCTCGCGCCGCCATAGCGCTCCTCGCGCTCGCCGCGTGCGGCCGCGGCGAGCCCCTGGCCGTGATCCATACCGCCGGGGGCGCGCGCGCCGACGTGGCGCTCGAGGTCGCCACCACGCCCGAGGCACAGGCCCGCGGCCTCATGTACCGGCGCACGCTCGCCGACGGCCGCGGCATGCTGTTCGTCTTCCCGGCCGAAGCGCCGCACGAGTTCTGGATGAAGAACACCTTCATCCCGCTCGACATGATCTTCATCGCCGGCGACGGGCACATCGCCGGTATCCAGGCGAACACCACGCCGCTCTCGACGGCACCCCTCGGCGTCGACGGCCCGTCGCGCTACGTGCTCGAGGTCCCCGGCGGATGGGCGGCGCGGCGGGGCGTGGCGCCCGGCGACCACGTCGAGTTGCGCGGCGTCGCTGTGCCTTGAATTCCCACCGGGCGCATACTAGACCGCTGGCTTCGCGCGATGGGTGTCAAGGAGAATCTCGAGGAGCTCGAACGTCGCAATCGTGACGCGCTCCTCGGCGGCGGCGAGGAGCGGCTGCGCCGCCAGCACGAGGAAGGCAAGCTCTCGGCCCGCGAGCGCGTCGAGCAGCTGCTCGATCCGGGCACCTTCGTCGAGCTCGACCGGTTCAAGACGCACCGCTGCAGCGACTTCGGCATGACCGAGCGCCGGATCCTGGGCGACGGCGTCGTCACCGGACACGGGACCGTCGACGGCCGCCGCGTCTTCGTCTTCTCGCAGGACTTCACCGTCTTCGGCGGCAGCCTCTCCGGCGCATTCGCCGAGAAGGTGTGCAAGGTGATGGACCTCGCGATGCGCACGGGCGCGCCGGTGATCGGCCTCAACGACTCCGGCGGCGCGCGCATTCAGGAGGGTGTGGTCAGCCTTGCGGGCTACGCCGACATCTTCCAGCGGAACGTCATGGCGTCCGGCGTGATCCCGCAGATCTCGGTGATCATGGGGCCGTGCGCCGGCGGCGCCGTCTACTCGCCCGCGATGACCGACTTCATCTTCATGACCAAGTCGAACGGCTACATGTTCATCACCGGCCCCGACGTCATCAAAACGGTCACGCACGAAGAGGTGACCAAGGAAGAGCTCGGCGGCGCCGACACCCACAACCAGCGGAGCGGCGTCGCGCACTTCGAGGGCGAGAACGACGCGGACACCCTCGCCATGGTGCGCGAGCTCCTCTCCTTCATCCCGAGCAACAACCTCGAGGACCCGCCCTTCGTCCCGACCGACGACGACCCGAACCGCCGCGATTCGAAGATCGGCTCGATCATCCCCGACAGCCCGAACAAGCCCTACGACATGCACGACCTCATCCGGGCGGTGATCGACGACGGCTACTTCTTCGAGGTGCAGCCCGCCTTCGCCCGGAACATCGTCTGCGGCTTCGCCCGCCTCGGCGGCCGCTCGGTCGGCATCGTCGCCAACCAGCCCGCGTTCCTCGCCGGCGTGCTCGACATCGACGCGTCGGTGAAGGCCGGGCGCTTCGTCCGCTTCTGCGACTGCTTCAACCTGCCGATCATCACCTTCGTCGACGTCCCCGGCTTCCTCCCCGGCACCGCCCAGGAGTTCGGCGGGATCATCCGCCACGGGGCGAAGCTCCTCTACGCCTTCTGCGAGGCGACCGTCCCGAAGGTCACGATCATCACGCGCAAGGCCTACGGCGGCGCCTACGTCGTCATGTCCTCCAAGCACATCCGCGGCGACGTGAACCTCGCCTACCCGACGGCCGAGATCGCCGTCATGGGCCCGGACGGCGCCGTCAACATCATCTTCCGCGACCAGATCGAGCGCGCGAAGGACCCCGAGCGCGAGCGCGAGCGGCTCGTCGCCGACTACCGGCAGACGTTCGCCAACCCCTTCAAGGCCGCCGAGCTCGGCTACGTCGACGAGATCATCTCGCCCGAGGAGACGCGTCCGCGGCTCATCGGCGCGCTCGAGATGCTGCAGAACAAGCGCGACCGGAACCCGCCGAAGAAGCATGGCAACATCCCGCTCTGACCCCGGCCGCGCGGCCGGGCCGCCCTTCCGGCGCGTCCTGGTCGCCAACCGGGGCGAGATCGCGGTGCGCGTCATCCGCGCCTGCCGGGAGCTCGGCGTGGAGACGGTGGCCGTGTACTCGGAGCCGGACCGCACGGCGCTGCACGTTCGCCAGGCGGATCTCGCGTACGCGATCGGGCCGGCCGCGGCGAGCGAGAGCTACCTCCGCATCGACAAGCTCCTCGCCGTCGCGCGTGAATCGGGTGCGGAGGCCATCCATCCGGGCTACGGGTTCCTCGCCGAGCGCGCCGCCTTCGCGCGCGCCTGCGCCGAGGCGGGCGTCGTGTTCATCGGGCCGTCGGCCGACGCGATCGAGGCCATGGGCGACAAGCTCGAGGCCCGCCGCCGGATGATCGCGGCGGGCGTGCCCGTCGTGCCCGGCTCGGAGGAGCCCGTCGAGAGCGATGCGGAGGTCGAACGGCTGGCGGCGAGCTTCGGCTTCCCGGTGATGCTGAAGGCGGCGGGCGGCGGCGGCGGCAAGGGAATGCGGCTCGTCGCCACGCGCGAAGAGCTCAAGAGCGCGCTCCGCGGCGCGCGCTCCGAGGCCAAGTCGGCCTTCGGCGACGACCGGGTCTACGTCGAGAAGGCGATCGTCCGCCCCCGTCACGTCGAGGTGCAGGTGCTCGGCGACACCCACGGCCACGTCCTCCACCTCTACGAGCGCGAGTGCTCGATCCAGCGCCGCCACCAGAAGGTGATCGAGGAGTCGCCCTCCCTCGCCGTCGACCAGAAGACCCGCGAGCAGATGGGGCGGGTGGCCGTGCAGGCCGCCAAGGCGGTCGACTACGTGGGCGCGGGGACGATCGAGTTCCTGGTCGACCCCGAGCGGCGCTTCTACTTCCTCGAGATGAACACCCGCATCCAGGTCGAGCACCCGATCACCGAGGCGGTGACCGGCGTCGACCTCGTGAAGGCGCAGATCGAGATCGCGGCGGGCCGGCCGCTGCGGCTCCGCCAGCAGGACGTCGTGCAGCGCGGCTGGGCGATCGAGTGCCGGATCTACGCCGAGGACCCCGACAACAACTTCCTGCCGGCGCCGGGCCGCATCGAAGTGCTGCGCGTGCCGAGCGGGATCGGCGTTCGCGACGACTCCGGCGTCTACGAGGGGTTCGAGGTCTCGACCTTCTACGACCCGATGATCTCGAAGCTCGTCGCCTGGGGCAGCAACAGAGATGAAGCGATCGACCGGATGCTCCGCGCGCTCCGCGAGTACACGGTGGTCGGTCCCGTCGCCAACATCGCGTTCCACCGCTGGGCGCTCGAGCATCCGGCGTTCCGCGCCGGCGACATCGACACGGGGTTCATCGCCCGCCACTTCCGGCCGGGGGCGACGGACACCACGGGCGATCTCCCGGTGATCGCCGCCGCCATCGCGGCCGTCTCCCGTTTCGACGGGACGGCGTCCCGGCCGGGTGCCGCGCCGTCCGGTTCCCCCTCCTCGCGGTGGCGGACGCTCGCCCGGCGAGAGGCGCTGCGTGAGTAGCCGCCCGAGCCGCTTCACCGCCGTCGTCGGCGATGCGACGCGTGCGGTCGAGGTGGTCGCGCTCGGCGAGGGCCGCTACCAGGTCTCGGTCGACGGGACCGTCTCCACGGTCGACGGCCGGCGCACCGGTGCGGCCGGCTTCTCGCTGCTCATCGACCACGCCTTGACCGACGTGAGCGTCGTCATGCGCGGCGACACCTACCTCGTGGACGTCGGCGGCCGCGTCCACCGCGTGCAGCTGCTCGACGCGCGGCGCGCGCGCACAGCGGCCGCGCCGGGAGCGGGAGAGCGCGAGGTGCGCGCCGCGATGCCCGGCAAGATCGTCGCGGTGCTGGTCGAGGCGGGTGCGACCGTGACGCGCGGCCAGGGCCTCCTCGTCATCGAGGCGATGAAGATGGAGAACGAGGTCACGGCGCCGCGCGACGGCACCGTCCAGGAGATCCGGGTGCAGTCCGGGCAGACGGTCGAGGCGGGCGAGCTCCTCGCGGTCATCGAGTGACGGCGAAAAGCTTGTAGGCGAGGACGGATCATGTTAAGCGCGTCGGGATTACCACGATGAGCGCCGGCTACGTCCCGAGAAAGATCTTTCTCACCAAGGGCGTCGGCAAGCACCGGGAGAAGCTCTCGAGCTTCGAGATGGCGCTGCGGAGCGCCGGCATCGCCCAGTACAACCTCGTCCGCGTGTCGTCCATCTTCCCGCCGCACTCGAAGCTGATCTCGCCGCAAGAGGGCATGAAGCTCATGAAGCCGGGCCAGGTGCTCTACGTCGTCATGAGCGAGAACGCCACCAACGAGCCGCACCGGCTGGTCGCGGCGTCGGTCGGCGTCGCGATTCCGAAGGACCGCTCGCAGTACGGCTACCTCTCCGAGCACCACAGCTTCGGGCAGACGGAGAAGCAGGCGGGAGACTACGCCGAGGACCTCGCCGCCTCCATGCTGGCCACCATCCTCGGGGTCGACTTCGATCCCAACACCAGCTACGACGAGCGGAAGGACATCTGGCGGATGAGCGACAAGATCGTCATCACGCGCCAGGTGACGCAGTCCGCCATCGGCGACCGGGACGGCCTCTGGACGTCGGTGGTGGCGGCTGCGGTGTTCGCCGAGTAGTACGCCAGCCCAGGATCATACCGACGAGCGCGCGCTCGACGCGCGGCTGCTGGCCGCCCTCGAGCGACGCGCGAAGCCCACGGCGCTCCCGGAGCTGTTGCGCGCCGCGCGCATCGACCGGACGCTCCGCTCCGAGGCCACCGAACGCGTGAGCGCCCTCGAGGCGACGGGACGGGTCGTGCGCACCAAGGGCGACCGCTACACGCTGCCGGCGCGCCTCGACCTCGTGGCCGGCCGGCTCAGCGTCCACCGCGACGGCTTCGCGTTCTGCGCGCCGGACGAGCCCGATGCCGAGGACGTGTACGTGCCC
>VBKG01000601.1 GCA_005879585.1 Deltaproteobacteria bacterium | reverse complement strand
TCGGTACGAGCAGGTAGTCGGGCCTCCCGATCTCCGCGCGCAGGGGCCCGAACTCGTTCGTGACCTGCAGCCTGCGCTGCGGGACGGCCGCCACGGGCGGTTGAATCTTGTACCCCTCCAAGGCGGTGGCCGCGTCGACCACCCGTCGGGCGTCCACGTCGGCCGGGGTGCAGAGCCACACCGGCCTGGTGACGTGGGCGTTGAGCGGCCCGAGGGGACCGGCCACCGGAATAGTCGGGATCGGGGTCAGCCGTGGCGTCGCGAAGGCCCGCACCCGATAGCAGAGAAAAGGATCGTCCGGGGCGCCCGGCGGCCGCAGTGCCCCTGCGGTCGCGGTGACCTCCCAGACGAAGACTGCCAGTGCGAGCAGGCCGAACGCGGTGACGCCCTTCGTGGGATGTCGAGCCGCCGGCACCTCGCAGGGCTTCATGGCGCCGCTTCAGGGAAGAATTAACCCTCCCGTCGCGAGTGGACGGAAAGTGGCGAGCACCATGTACCAGTTGGTGGCCGTGCCGAGGGTCAGGCTCCCCGCCTGCGGGCCGCCGGCGCAGGAGAGGATGTCCTCGAGGTCGGAGGAGGCGCTCCCGTTCTGCACGTCGAGGACGTACGGCACCATCTGGCTGCGTCCGGGAATCGCGTAACCCGGCTGGCCACCCGTGATGACGGCCGCCACGACCAGCTCGCCGGCGGGGACCGAGGCGGTCGGGCCTGCACTGGCATCGGTTCCCACGCCTTGCGCTACCAGGGCCTGGTCGAGCGCTCCCACCGCGGCCACGTTTCTGTAGTCCGCGACCGCCTCCTGCAGATATGCCGGGGCGGACGCCGACACCGTGATCACGAGGCCTAACGGCGCAAGGAAAGAATTCTTGCGGTAGAAGAGTGCGATGTCGCCCGTTCCGCCGAACGTCGTCGAGACCGAGCGCGTCCAAGGGCCATTGACGTTGTCCGAGACGTGCACCTCGCCCGGAGCGTTGAACTGGCCGAACCACCCGACGAGGAGGTCGCCGGGCAAGACCGGCTCACTCAGGATGAGGATGTCGAACGGGAGGCGGGTGGCGGACGAGGCTGCAAATCCCTGGACGAATTCGGGTGACGCGACCGGCGTGATGATCCTGAGGGGTGCCGACTGCGCTGAATGCTCGTCGGCGAGGTCGAAGGCGTCGACCGTATACGCGTAGATGGACAACGGCGCCACATCCTCGTCCACGAAGGTCGTGGGATCGGGCCGTGCCCTCCCGATCGAGGCGCCGTTCAGGAACAGGATCGCGATCGGGGAACCGTCGCGGTACAGGGTATAGCCGGCGACACTGCCGGTGGACGGCGACCACGAGAGGGTGACCCGTGTGGAGGCCACGCTGGTGGCCGTGAGGCCGGCGGGGGTGGAGGGTGCCCCGGACGAGGTGGCGGGAAGGGGATGAAAGACGGCGCACACCGCGTACCAATCGGTGGCGGAGGCGAGGGTGCCCGTTCCATGCTGGCCGCCCGCGGCGCTCGAGGTGATGTCCTCCTCATAGGCGGAACCGTTCGCTGTCTGCGCCCGCGGCGTGTACGGTACGCCCAGGCTGCTTCCGGACGTCACCGAGCCGGGAGAGCCGCCGGTCACCAAGGCTGCGAACACGACCTCGCCCGCGTCTACCGCCGCGGTCGCACCGGTGTCGACGGCCGTTCCCACACCGCGCGCGCTGGCGATCTGGTCCAGCGAGCCGGCGAGTGCGACACCCGAATACTCGGCGACGGTTCCCTGCAGGTACGCGGTCGAGGAGACGGATACGGTAATCGTCATCCCGTTCGGCGCCGCCTCGCTCTTCTCGCGGTAGTAGAGGGCGATGTCGCCCGTATCGCTCATGAACTTCAGCGATCCGGGCGCCCGGGTCCAAGTGCCGTTCACGTTGTCCGATACCTGAGTCTCCTCGGGGGCGTCGAACTGGGAGATCCACCCGACCAGCAGGTCCCCCTGAGCAACCGGGCTGGTGAGTGTGACGGTGATCGTCGAGACCCGAGACCCGGTTGAGAATGCCGTTCCCTGGACGAAGGTCGGGGTGTTCGATTGGGCGACCGCCGGGCGTGGAGGTAGAACTCCGAGGGTGGCGATCACGGCAAGGCCAGCAGTGGACAGAGCCGAACGCAGGTGTTTCATGGTGACGCACTC
>VBKG01000600.1:946-6092 GCA_005879585.1 Deltaproteobacteria bacterium | reverse complement strand
CAGGTTTGCGGTGCTCACCAACTCGACGTTGGTCCCGTTACCGCTGGCCGTGTACTACGCCAGCGCTGCCATATGCGTCGAGCGTGGCAGCGCCATTGCCGCGGCCGTCGCCTCCGCGGCCTTGGCGGCTGCGATCAGCGCCAACCTGTCTTGCGCGATCATGGTGCCGATGCACCTCGGGTTGGTCGCGCTCGGTGCGCGCCGGCCAGCGGCGGCTACCGCTATCGCATGTCTCGTTCTTGCGGGCAGCTTCGCAGTTGAATCGTACGACGCGGCACGCCAGATGGTCGCCGTGGTGCTCCGCGTTCCCGCCGCGTGGAGGCTGGGCGTGGCGAGCGGCCTTCTTCTGAGTCTTGGACTCTTCCGTCGCCGACTTGCAGCGTTTCTGATCATGCGCCGTGCGCGGTTCGCTGCGCTACCCGCGCAGCTTCGTGTACGCGCCGCGATGACGTCAGCAGCAGTCTACGTCAACACCGTAGCCTGGCTCGGGTGCGCGCTCGTGAGCCTTCGTATTGCTCAAGTGCAGTATCTTGCGCCGCTGATTGTTCCCCTTGTGTTTCTCGCCGCCGACGCGGCGAATCAACTTTCGCGCCGAATGGTCATCGGTGTGTCGGCGATCGGCGTCCTGGCGCTCCTGTCGTTTCCGTTCGCGCCGCTTGGCACTTCAATAACCGGCGTCCTGCTCCAGCTACTCTCGGCGTTCGTGTTGGTGGTGACGCTGCTCTGGGCCATACGATGGCCCCGCCAACGCGATCTGTTTTCGTGGGCAGAGCCCGGTCTTGCGTTCATTGCTGCCGGCCTTGTGTTGCTCGGCAGCTTGCCCGACCTGTTGATCGTGCCGCGTATGCGGCAGTCGTGGCCCGTGATCGCATCTGAGCAAGTGGCGCATGATTTATACGCGGCGGGATATACAACGCCAGAGTTGTTTGCGTCGATGCAGTGGCAGTCGTTCAGTACCTTGCGCGATCTCGTGCTCGCGTTGAATCCGAACTTCTTCGGCCCGTCGGAGCCGTTCGCCGACACGGGATGGTCGCTCCTCCCGCTGCTGGTGGACCCGGCAGTGGTGCCACGGACCGAGGGTGTCGAGCTGACGGTTCCTGTCAGTCATTCACAGTCAGCCATCGTCGTGCGGGCCCCGTCCTACTTGGATCGGAGTCATCCACGCCGTTGCCATTCGGCGGCGTGTGACGACGAAAGAGCGCCGCAGAGTTGCGCGGAGCGGCCATCCGATCGGCCACTGCACCGCCTACCGCCGTTCGTCGAGACCATCACAACCGGCGATTTCGTTCCCGGACGGTCGGGCGAGTATTGCGTGAGGTTTTCGATCCCGGTGCACACCTTCGGATCCGGCGGCCGGCACCTCGTCCGCGTGGTGGACCAGTGGCCCGCACGACTGCGAATCAGGCGGGTCAGTGGGGTGCAGTTCCTAGGCGAACTCCCCGGAGCGGAAGTCACGCTGCTCGACGATCACGTGTCGACGGGTGAGCTCCAGGTCGAAATTTCGGCTCACTACGTCCCGGCAGCGAGTTGGTGGGAGGAGCCGCCGCTCATCGAGGTGACGGCGGCGAACGAGCATCTGCTCGCGCCGTTCCGTGCGGGGCGGGCGAGCATCATGTGACGCACGGGCGGTCGTGATACAAGTTGCCCGAGCCCCAATCGCCCTCTCGTCTCGATCGTCAGTTTTCACGGCCGCCACGGAAGGGCTCTAGCAGGTGCTCGTTGTCTGCCGCGACTTCCAGCACGTGCGGTACCCAAAACCACGATGGCTCGCCTGGTGAGAACTCGAGTTCGATCCGTCCCGCTGCGTCAGCGGCCATTCGTCTGTCGCGCGCATGATGTGTGGACTGCCACGCCCGGGGGTATGCACCGGTACCTCGAAATGCAATTTCGCATCGGACGCTCGAAGGATGTGCTGATCATCGGGCCATGGCGTCGCCTCGCCGAATTCCACAAACGGCCAATTGTGCGGGATCGGTTGATCTGTTTGTGGTGCGACGCAGCGGTAGGTGGTCGACTGTCCCGACCAGCTGCAGCGCCGTAGATCTCGCCAGTCGACGTAGGTGGCCTCACCGCGCACTATTATTGCCGACCGTGAACCATCGGTGGGTACGGCGCCGATGACGCCTTGTGTCGCACCAATCATCGCAGTCGGAACCTTGACCACAAGCAGAGAAGAATCTGCGTTGGGTAACCGGGCCGGCGGTTCTATGAACGCCTTCGGATCGCGTTCGGTGAGTAATGACAACAAATCGTCCGCGGCAGGTCCCTGCAAGGACGCCAGTATCTGCGGATAGGTGTAACCGGCCGCATAGATTTTGCGCACCAGTTGTTCAGCTTCGCCCAGCGTGAACGCCTGGGCCGTGCCCCGTTCCGCCAGCACGATGATCTCGCCAGTCGCCACTACGATTGCCCCGGCACACAGAGCGACGCCGGACCACAGTGCCGGTGCCGCCATATGACTACCGCCCGTCCATGAGCGTCGGCGCAACGCGGCCGCCAGCGCGTACAGCGTCACCACCCCCACCACCGACTCTTGGTAGATCCACAGCCAATAGGGAGCCACGGACAGCAGCAGCAAGGTCAGGCTCTCCAGCGCGACAAGAAAAACCGTTGCGCGCATGCCCAGGGTTCCCAGCGCCTCCGCGACCACGTACAAAAACGGGAAGAACGCCGGTAGGAAGTACCTGGCGCTCGGGTTCCCCACCTTGATCGTAACCCGAATAGTCGGGATCTGACCGGCGATTGCCCGGGCAGCATCCGTCGATTCGGCCCCGTACGGGACCGCAAAAGAGACGATAGTGACCGCGACGGCGAGAGCCTTCCTCGGCGCCAACAGGGCCACAACCAGCACGTGGAACGGCAGCATGATGATCGAAGCCAGCTCGAGACTGACGGCAACGGCCAGACAAATCGATCCGATCGCCGCGAAGACCGTTCTACGGAACTCTACGAACAGGCAGAGCGCGGTGTAGTAGAGCGCCATGGGCAAAGGGAGCAGGTTCGCGTACGTGAAGACCGTTATATCGCTCGGAACGAGAAATGTCTGAAAGTAGAGACCGAGAGCGAGTGTAGCTGCCCACATGCCGAGGTAGCGCAAGAAGAGGCCGAAGGTGATGGGAATGGAGAAGAGCATCGTCCCGAGGACGAAGGACTGAATCGGCGTCTGATCCGTGCCGGCGCGCAACGAGTAAACAAGGAGGCGTATCCAGGCGGCGCCATGAAATAGCGACTGGAAGCCCGAGAGACCACCACGCGACGGACAGTCATCGAGCTCGACGCAGCGACGAGCCTGCGTCAAGTATTCAGAGGATGGAATTTGATGAGAGACTGCCGAGACAGTCGCAACGATACACTGAGACCCCAGGATGCAAGCGAGCAAGATGCTGCAGGCGACACTGCTCGGCTTTGAAGCGCCTCGCATTCGCTTCAGGTGCATGGCGTCTCCAACCGCATCGACGGCGGAGATCTCATATCCCAGGGCCCCGCAGCACGCCAAGGACGACGTACGGCGCGATCAGCTCGTTCAGAGCGTATCCAAGAAGCGCCGCAGCGCGGCGCGCTGATCGCCGGTAGCCTCCTGGTAGGCACGCACCGCCCACTCCGCCTCGCCGCCGTGCGCGGTGATCGCGCTTTCCAGGGTCGTGGCGCGGCCGTCGTGCAGGTAGAGCTTGCGGAAGCGGAGGCCCTGCAGCGGCGTGGTACGGAACTCGTCGCCTTTGGTGTCGTGGTCGGGGATCCCGTCCGCGAGGACATCGCCCATGCGATGCACGCAAAAGTCGCTAAAGACATCTGTTGCCGGCGGCATATCGGGCATGTGGCACACGGCGCAGCCGAAGGAACGAAACGCACGCTCGCCCGCCGCGTCGTTTCCATTCCTGCCCGGTGGCGCCAAGCCGCGCACGAACGCGGCGAGGGTCTCGATGAACTTCAAATCCACCTCGGGATCAGCAAAACCATCCCCGTCGTTGCTGCCCTCACCCTCGAGCGGGTTGCTGACGTTACTCTCGGAGTCCAGCATGCTTCCCGTGAAGTCCGGAATGTTTCCGAGGAACGCTTTGACGCCAAAGCGCGCTACGCTGTTTTCCGGCAACGTCCCTTGGCCCTTGGCGCCGGCGGCGTGACCCCGCCCGCAGGCGGCACGAATGGTCGCGTCGGGAATCCGCTCGATCAAGCCGAGCCCGTACAGTGGTGGGGCAATGCGGCGCCTGACGTTCGCAGGAGGTGTTGCCGCGGTCCAGCCCGGCAACGCGTGCTGACGATACACCACGATCTCCCCGTGCGGACGTCCGTCGGGGGCGGGCGGATTGGCGGCAATGTACTCGACGTGCTCCAGATCTCCGCTCCCGCCCACTGTTGGAATGGCATGGCACTCGCCGCACGACTGGCCGTTGTAGAACGGGCCGACTGCGGGTAGTCTCTGTGTGAAGAGCTGCTGGCCTGCGTCGAACGCGGCGCGCTCCGCCGCCGTGAGATCGGCGCGCGGCTGCCCAAGCTGACCTCCACTCACCTTCTCATTCGCGCCCGGTTGCTGGGCCTCTCGTCCGTGCGACCCGTTCGATTCGCTCCCACGATCGACCACAAGCAGTGCGAGCACGGGGACGCCCTGACGGGTCCCGAAGTGCGCTTCCTCCCGGACTTGCGCCCCGACAGCATCGGCCGCGCTCGCGATCGCATCCGAGATCCGATGTTCCCAACCCTTGTCGTAGCGTACAGTGCGCAGCGGTATCAGGAAACGTGCTTGTCGAAAAGCATTGATCACCGCAACAATTACATCCCGCCCGCAATCGTGGTTATCCGGCTGTTCGGCACAATCGCCCATCGCCGGACCCAGCGCGTCATTCAGCCGGACCTCGGGTAATCCACTGACTGCGTCGGGGATTCCGACGAGGTTGGTGCTCGTCACTATGACGGGCCCGCCCGGCGTGCGTTGCAAGTGCTCTCCAAGTTCCCGTTCGGCTTCCAGGTTGATCGAAATTGCCAAATTCCGCGGATCGCCGCGACGGTAGGTATTCGCAACGAGCGGCGCAATCGTGATCGCCGTGGCCAAGGCTATACCCACCATCGGGTTGCCGCCGCGTTTTGCGACCATACGTCCAACCGCCGCGATCACGCAGGCAGCCGATATCGATTGCGCATAGCAGATCGC
>VBKG01000600.1:0-924 GCA_005879585.1 Deltaproteobacteria bacterium | reverse complement strand
AAGCACCCGTCGAGTACGCCAAAGCAATCGCCGGAAGGACGAGCGTCGCCGGCCACAGGTTCCCGTCGCTGCCGTCCGCCCGGGCCATATAGATGCCCAAGTCCGCCGCGGAGATCAGCGCGTTGACGATCTCGCCCGCGAAAGCGCGCGGGTTCAGTTTCGAGGCAACCGCTGCGAGACGGTAGCTGACCTGGTGGCCGAAGCCGGAATACGGATCGGCTACCGCGGCAATTGCCATTGGCAAGATCATCAACATCGCCGCCAGACCCGCGGCGAACCAGGCCCGCGCAGAGGTGCGGCGCAACACCGGGCTCTCGAACAGTGCGAAGGCCAGCAGCGGCGCGCCAATAAACACCGCCTTTATGCTGGCAAACACTGCCAGTCCGAGAAGCCCGCCCGCCGCAGCCGCTCGCCGCGCAGTGGGTGGTAGGCTCGGATCGGCGCGCTGCACCACCACCAGTGCTGCACAGGCGATGAGCAGCGCCGGTACGAGTTCGAAAAAGGTCAGGACGGAATGCATGATGACGACGGCCGGAAACACAGACGCGACCACCACCGTGAGGGTGGCGCACAGCGCGCCTCCCAAACGCTCAACCAGGAGAAACAGCACGAGAAGCGCCAACGCGCCGATGGGCAGTGCCGTCCGCCGCAACGCGATCAGGTTACCGTGGTGAAGCGGCCGCAGCACCTGGAGCGGCCAGTAGAGCACACCACCAATGTACGAGTTGACGAGGATGGGCCACGCCAGCCCCCCAGCGCAGAGCACGAGATGGGGGTCGCCGCCGCGGCTGAAGGCGATCCACGAGTGACCGTCGCAGATGTTGACCGCGCGCGCGACATGGTCCTCGACGACGATCTCGGTGGCCGGAGGCGCAGCATGGCCGACCAGCTCTTCGTTGTATCCAACCTGCGCGCCCGCAAGAT
>VBKG01000300.1 GCA_005879585.1 Deltaproteobacteria bacterium | reverse complement strand
GACGGCCGCCTTCAGCGGGTACCCGGCGTGATCCGCGGCGACGACAATCCTCACGGCGAGCTCGAAAGATCTCGCACCCGACCGGGCCAGGGTCAAGCAGCCGACCCGAACCTTCGTCTCGGGTCGGGACCGGACGCGAGAGTGGAACGCTCGGTGACCCGCGCGCGCCGCCGACGCCTCTGTGGCGATGCCTGTCCAGCACGCCGAAGGCTGGCGGCTTCACCGCTGCGGCGGCATCCGCCGATCGAGCGATGCGCGCCGGGCGCGTACCCGCATGCCGCGCTGGCTTCGCCAGCCGCGGCACGGCAGTCGCGCGTGGTACTGTCCCTTCACGCTAGCGTCTGGCTCCGACCCGAGACATGAGTCTCGGGTCGGTTAAAATATATCGACGAGGCGGATGGTCTGCTCGCGCTGCGGACCGATGGAGAGGAGCATGACCGGTGCGCCGACGAGCGCGGAGAGCCGGTCGACGTAGCGGCGCGCGTCCGGCGGCAGGTCCGTGAGCGCGCGTGCGGCGCCGAGGTTCTCGCGCCAACCGGGTAGCTCCTCGTAGACCGGACGGACGCGCTCCCACGCGCCTTGCGTGCCCGGCGGGAACTCCCTGCGCTTGCCGTCGAGCTCGTAGGCGACACAGACCCGAAGCGGGTCGATGCCGGTCAGGACGTCGAGCTTCGTGAGCGCGAGCCCGTCGACGCCGGACAGTGCGATCGCATGGCGCACGACGACGGCGTCGAACCAGCCGCAGCGCCGCGGGCGGCCGGTCGTGGCGCCGTACTCGTCGCCATCGGCGCGCAGACGGTCGCCGAGCGCGTCGGCGAGCTCGCTCGGGAACGGCCCCGAGCCGACGCGTGTCGTGTAGGCCTTGGCGATGCCGACCACGCGGCCGATGGCGCGCGGCGGCACGCCGGCACCAGCCGAGGCCGCACCCGCGAGCGTGCTGGACGAGGTGACGAAGGGGTAGGTCCCGTGGTCGACGTCGAGCAGCGCGCCCTGGGCGCCTTCGAAGAGCACGCGCCGTCCGGCGGCGAACGCGGCGCGCAGCTCCGCCGTCGTGTCGGCGGCGAACGGCCGGAGCCGCTCCCGGTAGCCACGGTAGCGCTCGTGGATGTCGTCGAACGACAGCGCCGGCTCGCCGAGGAGGGCCTGGAGGTACGCGTTCTTCTCGCGGAGATTCCGCTCGAGAGCGTCGCGGAAGCCGCCCTCGTCGAAGAGATCGCCGACCCGGATGCCGGTCCGCGCCATCTTGTCCTCGTAGGCCGGGCCGATGCCGCGGCCCGTCGTGCCGATGTTCCCGGGGCCGCGCAGCCGCTCGCGCGCCCGGTCGATGGCCCGGTGGTACGGCATGATGAGATGCGCCTGCTCGCTGATGCGGAGCCAGCGGTCGTCGCCGAGGTAGCCGCGCCGGCGGAGCGCGTCGATCTCGCCCACCAGCACCTCGGGATCGATGACCATGCCGGGGCCCATCACGCAGATGCGGCCCGGGTGCAGGACGCCGGCGGGGACGAGGTTCAGGACCGTCTTCTGCCCGTCGACCACGAGCGTGTGGCCGGCGTTGTTGCCGCCGTGAAAGCGGACGACGACGTCGGCATCGGCCGCCAGCAGGTCGACGATCTTGCCCTTGCCCTCGTCGCCCCACTGGGTGCCCGTGACCACCGCGGCCGGCATCGGGCTAGAGACTCAGCACGGCGGCGGAGACGATCTGGGGCAGCTTCCGCAAATCCGACAAGACCTCCGGCGGCACCGGCTCGTCGACGTGGATGAGCGACAGCGCCATGCCGCCCACGCGCTCGCGACCGAGCTCGATGCCCGCGATGTTGATACCGCGTTCGCCGAGGAGCGTGCCCACCCGGCCGACGACGCCGGGCACGTCGCGGTTATGCAGCATGAGGATGTGTCCCTCGGGAACCGCCTCCATGCGGAAGCCGTCGATGCTGGTAAGCCGGATCGTCTCCGCGCCGAACACCGCTCCCTGGACGGTCGTCGTGCGCGACGCCGTCTGCACCCGGACGCGGACCGCGTTCAGGTAGTCGCTCGGCTGCGTCGCCCGCGACTCGATCACCTTCATGCCGCGCTCGCGGGCGAAGGCGGGCGCGTTCACGTAGTTGACGCTCGGGTCGAGGAGCTGCGCGAGGAGACCGCGGAGCGCGGCGGTGGTGAGCGCCCGGCTCTCGCGCTCGGCGGCCTCGCCGCTCACCTCGACCGCAACCTCGACCGGCGGCTCGGGGAGGAGCTGGCCGGCGAGTGCGCCGAGCTTCTCGGCGAGCTGCAGGTACGGTCGCAGCACCTGGACCACCTCGGGCGAGAGCGAGGGGGCGTTGACGGCGTTCTGGATGATGCCGCGGCAGAGGAAGTCCGCCACCTGCTGCGCGATGGCGACGGCGACGTTCACCTGCGCCTCGCCCGTGGACGCCCCGAGGTGCGGCGTCGCGATCACCTGCTCGAGCGCGAGGAGCGGGTGGCCGGACGGCGGCGGCTCCTGGGCGAAGACGTCGAGCGCCGCGCCGGCGACGTGCCCGGAGCGGATCGCGGCGGCGAGCGCCTCTTCGTCGACGATGCCGCCGCGCGCGCAGTTGACCAGCCGGACCCCGCGCTTCATGCGCGCGAGGGTCGCAGCGCCGATGAGGCCCCGCGTCTCGGGCGTGAGCGGCGTATGGACGGTGATGAAGTCGGCGCGCGCGAACAGCTCGTCGAGCGGAACGAGCTCCACCCGCAGCCGCGCGGCACCCTCAGCGGTGACGAAGGGGTCGAAGGCGATCACCTTCATGCGCAGGCCGAGCGCCCGCTCCGCCACGATCGTGCCGATGTTCCCGAGGCCGACGACGCCGAGTGTCTTGTTGCAGACCTCGGTGCCGATCCAGCGCTCGCGCGGCCACGTGCCCGTCTTCACGGCGGCATTGGCCTGCGGGATGTTGCGGGCGAGCGACAGGAGCATTGCGATCGCGTGCTCGGCCGTCGTGACGTTGCTGCCGCCCGGCGTGTTCATGACGACGACGCCGCGCTTGGTGGCCGCCGCGACGTCGATGTTGTCGACGCCGATGCCGGCCCGCCCGATCACACGGAGCGCGTCGGCGCCGGCGAGGCTGTCCGCGGTCACCTTGGTGCGGCTCCGGACGATGAGCGCGTGGAAGCCCCGCATCGCCTCGGGCAGCTCCCGCGGCCCGAGGTCGGTGCGCGCGACGACGTCGAGCTCCCGGTGCTGGCGCAGCTGCTCCAGTCCCTCCGGGCCGAGCGGGTCGGTCAGCAGGACGCGGTACACCATCTCAGCGCGCCGGCAACCCCTCGGCCAGCACCACCTCCGCCGCACCGACGCCGCGCCCGAGCTCGACCGGCGCGCCGAAGTGGCGGAGCCCGAGCTCCAGCGCCGCCACCCCGGTCACCACGTCGAACGCGTCGACGTACCCGAGGTGCGCGATCCGGATGATCTTCCCCTTCAGCCGGTCCTGGCCACCGGCGAACGTGACCCGCATGCGGTCGCGCAGGTACCGGAAGAGCGCGCTGCCATCGAAGCCCGCCGGTAGACAGATCGCCGTCGCCGCCGGACTCGGGGATTCGGGGGCGAGGAGGCGAAGCCCGAGCGCGGAGGCTGCCGCGCGCGTCGCGCGCGCCAGCCGGTCGTGGCGCGCATAGACCTCCGCGAGCCCCTCCTCGAGCAGCAGCTGGAGCGCGGCCCGCAGCCCGTAGACGAGCGAGATGGCAGGGGTCCAGGCGGTGGAGCGCTCCGCAACGCCCTTTCTTTCCCGCCGGAAATCGAAGTAGAAGCGGGGCAGCCGCGCCCGTTCGACCGCCGCCCACGCGCGTTCCGAGAGTGCCGCGAAGGCGAGGCCCGGCGGTAGCATCAACGCCTTCTGCGAGCCGGTGACGAGCACGTCGATGCCGAGCCGGTCCATCGGCAGGTCGAGAACGCCGACCGCCGTGATCCCGTCCACGACGAGCAGGACGTCGCGCCGTCGCGTGAGCTCGGCGAGCGCGGGAACCGGGTGCAGCGCACAGGTGGAGGTCTCGCTCGCCTGCACGAAGAGCGCACGGGCCTTCGGGTGCGACTCGAGCGCCTGCGCCACCGCCGTCGGCTCGACCGCCCGCCCCCACTCGACGACGACCTCGTGGACGACGACGCCGTAGCCCTGGCAGATCTTCGTCCAACGCTCGCCGAACTTGCCGCCGTTGACGACGATCGCCTCGTCGCCGGGCGAGAGCAGGTTCGTGACCGACCCTTCCATGGCGCCCGTGCCCGAGGCGGCGAGCACGAGGACGTCCTGCGCGGTGCCGAACAGCTCCCGCAACCCGGGCGCGAGCAGGTACGATTTGATCACGACTGCGTGGACCCCACCCTCGGCCGTGGGCCCAGGCGTTCGGCCCGCTGCGCGATCAGCACTCCCCCGTGGTCGATTCCACGCGAACGCCAGTCGTGCGAAGGATCGTAGTCCCCGTTCGTTTAGCCGCGCGCTCCCGCGGTTGTCAAGGCAGCGCACGCCCACGACCGTCCTGCGCTGTCAATTCGTTGACTCGTCTGCGCTTATCCGTTAGCGGCACTCGCAGTGTCGCGCCGCCTTTTCGCTTGCCTGCTCGTGTCGTCGCTCGCCGCGGCGATCCCGTGTGCCGGCGAAGGGCCCTCCGACGTCGGCGGTTCCACCTGGCGCGGGGCCGGCCTCGTGCCGTCCTGGCGCCGCGGCCTGCCGGAGAGCGACGCGCTCCGCGTCCCGTCGCCGATCACACGCGACGACGAGGTCCAGCAGGTGACGCTCAAGGAGACGATCGCCATCGCGCTCGAGAACAACCCCGGCATCGCGGCGCAGCGCCTCGAGCCGACACGGCAGGAGACGGCCGTCCTGCAGGCACAGTCGAGCTTCGACCCCACGCTCTCCGGCGAGTTGACCCGCACCCACAGCATCACGCCGAATGCGAGCTCGCTCGCCGGCACGCGCACGCTCGTCACGGACGACCGGAGCGCGAACCTTCACCTGTTCAAGACGTTCCGGACCGGCACGCTCGCCACCGTCGACTTCCTGAACGACCGCCTCGACGCCAATCCGCGCTTCCAGCAGCTCCGGCCGCAGTACAAGACGCAGCTGAACCTCTCCGTCGTCCAACCGCTGCTCCGCAACTTCGGCTGGGATTTTTCCTATCTCGTCGTCCGGGTGGCCCAGCAGACGGCGGAGGCGGCGCTCTTTCAGTACGAGGCGCAGCTCGCCAACTTCGTGGAGCAGGTGATCGAGGGCTACTGGAGCATCGTGCGGGCGCGCGAGAACCTCCAGGTCCAGCGCGAATCCAAGGCACTGGCGGATCGCACCGTCGACGAGAACGAGGCACGGGTCCGCGTCGGCCTGCTGCCGCCGGTCGCCGTCCTCGAGGCGCAGGCGGACGCGAAGAGCCGCGAGGAACAGGTGATCCGCGCCGATAACGACCTCGCGGTCGCGCGCCAGCTGCTCGCGCAGCTCGTCTACTACCGGCCGCACGACACCTTCGTGCCACGGACCCTCGAGCCCGCCGAGGAGGCGGTGCCGGAGGAAGTCGCCGTCGACCTCGACCGCGACCTCGCCGTCGCGATCGAGGAGCGGCCCGAGGTGCTCGCCTCGGCGCGCGGTGTCCGGACCCAGCAGCTGAACGAGCGCATCGCGTCGAACGCGCTGCTGCCCCAGCTCGACCTCGTCGGCAGCTACGGCGTCAACGGGCTGTCGGGAACGAACCGCCCGATCTCGACGACGACGCTCGTCAACCGCTTCAGCCCGACCGACCTCGGCGGCGGCCGGTGCATCCCGCTCGGTCCGGGCGAAGGCTTTATCTGCCAGGTGCCGGCCACCGTGTCGTTCGGCACGTCGCCCTTCGCCGGCCCGGCGAGCGAGGCGTATGAGCGGCTCACATCCAACGACTTCCGAACGTACTCGGTCGGCTTGCAGTTCCAGGTACCTCTGTCGAACGCGCTCGCGCGCAGCGAGATCACGCAGAGCCGGATCGCGCGCACGGAGGCCGAGCTGAACCACCGCGAGACGCTGTCGACGGTGACGCTGGAGGTCCGGCAGAGCACGGCCAACCTCACGTCCGCCCGCCAGCGGATCGACACGACCCGCGTCGCGCGCGAGCTCGCCGAGGAGAACCTGCGCAACCAAGAGAAGCGCCATGAGGTGGGCATGGCGACGACGAAGGACCTCCTCGACTTCCAGACGCGGCTCACGACCGCCCGCGCCGCCGAAGTGCAGGCGAAGATCGACTACGCGATCGCCGTCGCGCAATGGCGACGCGCGCAGGGGCGCCTGCTCTCGCACTACCAGGTCGTGGTGGAGCGGAAGGGCCGCCCCTCCGTCCCCTGGTTCGCGCGGTTCTGAGCTCTTCTACGCCGCCGCGCCCGCGACGCGCCGCTCGGCGAGCCGCGCCAGCGCGGCGTAGTCGGCCTTGCCGTTGGCCGCACGCCCGATCGACTCGACGACGAGGACGCGCTTCGGCGTCTTGAAGCCGGCGAGGCGCTCGCGCACGTGGCGCCGGAGCTCGTCCTCCGACGCCCGGCCGGCGGCGTTCAGCTCGACCACGCCGATCACCGCCTGACCCCACTTCTCGTCCGGGATGCCGACGACGACCGCGTCGTACACCGCGGGATGGGTCTTCAGGACCTCCTCGACCTCCTCCGGATAGACCTTCTCGCCGCCGGTGTTGATGCACACGCTGCCGCGCCCGAGGAGCGTCAGCGTGCCGTCCGCTTCCACGCGGCACCAGTCGCCGGGAATCACGTAGCGGATGCCGTCGATCACGCGAAACGTCCGCGCGGTCTTCTCCGCATCCTTGTAGTAGCCGAGCGGGATGGGCCCGCCGTGCGCCACGAATCCCGGCAGATCGCTTCCGGGCTGCACCTCACGGCCGTCCTCGGTGAACACCTTCACCTTGTCGCCGAGCTGGAAACGGCCGGTCCGCGACTCGCCCGATGCGGTCGTGATCGAGGCGCCGAAGCCGACGGCCTCCGAGGAGCCGAAAGAGTCGTAGCAGATCATGTTCGGGTGATGCGCCAGCAGCGCGCGCTTCACCTCGGGGGACCACATGACGCCCGAGGAGATGATCGAGATGAGCGTGTCGAGCCGGTACGCGTCGCGCCGGGCGTCGAGCGCACGCAGCATCGGCTTGGCAAACGCGTCGCCCACGATCGCGATCGTGTTGACGGCGTGCCGGCCGATGGTCGCCCAGAGCTCGTCCGCGTCGAAGTTCACGCCGGGCAGCGTGACGATCGAGCCGCCGGCGGTGAGCGTGATGAACGCCGTGAAGAGGCCGGTGCCGTGCATGAGTGGACAGGCGGGCAGGTGGCGAAGGCCGGGCCCGCGCGCGCGCACGCGTGCGTCGAGCTCCTCGAGTGACCCGACGGGCGGCTCTCCGAGCACCGGGTTCCCGCCGCCGCCGATCGCGTGCCAGAGGTCCTCGGAGCGCCACATGACGCCCTTCGGCATGCCCGTGGTGCCGCCGGTGTAAAGGAAGAAGAGGTCGTCGGGCGAGCGTTCGATGTCGAGCGGCGCGCCTTCGCCCTCCGCGGCGAGCGGCTCATACCGCTCGGCGAACGGCGCGAGCGGGGTGCCATCGTCCACCTGGATCCAGCGCGCGACCTTCGGCAAACGCCCACGCAGCGCTGCCAGCCCTTCCGCGAATTCGCCCGCGAACACGAGGACCTTGGCGTCCGCGTTGTCGATGATGTACTGCAGCTCGTCGGCCTGGTAGCGGAAGTTGACGTTCACGTGGACCAGGCGGGCCTTGAAGCAGGCGACCGTGGTCTCGAGGTACTCGGGGCGGTTCCGGAGGTAGAGGGCGACCTTGTCGCCGGCCTGCACGCCGCCGGTGCGCAGCGCGGCGGCGAGATTGTTCGTCCGTCGCGTGAAGGCGGCCCAGCTGACGGCGTGATCGCCGTGGAGGAGCGCCGCGCTCTCGCCGGGGACGGCGGCGCCGAGCGTGTCGAAGATGTCACCGAGATTCCAGCTCATGGCGGCCGCCACAGTGCTGAAACATCCGCCGGCGCGTCAAGAGGGCGGGCGTCGCCGGGCAAGGACGATCTGCACGCGCTCGCCGCACGCGAGACACATCCGCTCGACCGCGAAGCCGAGCGCGGCGAGCTCGCGGGCCGCTGGATACCGGGCGCGCGCCGGCCCGAGCCCGCGGAGCGCTAGAACCGCCGCGCCGACCACGCGTCGCCACAGGGCACGTGGCTGGCCGTGGTCCAGGAGCACCACCGGGGCCGACGCCGGTAGCCGGTCGCGCACGGCGGCGAGCAGCGCCTGCCGCGCCGCCGGCCGCGCCCGGCTGCCGAGGAAGGCGACGAGGGCCGCCACCGGCACGTCACCGTCCCGCGCGGCGACCAGACGCGACGCGAGATGGGCGCGGAGGCGCCGCGGGGCCGTCACCGCGACGGGGCCCGCGACGGGACCGAGCAAGCGAAGAGCGTGCGCGGCGAGCCGCGCGCGGCTCACCGCCGCCCGATGAGCGTCATGAACTCCTCGCGCGTCGCCTGATGCGTGCGGAACGTGCCGAGCATCGCGCTGGTCACGACGGAGGAGTTCTGCTTCTCGACGCCGCGCATGCGCATGCAGAGGTGCTCGGCCTCCAGCACGACGCCGACGCCGAGCGGATCGAGCACCTCCATGATCGTGGTCGCCACCTGCGTCGTCATGCGCTCCTGCACCTGCAGCCGCCGCGCGAAGACCTCGACGAGACGCGCGATCTTGCTGATGCCGATGATGCGATGCTGCGGCAGATAGGCGACGTGGGCTTTGCCGAAGAACGGCAGCACGTGGTGCTCGCACATCGAGTAGAAGTCGATGTCCTTGAGCACGATCATCTCCGAATATTCCTCGACGAACAGGGCCCCGTTGATGACCTGCTTCGGATCGACGCCGTATCCCTGCGTGAGGAACTCGAGCGCGCGGACGACGCGCGTCGGGGTCCGCTCGAGGCCTTCCCGCTGGGGATCGGGATCGAGCGCGCGCAACAGGGCGCGCACGTGCGCTTCGAGGTCCTCGCGCATCTCTCCGGCGTCTAACGGATGGGCGCCGACGTGGCAAGGTGCGCGGGCGCCGCGCCGACCAGCCCTTCGCTCCGGAGGTTCTCGAAGATCGCCCGCGTCGCCGGCGACTTGTTGAGCGTGTAGAAGTGGATTCCCTGCGCGCCGGCGCGGAGGAGCTCGGCGCACTGGCGCGTCGCCCACTCGACGCCGATCGCGAGCGCGGCGTCCTCGTCGTCCCGCACGCGCTCGAGCGCCGCGCGGAGCGCCGCCGGAATCTGGTTGCCGCTGAGCGCGGTGATCCGTTCGATCTGCGGCACGTTCGTGATCGGCATGATGCCGGGAATGAGCGGCACGCCGACGCCGGCCCGCCGCGCCCGCTCGACGAAGGTGAAGTAGTCGGCGTTGTCGTAGAAGAGCTGGGTGATCACGGCGTCGAGCCCGGCGTCGACCTTCATCTTGAGATGCTCGATGTTGCGGCGGAGGTCCCGGCATTCCGGGTGACCTTCGGGGTGCCCGCCACCGATCAGGCAGAGCGCGTGGCCGCGGCTCCGGACGAAACGGATCATGTCGGCGGCGTACGCAAAACCGTCCGCCGGCGGGCGAAACCCCGGATCGCTCGGCCGATCGCCGCGGATCGCCACGACGTTGTCGATGGCTCGCGCGGCGATCAGGTCGTAGTGCGCCGCGAGCTCCTCGCGACTCGCCTCGATGCACGTGACGTGGGCAGCCGCCTCGATGCCGAGCGCGCGGATGCGCATCACGAGCTCGACGGGTGCCTCGCGCGGCTTGGCCCCCGTACGGGTCACCGAGACGAAGCCCGGTCCGAGGGGCTTCAGCGCCTCGATGGTGCGCAGCAGGGTGGCTTCGCCGTCGGGCGTCCTCGGGGGAAAGAACTCGAACGAGATGCAGGGCCCGCCGCGGGCGAGGATGTCGGTGATCTTCATCGCGCGCCGGACGCGGCCGGGGCGCTCGCGTTTGCCTAGTGCGAGCCCTTCTTCTCGAGCGCCTTCACCTTCTGGTACTTGCGGTAGTCGTATCCGGTGGCCATGGCCATGAGCAGCCCTTCCATGGCCCCGTCGCGCTCCCGCCGCAAGATCCTTAGCCGCTCGTAGAATTCCCGGAAGTCCTTGTTCACGCGTGCACGCGCGTCGACTGGATTCAGGAAGAAATCGTGGAGACGGGTGATCGTGAAGCGGAGGGCGGAGAAGCGCAGCTCGTTGGGGAAGGCGTCCCATTCGGCGAGCGACAGTGCCCGCAGCGACTCGTAGCCCGCGATCAGTGCCTCGAACCGCTTCAGCTGGTAGCTCTCACCGTCGAAGCAGAGCGCGTTCACCGCGGTGGCGAGGTCGAAGACGAACTTGCCGCGGCACGCCGCCTCGAAATCGAGCATGGCGACGACCTTGTCGCCCTTGAAGATGACGTTGTCGTCGAAGAGATCGCCGTGAATGACGCCCTTCGGTAATTTGTTCTCGAGATATCCCTGGAGGTAATCGACCTCGTCGTCGAGCGTGCGGACGATGCGCTTGAAGTACGTCGGCAGGCGGTCCCGCACCTGCGCGTACAGATCCGCGACGCGGTCGTAGCTGAAGCGGTTGTCGATGCCCTTCTTGTAGCTCTTGCCGATCGTGTGGAGATCGGCGAGCACGCGGCCGACGTTCTCGATCTGCGCGGCGGTGAGCCGCGTGGGGGCGACGGTGTGGCCGTCGACGTAGCGGTAGAGCGTGAGACACTTGCCGTGCATCTCGCGGTGGTGCCGGCCCTTGCGGTCGGCGATCGGCTGCGGGCACGGGAAGCCGTGCTTGCGGAGGAAGAGCAGCAGGTCGAGCTCGCGCTTCACCTCGAGCTCGCTCTTCACCTCGTCGATGCGCAGGAGATGCTTCCCGCGCGCGGTCTCGAGCAGATACGACGTGTTGACCGACCCCGCGGCGATGCCGCTCGCGGCGAGGAGCTTCGCCAGTCCGTAGTCGTCGACGATTTCGGCGAGCTCTCGCGTCCCGAGCTCGGTGTAAACGGCCATCTCCACCAGCCTCCCTAACCCACCGGAATTCCACCCAAAATGCCGGTGCAAACTATCGGTCGGGGTGGCGTTTGTCAAGCTGAAAATTGGATTCGGCGCGCAAAACGCCTTTACGGGCGCGGGGTTGCGCCGTATAAAAGATGTTCTTCTTTTTTCGCTCGGCGCGTTGCAGTCACAAAATGGCATCCCCGCCGCAACCCCAACGCGGGCCGGTGTCGACGCCCGTCGCCCGCCTCGCGGAGCCGCTCAAGCGCTTCCACAAGGAGGCGTGGCACACGCCGCACGGACGGCTCATCCGCGAGGTGATCTTCGGCCTGAACGACGGCGTGATCTCGACGATCGGCTTCCTCGCCGGCGTGACCGCCAGCATGGGCGACGTCCGCACGATCGCGCTCGGTGGTCTGGCGGCGGCCTTCGCCGGCGCGCTCGCCATGGGAATGGGCGCCTACGTGTCCTCCAAGTCGCAACGCCGGTTCTTCGAGGCCGAGATCGCGCGCGAGGCATGGGAGATCGAGAACATGCCCGACCACGAGCGCGAGGAGATCCGCGAGATCTACGGCAAGCTCGGCTTCGCTCCGGAGGAGATCGACGTGATCGTCCGACGCGTCACCTCCAATCCCGAGCTGTGGCTGCGGTTCATGTCGCGGGAGGAGCTCGGACTCGCGGAGGAGACGTTCGACCCGCCCGTGCAGATCGCTGCGATCACGGGCTTCTCGTACCTCGCCGGCGCGCTGCTGACGCTCGTGCCGTACTTCTTCCATCACGCGCCGCAGCCGACGCTCGCGATGGCAGCGTCACTGGCCGTCGCGACGCTGCTCGTCATCGGCGCCGCCAAGACGTGGCTCACCAAGGAAAACCCGCTGACCGCGAGCCTCGAGCTCGCCGGGCTCGGCGTGCTCGCCTGCGCCGTCGGTCTCGTCGTCGGCCACCTGGTCGGCGTGGCCGTCTAGGATCCCGACCCGAGACTTCGTCTCGGGTCGGGTCTCGGAAGCGAGTGTGTGGCGGCGGTACGTCGCGCGAGCGCCGTGCCGCGGCCGGCAAAGCCGGCGCGGCAAACCTAGGAACGCCAGAGCCTCACGGTAATCCGCTTGCGCGCGCGCGGATGATCGTTCATCCGGTCGCACTTCCGGAAAGTCTGCCGCGCCGGCTTTGCCGGCCGCGGCACGCCGTCGGCCTCGAGAACCGCGCCACATGCTCGGGTCCGGCCGACCCGAGACAAGGTCTCGGGTCGATCAGGCGCCGATGCGCGGGCACCACGCGGCCAGCGGGCACACACTGCAGCGCGGCCGGCGGGCGACGCAGATCTGGCGGCCGTGGTGGATCAGGCGGTGGGCGAACCGCGTCCACTCCTTCGGCGGCAGCAATGCCTGCAGGTCGAGCTCGATCTTGTCGGGGTCGTCCTTGGTGGTGAGACCGAGGCGACCGGAAAGCCGGCGCACGTGGGTGTCCACGAAGATCGCCGGCTTGTCGAAGGCGGTCCCGAGCACGACGTTCGCGGTCTTCCGTCCCACGCCCGGGAGCGCGCGGAGCTCGTCCATCGTCTGCGGGACACGGCCGTCGTGGTGCTCGACGAGCGACCGGGCGACGCCCTGGAGCGCCTTCGTCTTCTGACGGAAGAATCCCGTCGGCCTGATGATCGCTTCGATGGCGTTCGTCGCTGCGGCGCTCAGTTCTCGTGGGCCGGGATAGTCGTCGAACAGCCGCGGTGTCACCTGGTTCACCATCGCATCGGTGCACTGCGCCGACAGGATGGTGGCGACGAGCAGCTGCCATGGATTCTCGTGGCGGAGCGCGCACCAGGCGTCGGGATAGGCGCGGCCGAGCGCGCGTGCGATCTGCCTGGCACGCGCGCGCCGGTCTTCCAGCCGCTCGCGGGCGACGTTCAGCCGGGGTCGAGGCCGGGCGACGCGACGCGGCGGCTTCAGCGCCACCGCCGGCGCGCCTCCTCCACCGCCGCGACGTACCGTTCGGCGGCCGCGCGGACGGTCTCCGGCGTCCAGCCGAGCGGCCCGGCCATGAGCGCCGCCACCTGCCCGGCCGCCGCGGCGCTCGCCGCTTCGTCGCGGAGCGCGATCTGCGTGCGGCGGCGGAGCACGTCCTCGAGGGTCAACGCACCTTCGCGCTCGACGGCCTCGACCACCTCGGCGCGCAGATCGGGAAGCGACGGGATGATCGGGTCACCGAGGCTTCGATCGGCGGCGACGAGCTCGAGGATCTCGGCGAGGCGGCTGCCGTAGCGGTTGGCGAGGTGATCGATCACCGGGGCCGCGAGCCCGTGGCCGTCACGGGACACGAGAGCCCGTGCGACGGTGTCGGGCGGCGTCGAGCCACCGGGCAGCGGCACGCTGCCCGTCCGCGACGGCCGGAAACGCCTCCGGTCGCCGCCGCGGCGCAGCACGTCGACGACGCGCTCGACCACCGTCGCCGCCACGAGGCGATACGTCGTGAGCTTGCCTCCCGCGATCGAGACGAGCCCCGATGCCGACGTAAAGATCTCCTCCTCGCGCGACACGCTCGAGGGCGCGAGCCCGGCCCCCGGCGCCGGCGCGATGAGCGGCCGGAGGCCGGCGTACGAGCCGATGACGTCCGCCGCCGTCAGACACGCATCCGGGAAATAGTGGTTCACCGTATCCAGGAGATAGCGCACGTCGGCCGCCTCCACGGTGGGCGGCACGTCGGGGCCGCCGTCGTGGTCGGTATCCGTCGTGCCGACGAGCGTCTGGGCGCCCCACGGGATGACGAACATCACGCGACCGTCCTGCACGGCATGGAGCACCACCGCGGCGCGGTTGCCGACCCGCGCGCGGGGGACGAGGACGTGCACGCCCTTCGTCAGGCGGAGCCGCGGCGGCACCGGCGCATCGAGGTCCACGACCGCGTCGACCCACGGCCCCGTCGCATTGACGACGACGCGCGCCCGCACGGTCGTCTCGCCGCCGCCGAGGCGGTCGGCGACGCGCGCGCCGATGATGCGCCCCGCCTCCTTCACGAACGCCGTCACGCGCGCGTACGAGATGGCGACCGCTCCCGCGTCGACCGCGGCAAGGATGGTCTCGAGGACGAGGCGCGCGTCGTCGGTACGGCAGTCCCAGTAGCGCCCCGCCCCGCGCAGCCCGGCGGTGCGCAGCGCCGGCTCCGCGGCGCGCGTCGCGCGGGCCGAGAGCATACGATGGCGCTGAACGTTTCGGAGGCCGGCGAGCAGGTCGTAGGCCCACAGCCCGGCGGCGAGCTTCAGCAGGCCGACCGGGGCGCCGGCGTACACGGGGAAGACGAACTCCTGGGGCTGCACGAGGTGCGGGGCGAGCCGCCGCAGGCGGCCACGCTCGCGAACCCCTTCGAGAACGAGCCGCACCTCGCCGTGCTCGAGATAGCGGAATCCGCCGTGGATGAGCTTCGAGGAGCGACTCGACGTCCCCGAGGCGAAGTCCGCGTGCTCGACGAGCGCCGTCGCGAGGCCCCGCATGGCGGCGTCGCGCGCGATGCCCGCGCCGTTGATGCCGCCGCCGATCACGAGGAGGTCGAACGTCTCGGCGCCGAGGCGGCCGAGCGCCGCGCTGCGCGGGATCACGCGCCGATTCTACCCACCGACGAATTCGATGTCACGGCGCGTCAGCGGGAAAGAAGCGCCTCCAGCCGCTCGGTCACCTGCGCAGTGGTCGCCGTCCCCCCGAGGTCGCGCGTGCGGGTCCGACGTTCGGCGAGCAGGCGAAGGGCCGCGCGCTCGAGGCGGTCGGCGGCAGCGGGCTGGCCGACGTGGCGGAGCAGCATGACGCCCGAGAAGATCGCGGCCAGCGGGTTGGCGACGCCCTTCCCGGCGATGTCCGGCGCGGTCCCGTGCACCGCCTCGAAGATCGCGACGCGGTTGCCGATGTTGGCACCCGGCACGAGCCCGAGCCCGCCGACGAGACCGGCACACAGGTCCGACACGATGTCGCCGTAGAGGTTCTCGAGCAGGAGCACGTCGAACTCCTGGGGCCGGAGGACGAGCTGCATGCACGCGTTGTCCACGATGAGCTCGTCGTACTTGATGCGCGCATGGCGCTTCGCGACCTGGCGCGCGCAGGCGAGAAAGAGCCCGTCGGAGAGCTTCATGATGTTCGCCTTGTGGATCGAGGTCACGCGCCGGCGACGCTCGCGCCCGGCGAGCTCGAACGCATAGCGCGCAATCCGCCGCGAGGCCCGGGCGGTGATGACCTTGACGCTCTCGACGACGCCCGGCGCGATCTGGTGCTCGATGCCGGAGTAGACGTCCTCGGTGTTCTCGCGGACGACGATCAGATCGACGCCCGAGAACGGCGACCGCACGCCGGGGAGCGTCCGGATCGGACGCACGTTGGCGTAGAGGTCGAAGGTCTTCCGCAACGCGACGTTCACACTGCGGTAGCCGACGCGGCCGACCTGCGTCTCGAGCGGTCCCTTGAACCCGACCCGATTCCGCCGGATCGAGCGGATGAGCGCGTCCGGGATCGGCGTGCCGCACTCGTCGAACGCCGCCTTGCCGGCCTTCTGGACGTCCCAGCGGAACCGCCCGCCCGCCGCCTCCATCACGCGCGCCGCGGCGGCGATCACCTCGGGGCCGATGCCGTCTCCCGGGATGAGCGTCACCGGCTGGGGCTCGGCCGGCCGCCGACGCGCGCTCACAGGATGCCGAGCACCTTGTGCAGCTGGGGCATCACCCGCACGTCGGGATGGCGCCGGCTCGCGACCGCGTGGAGACGCTCGAGCGTCGCCGGCGTGATCGTCAGCTCCGTTCCCTCGGGCGCCGTGAGCGGGGTGAGGAAGAGCGGGACGGCCGGGTCGACCCCGGCGACCAGCGCCGCCCCGCGCTCCACCTCGTCGCTTGCGGTCGCCTCGTCGACGGGCATCTTGACGTATACGTCGCGCCGGGCGGCCACTGCGGCCTCGAGGCACGCCTGGTGCTCGTCCCAGCGCGCGCGCTCGCCGGTGTTGCTCGGGCACTTGAAATCGAGGCTCACGATCGCGACGTGTGACAGGAGACGCGCGAGCCGTCCCGGCAAAATACCCGCCGTCTCCAGGAGGACCGGCAGCCGGTCGCGCCGCAGCTCGAGCCACGCGGCGACGAAGTCGGTCTGGGCGAGTGGCTCGCCGCCGGTCACGGCGAGTGCCGCGAGCGGCGGCGCGACAGCGACGAGGGCCCGGACCTCGGACTCCAGCTCCGCGGCGGTCATGGGGTTCGGCCGGCGGCGTTCCCCGTCCGGACCGAGGATCCGGCACTGCGCGGTCGGGACGAGGCTCTCCGGGGTGTCGCAGTAGCGGCACCGGAGGGGGCACCCGCCCAGACGGACGAACAGATGCCGCCGTCCGGCGTGCACCCCTTCACCCTGGAACGAGACGAAGACCTCCGAAACGTTCCCCCCGCGACCCCGCATTCCGCGGCCATTTAGCACGCGGCACGCAGCGCGACCACCACGTCGGCGACGTTCGTCCCCGTGAGTCCGGTCCGCACGAGGTCGCCGGTGGCGTCGAGCAGCGGATGGCTGTCCGTCCGGGCGAGCGCCGCGGCGGCGTCGAAGCCGAGCGCGCGCGCTCGCGCCGTCGTCTCGCCGTCGACGCAGGCTCCGGCGGCGTCGGTCGGCCCGTCGATGCCGTCGGTGCCGGCGGCAAGAAGCACGGCCGGTGTGCCTGCCAGCAGCGTCGCCGCCGTGAGCGCGAGGTGCTGGCATCGGCCGCCGCGGCCGTCGCCGACGACGCGCACCGTCGTCTCGCCGCCGCCGACGACGGCGACGGGCCGATCGCGCCGCGACGCCGCGAGCGCCCCCGCGACTGCTCGGCCGGCACTCGCCGCGTCACCATGGAGTGGGTCGGCGACGACCGAGGTGTCGTAGCCGCGCGCCTTCGCGGCGGTGGCCGCCGCCGCGACCGCGTCGCGGTTCCGGCCCACCACGACGGTCCGCGCCTTCGAGAGCAGCGGGTCGCCGGCCTTCAGCGTTTCGGGCACGCGACCCGCGACGCCGCGCTCGACGTGACGGCGGACCGCGAGCGGCACGTCGTCGGGCGCGAGGAAGCGGCCGAGCGCCGCGGCGGCATCGGTGAACGTGCTCGGGTCGCCCACCGTCGGCCCCGATCCGATGACGTCGGGGGCATCGCCGATCACGTCGGACAGGACGAGCGTCCAGACGCCGGCGGTCTCGGCGGCGGCGCGCAGGAGGCCGCCGCCCTTCACCCGCGAGCAGTGCTTCCGCACCGTGTTGAGCGCCGCGATGTCCGCGCCCGCGAGAAGCAGCCGGCGCGTGACGTCCTGCTTGTCCCGCAGCTCGACCCCCTGCGCGGGCGCGACGAGGAGCGCGGAAGCGCCGCCCGAGAGCACGACGAGGACGAGCGTCGTCGGGTCGGCCGCGGCGACCGCGTCGAGGAGCTGTCGCGTCGCCGCCTCCCCGGCCGCATCGGGCACGGGATGTCCCCCCGCTTCGACGGTGATCGCGCCGATCGGCGCCACGTCGAGCCCACGCGGCACGACGATGACCCCCCCGCGCAGCGCGGAGCCGACGACCTGCGCCACCGCCTCCGCCATGCTCCGCGCCGCCTTCCCCGCTCCGACGACGAGCACCGGCCCGGCGTGGCACGCCCCCACGCCGGCGCCGAGACGGACCGTGTCGTCCACGCGGCGGAGCCACGCCGCGACCAGCCGCCGCGGCTCCACGGCGTCGACCGCGGCAGCGAAGCAGTCGAGCGCGTCGCGCCGAAGTTGCGACAGGGTCACGGCGCCAGGCCCACGGTGGACGTGCCCCGGGGCCGCCGCCTATAAGCCTCTACCATGTCGACACGCGAATTCGACGGCGCCACGGCGCTCGAAGGCTTCCCGAACACGTGGAAGCGCGTGATGACGGACCCGCGCGGGTTCTTCGCGGACATGCCCGAGGTGGGGGGCCTGCAGGCGCCGCTCGCGTTCCTCGGCGTGTCGGCCGTCATCAACGCGGCCGGGCACCTGGTCTTCGGCTGGGGCCTCGGCGGCTTCGTGCGGATCGTCCTGTTCCAGGTCCTCGGCGCCTTCGTGTCCGCGGCGCTATTCGTGCTGATCGCCCAGCACCTGTTCAGCGGGCGAGCGGGCTTCGAGGCGACGTTCCGGGTCGTGGCCTATGCGGCGGCGCCGACGGTGCTCGCGTGGTTGCCCTGGATCGGCGTCCTGGCCGTCGTCTACGGCGTGTATCTGACCGTCGTGGGGCTGGAGCGGGTGCACGGCTTCGACACCACCCGCGCCGTGCTGACGGTCGGCATCGGCCTCGCCGTCATGTGGCTCGTGTTCGTGGCGCGGCGCCGCCCGTTCCTGCCGTGAGCTACGACGTCTCTTCGTCGGTGTCGCCGGTCGTGAGACGACGGTAGGTGCGGTCCTCTTCGAACCGCTTGTTCATCCGCGCTTCCTTCTCGCGCTCGGCCTGGCAGTTGATACAGAGACGGGTGAACGGCAGGGCTTCCAGCCGGCCCTCGGCGATGTCGGACTCGCAGCTCTCGCAGGCCCCGTAGCTGCCCTCTCCCACCCGGGCGAGCGCCTCGTCGATCGCCTGGAGCTTCTCGCGCTCGCGATCGGTGAGGATGAAGTTGATCTCGCGGTCGCGCGCATCGCTCGCGAGGTCGTAGGTGTCCATGCCCTCGTCCTTGCTCTGCTCGCGTCCTTCGTGCAGCTCGGCCTGGACGTTGCGCAGGAGCTGCTCGCGCATCTCCTGCAATGTCTCGCGGGCTTTCTTGAGGAATGCCTTACGCATGAGGATGCCTCCCGGAAAGGCGCGGCACTCTAAAGTGTCGCCGGTGGCGTGTCAAACGGCGACGTGCGCGTGCGATGCGACGATGTCGCCGACGAGATCGTACGTTTCTGTTCCGACGATGCGCGCCTGTACGAGATCGCCGGCCGCAGCACGGCCGTGGAGGTACGTGCGCCCGTCGATCTCCGGCGCCTGTCCGCGCGTTCTGCCGATCAGCCGACCGCGCGCGTCCCGGCCCTCGACGAGGACCTCCACGGTCCGCCCGCGATGCGCGGCTGCACGCCGCGACGCGATGTGTGCCTGCGCCGCCATGACGCGCTCCCAGCGCTCGGCCTTCACCGCCTCCGACAGCTGCTCCGGGAACGCGGCGGCCGGCGTGTTCTCCTCCTGCGAGTAGCGGAACACGCCGACGTGGTCGAACTCGGCCTCCTCGAGGAAGTCACAGAGCTCGCGCACGTCGGCATCCGTCTCGCCGGGGAAGCCGACGATGAAGGACGTGCGCAGCGCGATCTCCGGAACGGCACGTCGGATCCGGGCGATCAGCCGACGGATCGCCACACCGCTGCGCTCGCGGCGCATGGCGCGCAACATCCGGTCCGAGATGTGCTGGAGCGGCATGTCGAGGTAGGGGCAGACGGCCGGTTCGTCGGCCATGACCTCGAGCAGCTCGTCGGTGACCGACGCCGGGTACGCGTAGAGCAGCCGGAGCCAGCGGACGTCGGGCACGCGGACGGCGAGAGCCCGGAGCAGCCGGGCGAGCGAGGCGTCGCCCGGCAGGTCGCGCCCGTAGGCGGTCAGGTCCTGCGCGATCAGGGAGAGCTCGACCGCACCCTCCGCCGCGAGGCTCGCGGCCTCGGCAACGAGGTCGTCGATCGAACGGCTCTCGTGCCGGCCACGGATCTTCGGGATGATGCAGAAGCTGCAGGCGTGGTCGCAGCCTTCCGAGACCTTGAGATAGGCCGTCCACCAGGCGCCCGTCCGGACGCGGGCCGCCACGCCGTGCGGGGGCAGCACGTGCTGCGCGCCGCGGTAGACGACGGGCGCGTCCGCGAGCGGCGCCTCGACCGCGTCGGCGATCCGGAGGAGGTCTCCGGTGCCAACGAACACGTCGACCTCGGGCAGCGCCTGCTGCAGGTCGTCGGCGTAGCGCTGCGCGAGGCAGCCGGTCACGACGAGCCGCCGCCCGGGCCGCGCCGCCTTCACGGCGGCGAGGTCGAGGATCGCGTCGATCGACTCCTCCTTGGCGGGCCCGATGAAGGCGCAGGTGTTGACGACGAGCACGTCGGCGGCGTCGGGGTCGAGCACCATCTCGTGGCCGCGGCGCGCCAGCACGCCGAGCATGACCTCGCTGTCCACCTGGTTCTTCGGACAGCCGAGGGTCACGAGGTGCACGCGGCGCGGCGTCATCGTCAGTCGCGGAAGTTCACGACCTGCATCGCGATGCCGAGGTCCTCGCCCCGGAGCCGCTGGATCACCGCCTGGAGATCGTCGCGCTTCTTGCCGCTGACCCGCACCTGATCGCCCTGGATGGCGACCTGCACCCTCGTCTTCATCTCCTTCACGAGCTTCACGATCTCGCGCGCCTTCTCGACCGGGATGCCTTGCTGGAGGTCGAGCTTCTGCTTCGCCGTACCGGCCGGACCGGGCTCGATGGGACCCTCCTGCACCGCCTTCAGCGGCACCTGCCGGCGCGCGAGCTTCTCGCGCAGGATCTCACTGACGGCGCGCACCTTGAAGTCGTCCGCGGAGTGGAGGTGGAGCGCGTTCTCCTCGCGGCGGACCTCGGTCTGCGTACCCTTGAAGTCGAAGCGCTGCCCGAGCTCGCGGAGGGTCTGGTTGATGGCGTTGTCGACCTCCTGCAGGTCGACGCGACAGACGACGTCGAAGGACGGCATGGGCGCGCGTCAATAGGTGGGGGGACGGACCACGTCAACCCCCGGCGGCGGCGTGAAATGGAAGAGGTCGGCCCCGAGCGACACGTTCCGCCGTTCCTCGCTGAGGGCGAGGTGCGTCGTCGTGCCGAGCGGATCGCTGATGCGCGCCTCTTCGATCGAGGCGTCGCCCTTCCGCACGACGAGCACCAGCGTACCGACGCCCCGCTCCTCGCGCGGCACGAGCTTCAGCACCCAGCGGTCGTCGGCGCTCGACTCGAGCGTCGGCGTGAAATCGCGGTCGACGTGCCCGAGCCCCCCGAGAAACGTGACCGGCGTCGTCGCCTGGAAGGCCTCGCGGAGCGGCGCCTTCAGCACCTGCTTCTCTTCCGGCTGGTAGATCCAGAGCGTCTCGCCGTCGCTCACGATCGTCTGCCGGTCGGGCGCGGCGTAGTCCCAGCGCATCCGGTTCGGCTTCTCGAAGCTGACCGTCCCGTTCGACGTGAGCTTGCCCGCCATGGTCGGGGACTCGACCTCCTGGCGGAATTTCGCGACCAGCGTGCGCGTCGATTCGTAGCGCTGCTGGAGGGTGCGGAGCGCGTCGGCCAGCTCGTCGGCGCGGGCCGGCGCCACGACGGCGGCGGCGAGCACCAGGCAGACGACCCATCGCATAGACCGCCCGCCTATCCTTCCGCTGGTCGAGGTGCAATCGCGCGGTCGACGGCCATCACCGCGAGGCCGCTGAGCGTCGCGGTGGCGACGAGGGCGAACATCGCCCGATAGCCGAGCGTCTCGGCGAGCGCACCGCACAGCGGCGTCCCGAGCACGACGCCGAGATCGGACGCCGCGGTGAGGAGGCTCACCGCCGTGCCGGCCAGGCGCGCCGGGGCGCGCTCGATGGCGAGCGCGTTGAGCACCGGGAAGAGCGACCCGTGGCCGGCGCCGCAGACGATGCCCGCGAGGACGAGGATGCCGGGGCGCGGGAGCAGGCACAGGAACCCGAGCCCGGCGCCTATGCACGCGAAGGCCGGGATGGCGACGCGGTGCGGACCGAGACGGTCGAGCAGGCGGCGGCCGATCAGGCGGAGCACGATCGACGTCGTGGCGTACGTGCCGAAGAATGGCGCCGCGCGCGCAAGCCCGAGATCGCGCGTGAACGGCGCCACGAAGAAGAACGCGGCATTGACGCCCATCCCGAACACCACGGTGGCGAGCAACACGGGGGCGAGACCGCCGCCCGCGACGGCGCGCCACCCTTCCCTCGATCCCGCGGTGGAGACCGCCCGCGGTACGCGGATGGCGAAGGTCAGCGCGAACGCCACGAGCGCGAAGGCCACCGCGGTGAGGAAGAACGCGGCGAACCCCGCATGGGCGATCACCACCTCGCCGAGCGACGGCCCGACGCCGTTGGTGAGCATGCCGGCCGAGCCGAAGACGGCGATCCCTTCGGCGCGACGCCCCGCCGGGACGAGATCCGCGGCATACGTGAAGTAGCTGGCGAAGAGCGCGCCCCAGAGCACGCAGTGCACGATCGTCGCGGCGACCAGCCCCGGGCCGATGCGACCGAATGTCAGGAACGGCAGGAACGAGGCCGCATTCAGGCCGTTCGCCCAGAGCAGGACGCGACGCCGTCCGAAGCGGTCGAGCGCGAGGCCGACGAACGGGCGCGCCGCAACGCTGGCCGCCTCGCCGACGCCGAGGAGAAGACCACTCGTCAGGTCGCTGCCGCCGAGGCCGCGGACGTAGAGCGGGAAGAGGAGGAACATCGCGAGGCTCATGCCCCCGGCGAGGTGCATGGCGCAGGCGACCCAGAATGCGCGCGTGTAGAGCGGCGGCGCGGTCAGTCCTCGAGACGCCGCGCGATCACCTCGCGCGGCCGGGCACCCGAGGCCGCCGACACGACACCCTCGCGCTCCATGCGCTCGACCATGCGCGCGGCGCGATTGTAGCCGACGCGCAGCCGCCGCTGGAGCCACGAGATCGACGCCTGCCGGTGCTCGGTCACGAGGCGCACGGCGAGGTCGTACATCTCGTCCGCGAGGTCCTCCTCCTCGCCGTCCTCGCCCTCGTCCTCGCTCTCGAGGAGCTCCATCTGGTAGCGCGGCTGCTCCTGCGGCTTGATGAAGTCGACCACCCGGTGAACGTCGGTGTCGGAGACGAAGGCGCCGTGCAGCCGCTGGACGCGGGCCGTGCCGGGCGGAAGGAACAGCAGGTCGCCCTCGCCGAGGAGGCGCTCCGCCCCGCTGGCGTCGAGGATCGTCCGCGAGTCGATGCGGGAGGTCACCTGGAACGAGATGCGAGCGGGGAAGTTGGCCTTGATGAGCCCGGTGATGACGTCGACGGACGGCCGCTGGGTGGCGAGGATCAGATGGATGCCCGCGGCGCGCGCCTTCTGCGCGAGCCGCGTGATCGACTCCTCGATCTCGCGCCCGACGGTCATCATCAGGTCCGCGAGCTCGTCGATGATGATGACGATGCGGGGGAGGTGCTGATGGACGAGCGCCCCCTCGGTGGGGGGCTCGTCCGGCGCCGGCTCCGCGGGCGGCGCCTGCGCGATCAGACGGTTGTAGCTGTCGATGTTGCGCACACCCTTGTCGTGCAGCAGGCGATAGCGCATGTCCATCTCGCGGATCGTGTTGTTGAGCGCGGCGGCCGCCTTCTTCGGGTCCGTCACGACGGGCACGAGCAGGTGCGGGATCTCCTCGTAGGTCGAGAGCTCGAGCATCTTCGGATCGATCATGATGAAGCGGACGTCGCGCGGCGTGGCGTTGTAGAGGATGCTCATGATCATGGCGTTCATCGACACCGACTTGCCGGTGCCCGTGGCGCCGGCGACCAGCAGGTGCGGCATGCGGGCCAGGTCGGCGACCATGACGTTGCCGGTCGTGTCCTTGCCAAAGGCGAGCGTCAGCTTCGAGTCGGCGCGCCGGTATTCGTCGGTGGCCAGCAGCTCGCGGATGAAGACCTTCTCGCGCGACGGATTCGACACCTCGATGCCGACGACCGGCTTCCCGGGGATGGGGGCCAGGACGCGGACCGAGAGCGCGCGGAGCGCCATCGACAGGTCGTCGGCCAGGTTGACGATGCGGTTCACCTTCACGCCGGGCGCGGGCTCGAACTCGAAGGTGGTGATCACCGGCCCGGGACGGACCGCGACCACCTTGCCGATGACGCCGAAGTCCGCGAGCTTGGTCTCGAGGATGCGCGAGTTCGCGAGCAGCGCGTTCTCGTCGAGCGGGTGCACGGTCCGCGCCGGCTGATCGAGGAGACCGAGAGCGGGCAGGCGGTAGCTGTCGGTCGCGAAGAGCTCCTCCTGGGTCTCGGCCCGCCGTTTCTTCGCCGTGCCGGTCTCGGGCTTCCGCTCGGGCTCGCGGATGATCGGCGGCGGGGGCTCCGCGACCGGCGCGTCGGCGTCGAAGGCGTCGTCGAGGAGGATCGGTCTTCGGATCCGGCCCGCGGGCTCGCGGCGCGCCGGCGCGGCGCCACGGCGGCGCACCGCGCCCGTGACGACGCGCGCGGCGACGGCGCCGAGCTGCCGCGCCGCGCGACTGGCGACGGCGATCGCCGACACCCCGGTGGCGAGCACGAGCGCCACCACGAGCAGGCCGGTGAGCGCCAGGCAGGCGCCGGGGCCGCCGACGAGCTCCCGCAGCGCCGTGGCGACGAAGCCGCCGAGCCAGCCGCCGCCGTGCACGATCGCCCGCCCCTCGGTGACGAGCCCGGCGAGCGCCGCGAGCGTCACGACGAGGAGCCCCGCGCCCGCGATCTCGAGACCCGACGGCGCCTCGGCACCGGTCCGCAGCAGCGTGACGGCGAGGTAGCCGAGATAGACGGGGAAGAGATACGCGGCGAGGCCGAGCGCGTGCAGCGCCGTGTCGGCGATCGCGTGCCCGACCGGCCCGCCGAGGTTCGCGTGCGGGGTGTCGGGCGCGTAGGAGAGCAGGCTGAGCGCCAGGAACACCGCGAAGGCGCCGCCCGCGATCGCCTGCGCCTCGCGGATCAGCAGGCTCGGCGATCCCGCGATCGGCCGCCGGCCGGCCGTGCCCTGCCCCCTCGTCACCACCACCCTCCCCGGCCGCGCTCTTCTATTACATCTCCATGACGAAGGGGAGGATCACCGGTCGGCGGTCGAAACGCTTGAAATATCGCCGCAATGCCTTGCGGACCTCCTCCTTCACCTCCGCCGGGTCGGTGCGCGACTCGGGGTTGATGGCAGCCAGCGCCTCGAGGACGGCGCCCCGCGCCCGCTCGAGGATGTCCGGGTTCGCCTCCTCCCCCATGACCCCTCGCGAGACGAGGTCCGGCCCGGCGACGATCTCGCCCGACTGCTGGGCGATCGCCAGCACGGCGAGCACGAGCCCGTCCTCGGAGAGGTGACGGCGGTCGCGCAGCACCTCGTCCTCGACGTCGCCGATGCCCTTCCCGTCGACGAAGACGCGCCCGGCGGGCACGCGCTCCCCGCGCCGGGCGCCGCCCGCCGCGTCGAGCTCGAGCACGTCGCCGTTCTCGAGGAGATGGCACGCCTCCGCGGGGATCCCGACCTCCATCGCCAGGAGGTTATGGCGGACGAGGTGGCGGTACTCGCCGTGCACCGGCACGAAGTGGCGCGGGCGGACCAGGTTCATCACGAGCTTCAGCTCTTCCTGCGAGGCGTGCCCGGAGACGTGGACGGCCGACGTCCGGCCGTAGTGCACGACGGCGCCCCGCCGGTAGAGGTGGTTCACCAGGCTCGAGATGGCGCGCTCGTTGCCCGGGATGATGCGCGAGGAGAGGATCACCACGTCGCCCGGGTCGAGCGTCACCTGCTTGTGCGCGTCCATGGCGATGCGGACGAGCGCCGAGGCGGCCTCGGCCTGGCTGCCCGCGGTGATGAGCACGACCTGATCGCGCGGGAGGTCGCGCGCCGCGCCCGGGTCGACGAGCGCACCGTCGGGGATGGCGAGATGGCCGAGGTCGCGCGCGACGGCGGCATGCACGCCGAGGCTCCGGCCGACGAAGGCGACCCGCCGGCGGAACCGCACGGCCAGGTCGATCACCTGCTGCATGCGGTGGATGTGCGACGAGAACGTCGTGACGAGGATCCGGCCGGTCGATTGCCGGAAGATCGTCGCCAGCTCCGCACCGACGCAGCGCTCCGACGGCGTCACGCCCGCATGCTCGACGTTGGTCGAGTCCGAGAGCAGGAGCAGCACGCCCTCGGCGCCGAGCTCCCCGAGCCGGACGAGGTCGGGCAGGCGGCCGTCGAGCGGCGTCTGGTCGATCTTGAAGTCACCGGTGTGGACGACGGTGCCAACGGGTGTCCGGATCGCGAGGCCGACGGAGTCCGGGATGGAATGCGTCATCGCGATCGGCTCGACGACGAAGGGCCCGATGCGACACGGCTCGGTGCCGTACGACAGCAGCGGCGCCGAAAGGCCGCGCTCACGAAGGCGCTCGCGGACGAAGCCGAGCGTCAGCGGCGTCCCGTAAACCGGCACGGCCCGCTCGGCGAGCGCGTAGGGCAGCGCGCCGATGTGGTCCTCGTGGGCATGGGTCAGCACGATCGCCTGGAACCGTTCGCCGAGGCCGCGGACGTAGCCGAGATCGGGGATCACGACGTCGATGCCGAGCATGCGCTCGTCCGGGAACATGACGCCGCAGTCGACCGCGATCGCCGCCTCGCCGTACTCGAGGACGAGCACGTTGAGGCCGATCTCGCCGAGCCCGCCGAGCGGGATCACGCGGAGCGCGGTCACCGCACTTCCATGGCGACGCGCCGGCCGGCCTCGACGTCGTGCGGGGGCGAGACGTGCTCGAGGAGGAACGCCCGCACGCGCCGCACCAGCTCCTCGCGGTCGACGCCCGCCACCGGGATCGGCGCGCCGACGACGACCTCGATGTCGCCCGAGGCGATCCGCCACGTTCCCCGGGGCAGCACCTTGTCGCTGTGCCGCACGGCCATCGGCACGATCGGCACACCGGTGTCGAGCGCCATCATGAACCCGCCTTTCTTGAAGGGCAGGAGGTGGCCGTCCGGCCCGCCGCGCGTGCCCTCGGGGAAGATCATCACCGAGATGCCTTCACGCATCCGCAGCTCGGCGACGCGCAGGCTGCGGACCGCCTGCGTGGTATCGCTCCGGTCGATGATGATGTGGCCGCTCCGCCGGAGCGCCCAGCCGAAGACCGGCACCCGGGTGAGCTCCACCTTCGCCACCCAGCGCAGCTGGAACTCCGGCAGGGCGACGATGACGGCCAGCACGTCGAACTGGCTCCGGTGGTTCGACATGAAGACATAGGGCATCTTCGGGTCGAGGGTGGCGAGGCGCCGCGTCCGGACGCGCACGCCGCCGACGAGGAGGTTGATGCGGACCCACAGCTGACACATGCGGTACGCCGCGCGCTCGTCGAACAGCGCGACGACGCCGACGATCGATGCGACAACGATCGTGTTGAGCCCGACGAGGATCAGCTTGAGGATCGAAACCAGGATCACGGCCCATCTCTCGCCCACCGCCGCGAACCGCAACTGCCGTAAACCTGGTGAGCATACTGGGGCGCAGACGCACAAGTCAACGCGGGGAGCGGCGGCGCCGACCGGTCCCGACGGGTCGCCCACACCGACGCGCGACGGCACCCGCGCCGGCCCGCCTGCGGCTCAGTTAGCATTCTAATGAACGCGTCCGCCGCGATCACCCCGCGTCGATTCGTCCGTCCACACTGCCGCCCTGGCTGGCGGCAACACATCGTCGACCAACAATCGCACAAACGCCGTTGACTTGCGCCTTCTCCCGCGATTATCGTCCCGACACGGGAGGGCGCGGCGATGTCGGTGAACCGAGTGATGCTGATCGGGAACCTCGGAAAGGATCCGGAGGTGCGCTTCACGGCGAATGGACGCGCGGTGGCGCGCTTCCCGATCGCGACCAGCGAGGTGTGGAACGACCAGGAAGGGCAGCGCCAGGAGCGCACCGAGTGGCACAACGTCGTCGTGTGGGGCAAGCAGGGCGAGTCGTGCGGCCAGTACCTCGCCAAGGGGCGCCAGGTGTACATCGAGGGCTCCATCCGCACCCGCCAGTACGACGACAAGGACGGCAACCGGCGGTACATCACCGAGATCATCGCGCAGCGGGTGCAGTTCCTCGGAGGGGGCGGCGGCCGCGGCGCCGACACTCCACGCGGCTTGCCTGAAGAGCCGCCCGCCGGCGCACCAAACGCGACGGACGACGACATCCCCTTCTAGGAGCGCGACCCGAGACTCATGTCTCGGGTCGGAGCCAGACGCGAGCGTGAAGGGACAATACCACGCGCGACTGCCGTGCCGCGGCTGGCGAAGCCAGCGCGGCATGCGGGGTACGCGCCCGGCGTGCATCGCTCGATCGGCGGATGCCGCCGCAGCGGTGAAGCCGCCAGCCTTCGGCGTGCTGGACAGGCCTCGCACAGAGGCGTCGGCGGGGCGGGCGTACCTCGTCTGTCGCGCCGGCTTTCGCCGGCCACGACATGCGGCGCGCGCGGCGCCGTTCAGCCCGCGAGCCAGCGCACGGGACGGCCGTGGAAGCCGGAGGTCGCGATCAGCCGCTCCTCGCCCGGAGGCCACACGGTGAGGCGCACCTCCGCCGCTTCCCTCCCCGGTTCCATGCGCAACCAGGCGAGCGGCGCCGCCGCCGACGCCCGCCGCCCCGCGTCCTCCACCGCACCGACGAACCGCTGCCGCTCGTCGTCGTCGAGGTATTGCAGGAAGATCGAGTGGAACACCACCGAGGCGGCCCCGGCCATCTGCCGCTCGAGCGCGGCCGCGACCCAGCTGCCGGCGTTCGCCTCGTCGACCGGCACCGGCACCCGCCGCGCCACGGCGAGTGCGCCGCGCAGCAGGTCGATGCGGTCGAGCTGATCGGCCCACACGTAGGAGAGAAGGGTCGACTCGCCCGCCGGTGACGACGGATCGATCGGGCAGCGATCGCAACCACGGCGGTCGGCGATTCGCACGGCCACGTCGAGCGGCGGGAGCGCGTCGGCGAAGGCGTCGACCAGCTTCACGCTGGAGCGCGGGTCGCCCCACGCCTTCCCCCCGCATTCGTAGCGGTAGTGGTCCCAGCGCAGGTTCAGGCCGGCGCTGGCACCGACCTCGAGGAGCCGCAAGGGAAGGCCGTTTCGCGCGACCAGCAGGAAGCCCCCGAGCAGTGCCGACGACCGTCCGACCTCGTTGGTCTGGACCGGGCGGGCGACGAGAGCGGCGAGCGCGCCGGCATGCCGCTCGACGGCCGAGCGGAACTCGGGCCACGCGGCGTCGCCGTCGCCGCGGCCCCCGACTGACGGATAGTACGGCGCGAGGCCCGGGAGGCCGCCTTCCAGAACGAGCCGGTGGACGGAGCCCATCAGCCGGAGCGCGAGCGCGGAGCCCGGCGTGTCGGACTCGTGGGCGCGGAGGAGCTCCGCGACGGGGCCGCCGCCGAGCACGTCGCGCGCCGCATGGTCGAGCAGCCGCGCATACAGCGGCGACCCGAGCCGATCGCACCAGCCCGCCTGCAAGCGCAGGAGGTCAGCCACCGCCGTCATCCGGCGCGACCTACCAGCGTCCCTCCTCGGCCATGCTCGTGTAGCGACCGCGGCCGATCACCACGTGGTCGAGCACGCGGATGCCGACGATCTCGCCCACCTGCCGCAGCCGCTGGGTGATGGCCGCATCCTCGGCCGACGGCGTCGGATCGCCGCTCGGATGGTTGTGGACGAGGATGAGCGCGGCGGCGGCGGCGCGGATGGCGGGGCCGAACACCTCGCGCGGATGGACGAGCGCCGCCGTCAACGACCCCTCCGAGACCTGCACCTCCCCCTGCACGCGGTTCTTCCCGTCGAGGAGAATGACGTAGAACACCTCCCGGTCGAGCTGCGGCAGCCGCCCGCGGAAGTGATCGTACACGGCGACCGCGTCGCGCACCGGACCGCGGACGGTGAGCGGCACCGAGACGCTCCGGCGTCCGAGCTCGAGCATCGCCCGCACGAGCGCGGCCCGTCTCGGCCAGAGACCACCGAGCGCGGCGTAGGCGGCGCGATCGAGACGGTCGAGTCGTTCGAGTCCGCCGGCGGTACCGATCAGGCGCGCGGCGAGCGCGACGCCCGCTGCAGTGGGCGCGCCGGCGTCGAGGACGACGCCGAGCAGCTCCGCATCCGAGCACGCGCATGCGCCCGCGGCGAGGAGCCGTTCCCGCACGCCGAGTGGCCGGGGCCCGCGCCCCGCAGGCGCGGCGGAATTCGCGACCGTGTCCACGCGCCGTCTCGCATAGCGGCCCCGCCCGGCCGATGCGATACCTAGAGCGAGCCATCGCCCGGTCATGCCCGGACGAGCAGCACCTTCAGATACTCGCCCTCCGGATGTGCCAGCAGGACGGGGTGATCGGCGGGATGGCCCCACTCGCCCACGACCTGCGCGATGCGACGCGCATCGGCGGCCGCGGCGGCGACGACCTCGCGGAAGGCGGCGCGCGGCAGGTGCTGCGAGCAGGACGACGTGAGCAGCCAGCCGCCCGGCGCGAGGCGGCGAAACGCCTGCAGGTTGACGTCCTTGTAGCCGCGGAGCCCGGGATCGAGGTCGCGCCGCCGGCGGACGAACGGCGGTGGATCGAGGACGATCACGTCGTAGCGATCGTCGCCGGCGCGGAGGAAGTCGAAGACGTCGGCGACGACGAAGCGGCCGACGGCGGCGTCGAGCCCGTTCTCGGCCCAGGCGGTCTCGGCGAGCCCGAGCGAGAGGCGCGACGTGTCGACCGATACGACCTCGCGCGCCCCCGCCCTCGCCGCGACGACCGCGAAGGCGCCCGTGTATGCGAAGCCGTTCAGCACGCGGCGGCCCGGCGCCAGCGCCCCGAGGCAGCGCCGCGTCTCGCGCTGATCGAGGTAGAACCCCGTCTTCTGTCCGTGCAGCACGTCGACCACGAAGCGTGCGCCGTACTCCTCGATCGTCAGGCGGAGCGGCGGCGCCTCGCCCGCCAGCACGCCGCGTGCGCCCGACAGCCCCTCTTCGGTCCGCACCGCCCCCTCGCTGCGCTCGAAGATTCCCGTTGGCCGCAGGCGGTCCTCGATCGCGGCGGCCACCGTCGACGCGAGGCGCGCCGCCCCGGCGGTCAGGAACTGGCACACCACGTAGTCGGCGTACCGGTCGACGACGACGCCCGGCAGGCGGTCGCCTTCCCCGTTCACCAGACGGTAGGCGTCGAGATGCGCGCCGAGAAGCTCCGTTCGGACCGCGAGCGCCTCGTCGAGCCGGCGGCGCACGAACGCCGCGTCGAGCGGCTCGTCGTCGGTGGTGAGCACGCGGACGGCGATCGTCGTCCGAGGGTTCGCGTAGCCCGCGGCGACGAAGCGGCCGTCGGCCGCGACCACGCGCACCGTCTCTCCGGGCTCGGCGCCGTCCAGCCCCGCGGCGATCGCGCCGGAGAAGATCCACGGATGCCCGGCGCGCACGGGACTCTCACGGCCGCGCTTCAGCGTGACGACGCGCACGCGGATCCCGGCTACCGCTCGCCGGCGCGAACGAACGTCCCGCTGCGGCCGCCCGTCTTCCGCACGAGCCGCACCTGCTCGAGCGTCATCGTGCGGTCGACCGCCTTGCACATGTCGTAGAGCGTAAGCCCGGCGACGGCGACCGCGGTGAGCGCCTCCATCTCGACTCCCGTGCGCGCTTCGACGCGCGCCCGGCCCTCGATCGTGACCCGCGCGCGCGCGGTGTCGACGGCGAGCGAGACGTCGACGTGCGACAGCGGCAGCGGATGGCAGAGCGGGATCAGCTCCGCCGTGCGCTTGGCGGCCATGATGCCGGCGAGGCGCGCGACGGCGAGCACGTCGCCCTTGGGGAGCGTGCCGGCGGCGATCTGCGCGAGCGTTCGCGGCTGCATCGCCACCACGCCCCGCGCCACCGCCTCGCGCACGGTCACGCGCTTGGCGGACACGTCGACCATCCGGGCACGTCCGGCGTGATCGAGGTGCGTCAAGCGTCGTCGCGGGCGCGCCATTTACCTTGCGTGCCCTATACCAGCTCCCTATAGTCGCCGGAACACGATGCCCGATCCGGTCTGTCATCGCGTGCTCATCCTCGGCTCCGGTCCCGCCGGGCTCACGGCGGCGCTGTACGCGGCGCGCGCGAATCTCGGCCCGACGGTCGCCGAGGGCTCGCAGCCTGGCGGCCAGCTCACCATCACGACCGACGTCGAGAACTATCCCGGCTTCCCGAAAGGCATCCTCGGCCCCGAGCTGATGGAGGTGTTCAAGGAGCAGGCGGGGCGCTTCGGGACGCAGTTCGTGTATGGCGACGTCGCGGCCGTCGACCTCGCGCGCCGGCCGTTCCAGGTGACGATCGGCGAGGAGGTCCACTGCGCCGAGACGCTCATCGTGGCGACTGGCGCCAGCGCCAAGCTCCTCGGCCTACCCTCCGAGCAGCGCCTCATGGGCTATGGCGTCTCGGCCTGCGCGACGTGCGACGGCTTCTTCTTCAAGGACAAGGAGCTCGCGGTCGTCGGCGGCGGCGACACCGCGATGGAGGAGGCGACGTACCTCACCAAGTACGCGACGCGCGTCCACGTGCTGCACCGCCGCGATCAGCTGCGGGCGTCGAAGATCATGCAGGAGCGCGCCCAGCGGAATCCGAAGATCGGCTTCGTCTGGAACGTCGCCGTGCGCGAGATCGTCGGCGACCCCGCCGGCGCCGGTGTGACCGGCGTCGTGCTCGAGGACACGCGTAGCGCGGAGCGGCGCACCATGCCCGTCGACGGCGTCTTCATCGCCATCGGCCACGAGCCGAACACGAAGCTGTTCGCCGGCCAGCTCGAGATGGACGAGCGCGGCTACATCGTCACCCACCCGCGCACCACGGCCACGAGCGTCCCCGGCGTCTTCGCCGCCGGCGACGTCCAGGATCCCAGCTACCGACAGGCCGTCACAGCGGCGGGCACGGGATGCATGGCCGCGATCGACGCCGAGCGCTTCCTCGAGTCGCTGCACGGTTGACCGCTTGACCGGGGCGTCGCCGTGCGGAATCGGGGGCGTCCGCTCCGCTCCGGGTCCTCGCTCCACGCGCGACTCGTAAAAGTCGCGTCCCCCCGCAGCTGCGCGCTCGCGCGGGAGCTGCGGGTCGCTCCGCGGACGCCCCCGCTTCCGCACTCGCCCGCCAGCGGGCTCAACACGTCCACCGGCGTGCGGCGTCGGATGCGCTCGACGTCGAGGCGGGAAAGGGGCGCCCCCTGCGGCGAGCCCGCAGCTTCCGCGCACGCGTGCAGCTTCGGGGGGACGCGACTTTTACGAGGTGCGCGTGAAGCGGCGAGCTCGAGGAAGAGGAGGCCGCGGACGATCATCATGAAGTAGAGGAGGACGCCCGCGGCGGCGTCGCCGAGGATGTCGAAGGGGCCGCCGGGGAGTGCCGCGACGACGATCACGGCGGCGCCGAGGGCGAGCGTCGCCGGGAACCATTCGATCCAGTTCTCGCCGATGAAGCGGTAGCTCTCGACGAGGAGCTCGGCGGCCGAGTGGCGGCCGAGGTAGACGAGCTCGGGGACGGCGTTGAAGAAGACGAGGACGGCGAGGCCGAAGACGATGGCGAGGAAACGGAACGGTGCCAGCACGATCGAGGCCACCATCCAGAGCACCGAGGTGAGGAAGCCGACGGCCAGCAGCTCCCCGAGGTAGGCCGCGAAGCTCGACGGCACGTCGCCGAGCCGGACACGCCCCGAGCGGATCACCTGCTCGACGAGCGAGAGCCACGAGCTCAGGCACGCCATCATGACGAACCACAGCACGAAGCCGCCGATGATGCCGAGCGGCGCCACGAGCCGGGTGACGAGCCCCAAGAGCGCCCCGTACGCCACCACCATCAGGCCGACCGGCCAGTTGGTGAGCGCGAGCCGCGCGCCGCGACGGAACACGCGCGCGTAGAGCGTCGCGGTATCCAGGAGCCAGCCCCGCGGCAACATCCTACCGCCGGACGGCCACGCCGCGATCGGCGAGGTAGGTCTTCGCGTCGTGCACGCTGTGCTCGCCGTAGTGAAAGATCGACGCGACGAGCGCCGCGCCGGCGCCCGCCGTGACGAGGCCATCGTACAGGTGCTCGAGCGTCCCGGCACCCCCCGATGCGATCACCGGGATCCCGACGCGGTCGACGACGGCGCGGGTGAGCTCGAGGTCGTAGCCCGCGCGCGTGCCGTCGCGGTCCATGCTGGTGAGGAGGATCTCGCCCGCCCCGGCCGCCTCCATGGCGGCCGCCCAGTCGACGGCGTCGAGGCCGGTCGGCGTCCGACCGCCGTGCGTGTAGACCTCCCAGCCACTACGCGCGTCGTCCGCGACGCGGCGGCGCGCGTCGATCGCGACGACGACACATTGCGTGCCGAAGCGCTCGGCCGCCTCGCGGACGAAGTCCGGCCGCGCGACCGCCGCGGTGTTGATGGACACCTTGTCGGCACCGGCCTTCAGCAGCGCGCGGACGTCGTCGACGGTGCGCACGCCGCCGCCGACCGTGAGTGGCATGAAGACGCGCTCGGCGGTGCGGGCGACGACGTCGAGGATGATCGGCCGCTCCTCGTGCGATGCCGTGATGTCGAGGAAGCAGAGCTCGTCGGCGCCCTCCGCGTCGTAGCGGGTGGCGATCTCCACCGGATCGCCCGCGTCGATCAGGTCGACGAAGCGCACGCCCTTGACGACGCGGCCGTCCTTCACGTCGAGGCACGGGATGATGCGGCGCGCGAGCATCAGGCGGCCTCGGCCGCGGCGAGCGCGTCGGCGAGGCGAATCGCTCCCGTGTAGAGCGCGCGACCGACGATGATGCCGGCAACCCCGAGCGACGCGATCGCGCGGACATCGTCGAGCGAGCCGACGCCGCCCGACGCGATCACCGGCACGCGCGCGGCGCGCGCGACAGCGCGCGTCCCGGCGAGGTCCGGACCGCGCTCGGTCCCGTCCCGCTCGACGTCGGTATAGATGACGGCTGCCGCGCCCATCGCGGCGACCCGCGCCGCGACGGTGACCGCGTCGACGTTCTCGCTCTCCGTCCAGCCTGCGACCAGGATGCGGCCGCCGCGCGCGTCGAGCCCGACCGCCACGCGGCCGGGGTGGGCGCCGCAGAGCCCGGCGCAGACGGCCGGCGCGCGAACGGCGATCGTGCCGACCACGACGCGAGCCGCACCCGCGGCGAGCACCGCGGCGACCGCGTCCACGTCGCGCAGGCCGCCGCCGACCTGCACCGGGATCGGCACGGCACGGCAGATCTCGCGCACCAGATGCGTCTGCAGCGGCCTGCCAGCGCGCGCGCCGTCGAGGTCGACGACGTGCAGCCACGCCGCGCCGGCCGCGGCCCAGGTTCGCGCGACCGCGACGGGATCGTCGCCGTACACCGTCTCCCGGTCGAACTCGCCCTGCATGAGCCGGACGCAGCGGCCACCGCGCAGGTCGATCGCCGGATAGACGATCATGCGCGGCCGCGCACCACGGCGACGAAGTTTTCGAGGAGACGCAGCCCGACGGCCTGGCTCTTCTCGGGATGGAACTGGCAGGCGAAGACGTTGTCGCGCACGACGCTCGAGGCGAACTCGACCCCGTACGGCGTCGCCGTCGCCACGAGCGCGGGATCCGCCGGCACCGGGTAGTACGAGTGCACGAAGTACACGTGGGACCCGTCCGCGATGCCGGCCAGGTGCGGCACCCGCCGCGCGATGCGGAGCGTGTTCCATCCCATGTGCGGCACCTTCCGCTCCGCGTCGGCCGGGAAACGGACGACGCGCCCGGGCAGCACGTGCAGGCCCTCGATGGGCCCGAACTCCTCGCTCTCGTCGAAGAGCAGCTGCATGCCGAGGCAGATGCCGAGGAAGGGGCGGTTGGCGGTGATCGCCCGGCGCACGGGCTCGAGGAGCCCGAGTGCGCGGAGATTCGCCATGCAGGCGCCGAACGCCCCGACGCCCGGCAGGACGACGCCCGGCGCGGCGGCGATCCGCTCGGGATCGCGCGTCACCTCGGCCGCCTGCCCGACGCGCTCGAGCGCCTTCTGCACGGACCGCAGGTTCCCCATCCCGTAGTCGACGACCGCGAGCGGCTGCATGGCGACGGCCTAGAGCGATCCCTTCGTCGACAGCACGCCGGACAGCCGCGGATCGCGCTGCGTGGCGAGGTCCATGGCGCGGGACAGCGACTTGAACGTGGCCTCGACGATGTGGTGCGGGTTCCGGCCCGAGCCCATCCGGACGTGGAGGTTCATCGCCGCCTGGTTGGTGAGGGCCAGCAGGAAGTCGTGGATCAGCTCGACGTCGAAGTTGCCGATCTTCGGCTGCTCGATGCGCACGTCGTAGACGAAGAACGGGCGTCCGGACAGGTCGACGACGGTCGTCACGAGCGCCTCGTCGAGCGGCACCGCGGCCTCGCCGAAGCGGCGGATGCCGGCCTTGTCGCCGAGCGCCTCCCGGAACGCCTGGCCGAGCGTCAGCCCGACGTCCTCGACCGTGTGATGGTGGTCGACATCGAGGTCGCCGGTCGCGCGCAGCGTGAGGTCGAAGAACCCGTGGCGCGTGAATATCTCGAGCATGTGGTTCAGGAACGGGATGCCGGTCTCCACCTGGTAGCGCCCGCTCCCGTCGACGTTCAGCTGGAGTCGGATGTCCGTCTCCTTGGTGCGCCGTTCGACCGTGGCCGTCCGCTCGTGCGGCCGCGATGGAGCGCGGCGGGCGCGCAGTGTCATCGGTGTCCTCCTCCCATGGCGGCGAGCCGCCGCTCCACGGCGCGGCCGTGGGCATCGAGCCCTTCGAGACGGGCCAGACGAACGATGGCCGGGCCGAGGGTGGTGATCGTCCGCCGGCCGGCCCCGATGACGCTCGTCCGCTTCACGAAATCGTAGACGCCGAGCGGCGACGCGAAGCGCGCCGTTCCGCCCGTCGGGAGCACGTGGTTCGGCCCGGCGACGTAGTCGCCGAGCGCCTCGGGCGCGTCCTGGCCGAGGAAGACGGCGCCCGCGTGCCGCACGCCCGCGGCGACCGCGGCCGGATCTCGGACCGCCAGCTCCACGTGCTCGGGGGCCAGGCGATTCACGATCTCTATCGCCTCGGCGAGCGACCGGGTGACGACGATTGCCCCGAAGGCGCCGAGCGCTCGCGCCGCGATCGCGCGCCGCGGCAGCGTCGCGAGCTGGGCGGCGAGCGCCTCGGCGACGCGCGCGGCGAGCCGGCGGTCGGTCGTCAGGCAGACCGCCGCCGCCAGCGGGTCGTGCTCCGCCTGGGCGAGCATGTCGGCCGCCACGAGATCCGGCGCCGCCGACCGATCCGCGACGATCACGACCTCGCTCGGCCCGGCGATGGAATCGATGTCGACGTGGCCGTAGCAGAGCCGCTTGGCGGTCGCGACCCAGATGTTGCCCGGTCCGACGATCTTGTCGACGCGCGGGACCGTCTCGGTACCGAACGCGAGGGCGGCGATGGCCTGCGCGCCGCCGAGGCGATAGAGCTGGTCGACGCCCGCGACGTGGCAGGCGGCGAGGATGAGCGGGTGGTCGCCGCTCGTCCCCACGGGCGTGACCGCGATCACCTCGCGCACGCCGGCGACGCGCGCCGTGACCACGGTCATCAGGACGGTCGACGGATAGACGGCGCGGCCGCCGGGGATGTAGACGCCGACCCGCGCGAGCGGCTCGATGCGCTGCCCGAGACGTGCACCGGTCGCGTCCCGGAACGACCACGACCGCTCGCGTTGTCGCGCGTGGAAAGTCCGGATGCGCCCGGCGGCGAGGGCGAGGTCGCGGCGCACCACCACGGGCTGTGCGCGATGCGCGCGGGCCAGTGCCGCAGGCGGCACGCGCAGCTCGCTCCGGCGAAGCGAGACCCCGTCGTACCGCCGGGTGAGTGCCACGAGCGCGCGGTCGCCGCCGCGGCGCACCGCCGCGATGATGCGGCGGACGTCCGCCTCCACCTTCGCCCCCGCAATCTCGCCACGTTGCTCCAGGCGTGCCAGACGCCGGCGGGCGGCGGCGCTGCCCGCGATGCAGACGAGCTCCGTCACGCCGTCCCCGCCTCGCGCCGGATGTCGGCGCCGAGCGCGCGGAGCTTCTCCTCGACGCGCTCGTACCCGCGGTCGAGGTGGTACACGCGCGCGACCCGCGTCGTCCCGCGTGCGGCGAGGCCGGCGAGCACGAGGCAGACGCTGGCGCGCAGGTCCGTCGCCATGACGGGCGCGCCCGACAGCGCCGCGCGGCCGCGTATGATCGCGCGGTTGCCGTCGGCGCGGATTTCGGCCCCCATGCGGACGAGCTCCTGGGCATGGAGGAAGCGGTTCTCGAAGATCGTCTCCGTGATCGTGCTGGTCCCCGCGGCCTGGGTCATGAGCGCCATGAACTGCGCCTGGAGGTCGGTCGGAAAGCCGGGATGCGGCATCGTCTTCACGTCGGCGGCGGCGAGCGTCCCCCGTGCAGAGACGCGGACGCCGCTCGGATCCTCGCGCACCGTGACGCCGGCCTCGCGCAGCTTGGCGGTGAACGCGTCCAGGTGATCGCCCCGGGCGCCGCCCACCACGACCGAGCCGCCGGTGATCGCCGCCGCCACCATGTACGTCCCCGCCTCGATGCGGTCGGGGATGACGGTCACGTCGGCGCCGTCGAGCTCCGGACGACCTTCGACGGTGATCTCCGGCGTGCCGGCGCCGCTCACGCGCGCGCCCATGCGCTCGAGCGCGCCCGCCAGACAGACGTTCTCCGGCTCGCGCGCCGCGTTCTCGATGACCGTGGTGCCCTCGGCCAGCGACGCCGCCATCATCAGCTGCTGCGTCGCGCCGACCGAGGGCATGTCGAGCACGATCTTGGCGCCGCGCAGGCGGTCGGCCTCGGCCTCGACGTAGCCCTCGGTGATGCGGATGCGCGCGCCCATCTTCTGCAGCCCCGCGAGGTGCAGGTCGACTGGCCGCGCGCCGATGGCGCAGCCGCCAGGCGTAGAGACGCGCGCACGGCCGAAGCGCGCGAGGAGCGGACCCAGGACGAGGAACGAGGCACGCATGGTCTTCACGAGGTCGTACGGCGCCTCGCTGCGGTCGACGGCGCCGGCCTCGACGCGGATCTCGTGACCGTCGGCCGTCGACTCCACCCGGGCACCGAGGTGGCGCAGCACCGCGACCGCGGTCCGGATGTCGCGCAGCACGGGCACGTTCCGGACGACGCAGCGGTGCGGCGTGAGCAAGGTGGAGAAGAGGAGCGGCAGGGCGGCGTTCTTGGCGCCGCTCACGGTGACCTCGCCGTCGAGGACGGCGCCGCCCCGGATCACGATCGTGTCCACGCGTCCCCCCTCCTCGCGAGCGCGACCACGCGCTCGACGCCGCCGTGATCGCGCATCCGCCGTGCGCCGCGCCAGCGCCCGTCGGCGGCGGCGAGCGCGGCGACCGCGGCCGCCTGTCCCGCGCCGACCTCCATGACGAGCCAGCCGCCGGCGGTGAGCACGCGCGGCACCTCGCACACCAGCCGGCGGACGGTCGCGAGGCCGTCGGCGCCGCCGGCGAGCGCTCGCCGCGGCTCGTGCTCGCGCACTTCGGGCTCCAGCCCGGTCAGCTCCGCTTCCGCGACGTACGGCGGATTCGACACCACCAGGTCGAAGGTGCCGGCGCCGAAGGCTCCGACGACGTCGCCCGCGATGCAGGCCACGCGCGGCGCATGGCGGGCGAGATTCGCGCGGGCGATGGTGAGCGCGCTCTGATCGACGTCGCTCGCCGAGACCTGCGCGTTCGGCAGCGCACGGGCCAGCGCCGCCGCGATCGCCCCGCTTCCGGTCCCGAGGTCGAGGACCCGCCGCGCCGCAGGCGCCACGGAGAGCGCCGTCTCGACGACGAGCTCCGTCTCCGGCCGCGGGATGAGGACGCGCCGGTCGACGGCGAAGGGCAGCGACCAGAACTCGCGCTCGCCGAGGAGGTAGTGGAGCGGCTCGCGCGCGACCCGCCGGGCGACGAGCGGCTCGAGGCGGGCGGCGGCCCCGGCCGGAAGCGGCTCGCCCGAGCGCGCAATGACCCCCGCCCGGCTTGTGCCGAGCGCGTGCGCGAGCAGCACCTCGGCGTCGGCCCGCGGCTCGGGGACGCCGGCGGCCGCCAGCCGCGCGACCGCCGCAGCCAGCGCCGAGCCGACCGTCGTCGCGGCCTCGAGCACGGCGCCCGTCATCCGGCCGCCTCGAGCGCCTCGGCCTGGTGGCGCGTAGTGAGCGCGTCGATGATCGCGTCGAGCTCGCCGTCGAGCACGCGCTCGAGCGTGTGCAGCGTGAGGTTGGCGCGGTGGTCGGTGATCCGGCTCTGGGGGAAGTTGTAGGTGCGGATCTTCTCGGACCGGTCGCCGGAGCCGACCATGGCCCGGCGGCTCGCGGCGATCTCGGACTGCTGCTCGTGCCGCGCGCGCTCGAGCAGCCGGGCGCGGAGGATCTTGAGCGCCTTCGCCTTGTTCTTGTGCTGCGACTTCTCGTCCTGGCAGGTGACGACGAGCCCCGTCGGCAGATGCGTCACGCGCACCGCGGAGTCGGTCGTATTCACGCTCTGTCCGCCGGGCCCCGAGGAGCGGAACACGTCGATGCGGAGCTCCTTGTCGGCGAGGTCCACCTCGACATCCTCGGCCTCGGGCAGCACCGCGACGGTGACGGCGGAGGTATGGATGCGGCCCTGCGTCTCGGTCACCGGGACTCGCTGGACGCGGTGCACGCCGCCCTCGAACTTGAGCCGGCTGTACGCGCCTTTCCCCTGCACGAGCGCGATGACCTCCTTGAACCCGCCGAGACCGGTCGGGCTCGAGGACAGCGCCTCGATGCGCCAGCCGTGCCGCTCAGCGTAGCGGCTGTACATGCGGAAGAGCTCGGCGCCGAAGAGACTCGCCTCCTCGCCGCCCGTCCCGGCGCGGATCTCGAGCACCACGTTGCGCTCGTCGTTCGGGTCGCGCGGCACGAGGAGCCGTTTGAGCGTCGTGTCGAGCTCCTCGAGACGCTGCTCGAGCCCCGGAAGGTCGCCGCGCGCGAGCTCGCGGAGCTCCTCGTCCTTGCCGTGCGCGAGCTCGCGATGCTCGGCCACCTCGCGCGCGACACGCTGCCGCTCGCGCCAGCAGGCGACGGTTTCTTCCAGCTGCGCGCGCTCGCGGGCGAGCTTGGCGAACTCCCGGCGGTTCCCGATGACGGCGGGGTCCGACACGAGGCGCTCGAGCTCCTCGTACCGCCGCTCGATGTCCGCCAGGCGCTCGAACATCAGGTTCCGGCGCCTGCCCGGCCGGCGGGCACGGACCTACGCGGTCTGCGAGCCGGGCGTGCCCTTGATGCCGTACTTGCGCTGGAAGCGCTCGACCCGGCCGGCGGTATCGACGAGCTTCTGCTTGCCCGTGAAGAACGGATGGCAGGCCGAGCAGATCTCGACGTGGATCTGGGCGACGGTGGAGCGGGTCTCGATGACGTGGCCGCAGGCACAGACGATCTTCGCCTTGTCGTACCGCGGGTGAATGCCTTCCTTCATGGGGAGAGCGGCACCATAGCAGCGGGGTACGAGGCGCGCAACGCGAGGCCGCGGACGGGCGTGGACAGCGGCCCGAGGCGTGCGGCGTGGCGGCGGGAAGCGACGCCGCCTTGGCTCCCGTGTCCTCGGTCCACGCGCACCTCGGTAGGGAGGCTGCTGGTATTGCGATCATGACAGAAGGGAGTTACCCTTGGCAGCGTGAAGGGCATCACGATAAAGCTCCCGGAAGCGACGCTGCGGCGACTCAAAGACGAGGCGCGAGAGACGGGACGTAGCGTCGCGGCGCTCGTTCGGGAACGCGTCGAGGCCGTGCCGGGTCTCGACCGGCGGTCGGTCCACTCGCTCGCCGCTGATCTCGCCGGTATCCTAGCAGGCTCTCGAAAGCCCGCGACGAACGAACGGCGCCGATTCCGTCGAGCATGATGACGATCTGCGACACGGGGCCGTTAGTCGCCTATCTCAACCGCAACGACCGGTATCACGCCTGGGCGGTCGCGCTCATGAAACAGGTGGCGCCGCCGATGTTGACGTGCGAGCCCGTGCTGACCGAAGTTGCGTACTTCCTCCGCGAAGACCGCGTCGACGTGGATCCGTTGTTCCAACTTCTCGAACGTGGCGCGCTTCGCCTGGAGTTCGACATGTCGGCGCACTGGCCGCGTGTCCGGACGCTGATGGCGCGTTACGATCGAATGGACATGGCCGACGCTTCGATCGTCGTCATGACTGAGTTGCATACTCGCTGCCAGGTACTCACTGTTGATCGCAAGGATTTCAGCGTTTATCGACGGAACGAGCGCCAGGTCATCGACTTCGTCGCTCCGCCGAAGCGGTGAGACGACCGCGAGTCGTCCCTCGCACGCTCGACCTTTGGTTTGTAGAGCGCGTGCAGGCCGCGACGCACGGGTGGCGGCACGCTTCTTCGCGGTCACCATCAACCAAGCGATCTTCGCCGGCGCACTACGGCGTTTCCGTGTGCTGATGAAGGAGTAGACGTTGCCCGAAGAGACGTCTCCGTTAACGGAGACGGGGAGCGCCAAGGACCGGCAGGTTCATCGCTCGGGCGGCGATCGCGAGCTCGCGGTCGTGCGTGGCGAGGGCCAGATCCGCGATCTGCTCGCGGGCGAGGACGGCGCTCGCGAGGTGCACTCCGTCCAGCGTACCGAGCGCCGTCGGGAACGGCTCGGCAGCACGCTCCAGCACCGTCCGATCCAGCGCGATGAGCTCGAACGCCTCCAGCCGTTCGAGGAGTGCCGCCCTCCGCTCCGCAACATCGTCGTCAGGGAGGTGCAACCGGAGGCGCGTGCGGTCGATCGTTCGTAGGCACTCGACGCGGATCAGCTCGCTGGACAGCGCACGGGTGATCCGGCCCCACTCGCGAAGCGCGTCCCGGGCTCCGGTGACGATGCGCATCAGCACCGATGAGTCGACGTAAACGGTCACCGCTTCCGGCGCTCCTCGAGCAGCAGCTCCATGGCGGCCTTCGCCCAGCGCGCGGGCCGCAGGCGCTGGTCTCGCACATCAGAGAACGGTCGCTTGGCGGGGAAGATCCGGATCCGAGGAGACGGCTCGCGTACCGGGACGATCCGGGCGATGGGGCGGTCGCGGTCGGTGACCTCGATCTCGGCACCCCGCTCCACCGCGCGGAGATGTTTGGACAGCTGGTTCTTCAAAGCCGCGATCTTGACACGCTTCATGGCCACATATGGCCATGTCGTCGGGGTCAAGTCAACGGTGACGTAGCTCATCACCACGGTTTCCGGGGCGGCGGTCGCAGCCAAGAGCTCGGCCGAATGGATCGCCGAGGGGCCGTCGCAGGCTCTCGCCGACTTCACTGCGGTGTCCTTCTTCGACGCATCCGCCAGCGGTGGCGTCCATACCGGCTCGATCACGGACCCGGCGTGGACCAGCGACGGGATCGTCATGGTCACGCGTTCGCGTAAGATCAGGGCCCAGCCGTGCTGCCTCCTCAACGACGGCATGGGTTTCATGGTCGACTGGCTGCACAGGTAGCGTGAGCGGCCCTGCTCACCGAAGGCACGCCACGTGCCTCACGCCTTCGCGTCGGGAACGCTAACCTCTTGAGGGCATCGCCGAGCGGACGTCCCAGCGGTAGTTGAGGTGGCCGCCATGATGCTGCGCTCGTTTCTGACCGGATCGATGTTGCTGGCGCTGGCGGCGGCGCCACCGAGGGCCGCTGCGGGCCCGCTCGGAATGACTGGCACCGACGTGACGAGCCCCGACGGCGTCGCCTATACCCTCTACACGGGCAAGGTGGCGTCATTCGACGGCGTCCCGCTCGACGTCGACTTGACGGTGCCCCAGGGGCCGATCTCGCCGCGCCCGCTGCTGGTCATGATGCACGGCTGGGGCGGCAGCAAGACCGACTGGGAGTCGCCGACGGTCCACAACACCAGCCCCGACCAGGACGGCTACAACAACGTTGCCTTCGTCGCCCGCGGCTATGCCGTCCTCAACTACACGGCGCGGGGCTTCCACGGCTCGTGCGGTCCCGAGGCCGGATCGGACCCCGCGTGCGCGAAGGGATGGACGCATCTGGCCGACCGCCGCTTCGAGATCCGCGACACGAAGTACCTGGTGGGCCTCCTGGCCGACGCCGGCGTCGCCGTGCCAGGCCGCATCGGCGTCACCGGCGGCTCGTACGGCGGCGGGCAGTCCTGGCTGCTCGCGCTCGAGGGCGACCGGGTGAGCGTCGCCGATGCGGCCGATCCCGAGCAGGTGACGCTCCAGTCCTGGACGTCGCCGGGCGGCGTCCCACTCCACCTCGCCGCCGCCGTCCCCAAGTATCCATGGAGCGACCTCATCCACTCGCTCCAGCCGAACGGGCGCGCCTCCGACGGCGTCATCCTGCCCGACGGCGACCGCCTGCAGCCGTTCGGCATCATGAAGGAGTCCTGGGTCTCGGGGCTCTTCGCGCTCGGCGCCGCCACGGCCCGCTACGCGCCCGCCGGCGCGGACCCGACCGCGGACCTCGTCGTCTGGTACGACGCGGTGCAGGCGGGCGAGCCGTACCGCGCCGACAACCCGGCGATCGCCGAGGCGGCCCACCAGCTCACGACGTGGAAGTCCCCATACTACCAGGACGGCCTCATCGCGGCCGACGTCGCGGGCCACGACGAGGTCCCGGTGCTCGACGTGCAGGGCTGGACGGACTCGCTCTTCCCCGAGGTCGAGGCAAACGCGCTCGTGAACAAGCTCAAGCGCGCCGATGGTCGGTGGCCGGTGAGCGTCACCGTCGGCGACGTCGGCCATGCGATCGCCCAGAACAAGGCGAGCGACTGGCAGCCGATCAACGCCGCTGCCAACGCCCTCCTGGACCACTACGTCCTCCTCGGGAGCAGGACGCGGCTGACGAGCACCTTCTCCGCGCGCGCTACGACCTGCGACGCCACCGTGGGCGCGCTCTACAAGGCCGGGACCTGGGCGGCCCTCGCCCGTGGGCGCCTGCACCTCGCCGCCGCCGGCGGGTCGCAGGCGACGACCTCGGCGGCCGGCGACCCGCCGGGTGGCGCCGAGACCGACCCGATCGCCAACGGGAGCACGTGCATCAGGCTCGCGCCGGGCCAGTCGGCGGGAGTCGCCATGTGGGACTTCCCGGTGGCCGCCAACGCCATCCTGCTCGGTGCGCCGGTAGTGACCTTCGGGCTCACGTTGTCGGGGACCGACGCCGAGGTGAACACGCGCCTCTGGGACGTCGCGCCCGACGGGAGCCGAACGCTCGTGACGCGCGGCGCCTTCCGCCTCGCGGGCTCGTCGGGTCCGACGACCGTCGCCTATCCGCTCTGGGGCAACGGCTGGGTCTTCCGCGCCGGCCACGCGATCCGGCTCGAAGCGGTCCAGAACGATGCGCCGTACCTGCGAGCCGACAACCTCTCGTCGGCGATCACCTACCAGAGCGTCGCGCTGGACCTGCCTGTCCGCTGAGTAGCGACAGACGCACACCCGGCGCACGCAACGCGCGCCGCCGCGAAGGCGCGCACGTCGCTTGACCGCGCCGCGAGCGGTGGGGAATAAGCGCGCGTCGTGCAGAGGCTCAGGTTCCCGAGGCTGCCACCGGACGGGGAGTTCGAGCCAACGTCGCCTGCACCGCCGCCAGAAGTCCCGGCCCTCCTCCTCGGGCGCCGCGAGTTCCTTGCCGGACTCGGCGCCGTTCTCGTCGCACTGGCCTCCCCCTTCACACGGCTCCGGCAGGTCTACGCCGCGGCGCACGGGCGATTCTTCACCGCGCACGAGTTCGCCACGCTCGAGGCGCTCTGCGACCGCATCCTGCCCGCGGACCGCGACCCCGGCGCCCGGGACCTGGGCGCCGCAACCTACATCGAGCGGCTGCTGACGGCGTTCGACCGGCCCGTGCCCCTGATCTTCGCCGGTGGACCCTTCAGCAACCGTAATCCCTTCCCCGATAACGGCACCGGTACGCCGTCCAGCAAGCGGCCGCGGGACGCCTTCCGGCGCTTCATCCGGCTCACGCGCTGGCAGCGGCTGCGGTGGCGGGCCGAGCTCTTCGGCTCGGATCACGTGACCGGGGCCGCCTTCAACGATGCCGCCGCGGGCGGCCGCCTGCCGGGCCTCCGCCAGATCTACCGCGAGGGGCTCCGGAAGGTGGATGGCACGGCGCGCAGCATGGCGGGGGCCCCTTACACGGAGCTGTCGAGCGATCAGCAGGATGCGATCCTCGCCACCCTCGACCGGACCGTCTTCAAACCCGACGCGCGCCGCGGGATGAGCTTCGTCGAC
>VBKG01000598.1 GCA_005879585.1 Deltaproteobacteria bacterium | reverse complement strand
ACCTCGCTCGGACCGAGGCGGACGCAGGTAGACTTCGAACATCGCAACCTCGAGCGCTTCGGCGCGGCGGCCGAGCGGCTCCGCAAGGACATGGACCAGGGTTGGGGGCAGATTCTCGAGAGTTTCGCGCGTACTGCGGTGGGCTGACACTCACAGAACGGATGGAATCGCCGTGAGACTCTACGCGCTGCCCCGAGAAAGACGGATCCAAGAACGACCCGCGCGATGGTAGCCTCCTCGCGCGTCGTCAGACGTCGCGCCGAAAGCCCGAGCGTCTAGCTGGTGAGCGTCCCGCTCTGATAGTCGCGCACCGCTTGCTCCACCTCCTCGCGGGTGGTCATCACGAATGGGCCGTACTGGACGATCGGCTCCCGTAGCGGGCGCCCGGCGATCAGTAGCGCGCGCCCGCCCTGGTCGCCGCCGCGGAGAAGAATCTCTTCACCTTTCGAGGTCACCCCCGCGCGATGGGCCCCGAGCGTCTTCGAACGGCCCTCCGCCCCGATCTCGACACTCCCCTCGAACGCGTACACGAACGCCGTGTAGTCGCTTGCGATCACGTGACGGAACGAAGCACCGCGCGGGAGCTCGACGTCGAGATAGGTCGGGTCGGTCGTGAGGCCCTGGATGGGACCACCGACCTCGCGCCCGTCGACCGTGATGTTGCCGGCGATCACCTTGACGCGGCCGCCGCCCGGAAGTTCGACGACCGGGATCTCGTGCGGCGCGATGTCGCGGTACTTGGCCGGCTTCATCTTCTCCCGCCGAGGCAAGTTGATCCACAGCTGGAAGCCGCGCATGCGGCCGCGATCCTGCTGGGGCATCTCCGAGTGGATGATGCCGCGCCCGGCCGTCATCCATTGCACGCCGCCGCTGGTGAGCTCGCCGCGGTGGCCGAGGTGGTCCTCGTGACGCATGTGGCCATCGAGCATGTAGGTCACGGTCTCGAAGCCACGGTGAGGATGCGACGGGAACCCGGCGATGTAGTCGGCCGCGTCGTCGGACGAGAACTCGTCGAGCATGAGAAAGGGATCGAGATAGAGTCCGCGCTCGCTACCGAGGCTCCGGCGAAGCTTCACGCCGGCGCCGTCGGAGGTGGCGACGCTCTCGATCGTGCGTTGCAGTTCGCGATTCGCCATTGTTCTGGCTCCCCTCTTCACGCGACCAGCCGTGACGTGTCCGTGAGTTGCTCGATCGCCTCGGCTGCCGCCTCCAATGCGGCGGTCCGGGACGCGTCGCCCATCGCGAGCCCCTCGGCATACACGAACTCGATGTCTGTGATGCCGAGGAAGGAGAGAAACTGCCGCACGTAGCTCGTCTCGGTCTCGCTCGGCGCACTGGCGACGCTCTCGATCGTGCGTTGCAGTTCGCGATTCGCCATTATTCTCGCTCCCCTCTTCACGCGACCAGCCGTGACGTGTCCGTGAGTTGCTCGAATGCGTCCGAGGTTTCGACGGCCGTTTGTTGCGCGGCGGTTCGCTCGCCGGGCTTCGCGCTGAATCCGGCGAAGGCGTCAGCCGTCAAGTGCGGCACGGGATTGGTCGCCAGGTCCCGCTCGATCACGAGCGCGCGGGGATGCGCCGCGAGCCAGCGCGCCACGAACGCTTCCGTCAGTCGGCTCGAGGCCCCGTTTCCGCCGAAGATGCTGCTGTTGAGCTTCAGTAGCGTTTTCATGGGCACAGACCTAATATCGATTCGTTGAATCGACAAGATCAAAAATTCGCCCAAATCCATCGAGGAACCTGATAATGGGCCCTACCCCGACGATCTCCCTCGAACAATGGCGCGCGCTCGTCGCCGTGGTCGACGAAGGCGGCTACGCGGCCGCGGCGGAGGCCATACACAAGAGCCAGTCGGCGGTGACCTACGCCGTGCAGCGGGTGGAGAAGCTGCTCGGCGTGAAGGCCTTCCGGCTCGAGGGCCGGAAGGCGGTGCTCACGCCGGCGGGCCGGATGTTCTACTCCCGTGCTCGCGTTCTCCTCGACGAGGCCTCGAGCCTCGAACGAGCCGCGCATCGCAATTCAGCCGGGTGGGAGGCGGAGATCACGATCGCCGTCGAGATCATCTTCCCGACCTGGCTGCTACTCAAATGCCTCGACCGCTTCGGACAGGAGGCGCCGCATACACGCATCGAGGTGATCGAGACGGTGCTCGGCGGCGCGCCCGAGGCGTTGCTCGAGCGCCGCGTGGACCTCGCGCTCACGCCGCGTGTCCCACCGGGGTTCAGCGGCGAGTCGCTGATGCGGCTCGCCTTCGTGCCGGCCGCTCATCCGGATCATCCGCTCTTCCGGCTCGGTCGGCGCCTCACGCTCAAGGATCTTCGCAAGCACCGGAACCTGATCGTCCGCGACACGAGCGTCAAGCGCGACAAGGGCGGCGGCTTTCTCGAGGCCGAGCAGCGCTGGACCGTCGGCCACATGGCGACGTCGCTCCAGGCCGCGCGCATGGGCTTCGGCTTCGCCTGGTACCCGGAGGAGAAGATCCGCGAGGAGATCGCGGCCGGCGAGCTGAAGGTGTTGCCGCTCGAGGACGGAGGCGACGCTTTCGGCGAGATCTACCTCGTCCTCGCCGATCCCGAAGGTGCGGGGCCCGGGGTCAGACGGCTGGCGGAGATTCTCAAGAAGGACGTGCGGAGCCAGTGTGCACGTAGACCTCGCAAAGGCGCGCGGATGACGCGCGGTTGACAACCCGCCGCGCCGACTTACGTTCGAAATCCAATGGAACGCCTCAGACTCGTCCCCCTCGACGACACCGTTGTCTTTCCTTCCATGACCGTGACGCTGCCCGTGGACGTCGGCCAGGACGACCGCGTCTTCCTGGTCCCGCGTCACGGGGGCGATTACGCCTCCGTCGGCGTCGTCGCCGAGGTGGTGGATCGCGTCCGCCTGCCGGGCGGCGGGCGGGCCATCGTGCTCTCCGGCCTCCACCGCGGCGTCGCAGGCGCCGCGCGCAACGACCCGGCAGGCCACCTCGTGGTGGAGGTGGAAGCGAAGCCCGACGAGACGCCGCCACGCTCCCGCACCGCGGAGCTCGAGCGCGAGTACCGCGCCGTGGTGCTCGAGATACTCGAGCTGCGCGGCGACGACGGGCGGGTCGCCGCCTTCCTGCGCTCGATCACCGAGCCGGGCGCGCTCGCCGACACGTCGGGGTACTCGCCCGACCTCTCGTTCGCCCAGAAGGCCGAGCTGCTCGAGACCCTCGGCGTGGTCGAGCGGCTCGAGCTGGCGCTCCGCCTCCAGCGCGAGCGGCTGGCGGAGCTGCAGGTGCGGAAGCGCATCCGCGACGACGCCGAGTCGGGTGC
>VBKG01000049.1 GCA_005879585.1 Deltaproteobacteria bacterium | reverse complement strand
CCCCGAGCGCGGAGGTCCGCGAGACATTCCTCGGCTGCGCGACTCTCGAGGAGGAGAGCGCCGCCTACCTCGAATCCATGATCGGGTCGCGCGCGCGACCCGAGACTCATGTCTCGGGTCGGAGCCAGACGCGAGCGTGAAGGGACAATACCACGCGCGACTGCGTGCCGCGGCTGGCGAAGCCAGCGCGGCATGCGGCGCGCATCGCTCGAGCGGCGGATGCCGCCGCAGCGGTGAAGCCGCCAGCCTTCGGCGTGCTGGACAGGCCTCGCACAGAGGGGTCGGCGGGGCGGGCGTACCTCGTCTGTCGCGCCGGCTTTCGCCGGCCGCGACATGCGGCGCGCGCGGGTCACCGAGCGTTCCACTCTCGCGTCCGGTCCCGACCCGAGATGTATCTCGGGTCGGCCTCCTAGAGGGCGCGGCCTGCGTGCGATCCTCATCCATCGTGCTCGGCCTCATTGCCCTCGCGGCCGTCCCTCGTCCGGCGGGCGGCGAGCCGCTCGCGTGCCGGCGCGAGATCGCGAAGCAGTCGGCGCGCTACCTGCAGGCGGTGACGAAGGCGCGCGGACGCTGCGCAGACCGTGTGCTCACGGGCCGCCTGCCGCCGGGAACCGACTGCCGGAGCGAGCCGACGACGGCGCTCCGCATCGCGAGCGCCGCGGAACGCGCGAACGCCGGCGTCGCCCAGGCGTGCTGCGGCGCCGACGGTATCTGCGGCACCGCCGGCGATGAATCGCTCGCCGGCCTCGGGTGGGACCTCGGCAGCTGTCCGAACGTCGAGAGCGGCGCCTGTACGGCCGCGATCGGTGGCGTGGCCGACGTCCCACCGTGCTTCACTTGCGTCGACGCGACGGCGGTCGGCCGCGTCGCGTCGTGGTCCTTCGGCCCTCAGGGGCCGGCGCCCGCCCCGTCGCCGGTAGGGACGTGTCGCCGCGCGCTCGGCAAGGTCGCGACGCGGTTCCTGGTCGCCGAGTCGCGGGCGCTCGCCGCGTGCTGGGATGGCCGGCTGCGCGGTGCCCACGCGAACCCGTGCCCGGATCCCGGCGACGGCAAGGCCATGACGGTGATCGCCGCCGCGCGGGCGAAGATGACGGCGGCGGTCTGCGCCGCGTGCGGCGGTGCCGACCGGGGTTGCGGCGGCGGCGACGACCTCACGCCTGCCACGATCGGCGTCGCGGCGGATTGCCCGGCGATCCAGGGGCCGGGTGGCGCATGCGGTAGCCCGACCGGCGACCTCCCGAGCATCGTCGCCTGTCTCGGCTGCATCACCGACTTCGAGGCCGACTGCACCGGCCGGCTCGCGGTGCCGCTGGTGGCGAGCTATCCCGCCGAATGCCACCCGCCGTCGCCCACCTGCCAGGCCGGCGTCGTCTGCACCGCCGATGCGGATTGCCCGACCGGCTACACGTGCCGCGACAACGGTGGCGACACGCGGTACTGCGTCGGCGCATCGTGCACCAGCGACGCGGAGTGTTCGGGCGCCGGCGTCTGCCGGCAGTACTGTACGTTCGACGGCTGCGGCGCGCGGCTCTGCCAGTGTCCCGGCTTCGGCTGCAGCGGCCCCGACGAGGTGTGCATCGACGACGGCGGTCTCGCCTGCCGGAAGCTCTGCACGCAAGACTCGGACTGCACGGATCCATTCGGCTATGTATGCGTGAATCCCGGCTTCGCCGACGGCATCTGCATCGGTAGCACGCCCTGCGAGTAGCGGTCGTTTTTTCCTTGCCGCGCGTGGCGGCGATGTGCGATCACTCGCAACTCGCAGGAGGATCGGCAGATGCGGATCGCATCCCTGGTGTCGATGATCGTGCTCGCGCCGCTCGCCGCCCGTGCCGCCGGGCCGACGGTGCAGTTCACGTTGCCCGCCGAGAATACGACGCCTGGCGTCTTCGGCTCCCTGCCATGGCCGAACGACCTGTACTTCGATCAGGGCCAGCCCGGCGACGGCGACGGCACGCTGCTCTCGAGCGGCGCGTCGATCGGCCTCGGTACGGACGTGATCCGCGCCAACACGGGCTCGATCGAGGACGCGCTGGATCTCATGGACGGCTTCGGGACCACGACCGCGACGTACTTCTTCCTGAGCGGGCCGCTCGATCCCGCAAGCCTCCCGGCGTCGCCCGTGCTTGCCCCCTCGCTCGCCGACGGCGTCTTTTGCGCCGACGCGGCGACGGCCACGCCCGTGCCGGTGGCGATCAAGCCGAACGTCGACACGCGGATTCCGAACGTGCTCGCGGTGCTACCGCTGCCCGGCAAGCCGCTCGCGCCGAAGACCCGCTACACCTGCGTCGTCCGCCGCAGCGTGACGGGCGGCGGGCAGCCGGTCGAGCCGTCGGCCGACTGGCTCTCGGTGCGCGACGGCACGAGCGCCAATGTCGACGCCGACGCGATCTTCGATCCGGTGGTCACGACGCTCGGCGCTCACGGCGTGCCGGCGAGCGACATCGCGGGCATGACGGTCTTCACGACCCAGTCGACGACGGCGGACCTCCTGGCGATCCAGGCCTCGGTGCTGCCCGGCCTTCCCGTGCCGACCGCAGACTTCACGAGCCAGCCCGGCCTCGTCTTCAAAGGCCCGGTGCGCATGACGGACCTCTTCGGGGCGTCGCCGCCGCCGCAGGTCGCCACCGTCGCGACCGGCTTCTACGGAAGCCCGCGCTTCCAGACGCACGACCCGAACGGCGACGGCCCCTTCTCCGACCTTCCCATTCCACCGTCGTTTGCCACCTGCGCCCCGTCCGGTCCGTGCGAGACGAACGACGAGCGTTTCACGCGCGACGGCAGCGGCACCCCGGTCGTCATCGACACGCCGCAGATCCCGTTCTCGGTCGTCATCCCGAGCGGCACGCCCCCGGCCGCCGGGTGGCCGGTCGTGATCCAGCAGCACGGGCTCGGCGGACAGCGCGACCTCGTCGTCGTCTTCGGTCAGCTCGACGCCGCCAAGGGCTTCGCGTCGATCGGCATCGACGCCGCCCAGCACGGTTACCGCTACTGGAACTGCGGCCCCGGCGCGGCGTGCCCGCAGGACGCCCACAACGGCTTCGGCGGCACGGCGTCGCCGGACGGCTTCGCCGACGACCCGAATACGGGCTTCTTGAGCGTGAACCTCGGCTTCTTCCAGGCGTTCCACAACTTCCTCGGCGTCCGCGACAACTTCCGGCAGACGTACGTGGACCTGCTGTCGCTCGTCCGCCTGCTGCATACCCACACGATCGACACGGCGCTCGACACCGCGCTCGACGACACGAACATCTTCTACATGGGCCACTCGCTCGGCGGCCTGATGGGCTCGGGGTTCGTGCCGATCGAGCCGGATCTGAAGGCCGCGCTGCTGAACGCGACCGGCGGCGGGCTCACCTCGCAGCTCTTCCTGAACTCCTCGATCGGCGCCGGCGCGATGGGGCAGGTGGAGGGCATCCTCGGCCTCGACCCGGCGAACGTGTTCGACCAGTTCTCGCTCTCCGCGAACTTCACGCAGGCGATCATCGATCCCGGCGACGGCCTCAACTCGGCCGGGCTGCTGCTCAACCCGGCGACCGGTGCGCCGCGAAACGTGATCCAGGTGGAGGACTTCGGCGACCAGGTGGTGCCGAACCCGTCGAACGAGGCACTCGCGGTCGCCGCCGGCCTCCCGATCTTCGACCCGTTCGTGCGGAACCTGCACCAGAACGCGTTCGTCCTGCCGATCGCGAACTACACGACACCGGGCACGCTCCACGCCAACGCCGCGAGCGGCGCCGCCACCGCGGCGCTGCTCCAGAACGGCCCCGCCACCCACGCGGCGAGCGTCGGGACGGCGCCCGGCACCGTGACCTTCGTGCCCGAGTTCGCGCACGTCGACGACTTCCTGCTGACGGGCAACGGCTTCCCGACGCTCGAGCGCGGCATCCGGGTGCCCAACGCGGGCATCCTCGACGCCGTCCTCGCCTGGTTCGCCGACATCGTCGCGGGTGGCCCGCCGGGCACGTTCACGTTCACCGGCGCGGAGAACTTCAACCCGATCGAGAACCTCGACGTCCCCGCGGGCGCATCCACGGCGACCTTCTTCGCCCGTACCGTCGACCAGGGCGGAGCGCTCGCCGGGCCCGAGCCGACGCCCGACGTCGTCGTCGACTTCGTCACGAACGCGGTCGCGACGCGGGTGACCGCCGGCCGCTCGATCCTCGGCGCGACGCCCGGCGCCGCCGACGCCGACGTGCCCCCCGGCCCGGCGATCACCGTCGGCACCCCCGGCGTCCTGCCGTTCTTCGTGACGCTCCAGCGGATGCTCGCGGGCGTGTTCAGCGCCGATCTGACGATCGCGTACACGACGAGCGAGCTCGCCGCGGCCGGCATCACGCCCGGCTCGGCCGCCGAGAGCGCGCTCGTCATCGCCTCGTTCAATCGCGGCACGTGTACCGTCGGCGGCGCGGCGTGCTCGGAAAGCGGCGACTGCGGCGCCAACGGTCCGTGCACGGGAACGAGCTACACGCCGTTCGTCGACACGATGGTCGACACGAGCGCGCATACCGCGCATGCGTCGGGCATCACGCACTTCTCGACCTACGCCCTGCTGCCGGCGACGACCTTCGCCGCGCTTGCCCCGGGCGGCGGCGTGGCGCGCACCGACTGCCTCGCCGAATGGCAGGTGGTGAACCCCAGCAACACCCCGTTCCTCGACAGGCACGGCCGGGTGAGCAACGTCCAGACCTGTCACGACGGCGATCCCCTGTGCGACGCGGACGGCGCCGTCGACGGCAGCTGCACGTTCCGCGTCGCCGTCTGTCTCGACGTGAGCGATGCCGGCTTGCCGGCGTGCGGCGCGATCGGCATCGGCGCGTACCGGGTCACCTCTCCGACGCCGTCCTCGAAGTCGGCGGTCGACCGCGCGAACGCACAGGCCCTCCTCGACGCGCTCGTTGCGCTCGGCGGCACGCAGGGCGGCACGCGGAACAACGTCGTCTCGTTCAGCCCCGTGATCTCTGCCAGTGCCTGCAGCCCGCTCGCGGCGGTGCGCGTGCCGAGCCACGGCACGGCGCCCGGGACGACCGTCATCCATGGCCGCGTCGAAGGCGCGGGCTCGAGCCACACGACGGACGCCGATCGCCTGAAGCTCCGCTGCCTCTCTTCTTTCTAAATGACGGCAACGTGTGCACGACCGACACGTGCGATCCGGTGAGGTGACGTCGTCAGAGGGCGATCAGATGCTTTCTCTCGGCACCCCGGATCGCCGTTCGTGGGATCGAAGGGTCGAACGACACGAAGCAGCCTCCCTGGTGAACCGCGAGGGCGAGCAGATAAAGGTCGGTGACCTGGCGAGGCCCGTGAATTCGGTTGCGATCGGCGATGCGGGAATCCAGCAAGCTGACGTCATCCGGCCAGAACTCATGCTCGTCTGTGGCGATCGCTTCGCCGAGTCGTTCCATGATCGCCGCGACCTTTAAGGGGTTGGGGTAGTTCGGGTGAGACATGATTCGCACACATCCGTTCTGTGTGATCGGACACGAGGACCAGCCGTCTCCAGCTCTCGCGGCGAACCAGCGAAGGGCTGGCGCGTGCATCGAATGATCCTGGTCGAGCAGGGCGATCAGAACGTTCACGTCGAGAAGCGCGCGCATCAGAAGGCATCCTCCTCGCGCAGCTTGTCGATCTGTTCGTTGGTGACGATTCCGCCGCGCTTCGGGAACGGCCGGAACCCATGCGTAGGCTTGGGTGCGGGCCCGGCCGATGGCGGCGCCGTCAACGCCCGACGCGTCAGCTCGGAGATGACGGCGCCAGCCGTCTTCTTCTCGCGGCGGGCCAGCTCCTTGGCCGCACGGAGTACGTCGTCGTCAATGTCCAGGGTGGTGCGCACGCATCTGATGCTATTGCATCACATTGGAGGCGTCAATGTGATCGCGCGGCGAGTTCAGCCGGCGCGCGCCGCGCTCGCGCCGTACGCCGGCGCCCGGAGCGCCTGCTCGACCGGCACCGGCACCGCGGGCCGCTGCACCGGGATCGTGATGCGCTTCAGCCGCCGCACGAGCAGCGCCAGACGCACGAGGTCGCTCGCCGAGGCGCCGCTCGCGATCGGCCCGATGTTCCAGATGACGACGTGCCGGAGACCCGCTTCGACCAGCGGCTCCACCTCGCTCACGACCTGATCGACGCTGCCCGCGAAGATCGCGTCGCCGAAGAGCTCCGGCGTCGCCTGGCGTCGCGCGTCGGCGAGCTGCGCCGCCGTGACCTCCTCCGGGACGAAGTCGGGGAAGCCCTCGAACTCCTCGCCGAGCGGGTGGCGGAGGCCGTGGCGCCCCCACAGCGCGCCCGGCAGCAGCATCGCCAGCGCGGCAGCCGCCGGGACCGTCGCCATCTTGTCGAGCATGCGGCGGCGATCGGGGCCGAGCGCAATCTGGATCTGCATCGCCGGCTCGAACGTCGCGAGGGAGCGGCCGGCGGCCGTCGCGGCGTGGTGAATGCGCTCGAGCCGCTCGCCGTACTGCGCGGGGCTCATCTTGATCGTCGGGTACCAGCCGTCGGCGAAGCGGCCGGTCAGACCGAGCATCTTCGGCGCGTGCGCCGCGACCCAGACGGCGGGCGGCTTGCCGCCGTGGAGCGGTGTGGTGAAGAGCGCGCGGTCGAGGCGCCAGAACGATCCGTCGAACGACACCGGCTCGCCGCGGCTCTCCCAGAGCCGCCGGATGATCGTCAGCGCTTCCTCGAGCCGCGCGACGCGCTTGATGAACGGGATGCCGTACGGCGCCGTGTTCTCGCGCTCGCCGTTGCCGATGCCGAGGATCGCGCGACCGCCGGTCAGGTGGTCGAGCGTGACGAAGGCCTGGGCAAGCGTCGCCGGATGGCGGCGGAAGGCCTCGGTGACGCCGGTGCCGATCCGGACCCGGCGATAGCGCGCAGCCATCATCCCCATCATCACGAAGGGATCGAAGAAGGCGTCGGGCGACGGAATGACCTTCGCTGCCGGCGTCGACTCGGGGTTCCACACCGGACGCGGCACGAAGCCCAGGTAGTGGTCCGGCAGCAGCAGCGAGTCGACGCCCATCAGCTTGAAGAGCCGCAGGCTGACGCGCTCGAGCTGCAGCGGGGCGGTGCAGTTGCTCTCGATGCCGACCGAAAGGCGCGCGTTCATGGACGTCTTCTAGCCGCGAGCGCTTTCCAAGGGCAA
>VBKG01000299.1 GCA_005879585.1 Deltaproteobacteria bacterium | reverse complement strand
GTGCTCGACGAAGGCGAGCAATGCGACGTGACGGCCCCGAACGGCGACCGCGCGTGCCCCGGCATCTGCGTGCCGCCCGGCCAGCCGAACGAATGCACGTGCACGCCGGCCACGACCACGACGACGGTGACCAGCACGACGTCGACCACCCAGGCGACGACCACCACCACGACGACCACGCCCACGACCATGCCGGAGATGCCGCCCACGACCACGACGACGACCGTCGCCACCACGACCACCACGCTCGCCACGACGACGACCACCACCACCACCGCGCCGACCACGACGACCTCGACCACCGTGCCTGGCAGATGCGGCGACAACGCCACCGGCGCGTGCGTGATCACGGTCAGCTCGCGCCCCGGCTTGTCGTTCACGACGCTGCGTGCGGCGGTCAACGCGGCGTCCGACGGCTCCGCCGGCGCGCCCACCCTGATTCACGTGAGCGGCCGCTGCGTGGGACCGCCGGTCGTCATCCTGCAACGGTCGAACCTCGCGATCGAAGGCGATCCGCCGCCGACGGCATGCCCGGAGTTCGGCCCCGAGCCCACCACGCTCACGTCGAGCCTGTCGCCGGACGGCAGCCCGCCGCCGACGGGCAGCAACGGCGAGACCGTCAAGATCATCTCGTCGACGAACATCTCGATCCGCTTCCTGAACCTGATCGACGCGGACCCGGAGGACGCCGTCGAGTACAAGAGCTCGTCCGGTGGCGAGGTAACGTGCACCTGCTGCGCGCGCAACGAGGAGTGCGTCGAGACGACGGGCGGCGGGGGCTACGTCGTCAAGCAGAACCTCATCACGGACAACGGACACGGCGTGAACGCCGGACACCAGACCCACGACGTCGTCATCATGAACAACACGATCGTCAGCAACCGGCGCTTCTTCGGCACCGACATCGAGGACGGCGACGGCATCACCATCCAGGAGGGCACCACCTCGACGTCCGTCGTCCGCAACATCGTGCGCGACAACCTCGACGACGGCATCGACCTCGAGAACGTGACCTCGATCACCGTGACGGACAACGTCGTCACGGGGAACACGGACGATGGCATCGTGCTGCAGAGCTCGAGCAACAACCTGATCGACTGCAACACGATCAGCGGCAACGGCGACGGGCTGACGAACCGCGCGCGCGTGATCTCGGGGACCGGCAACACCGGGAGCAACATGAGCGGGAGCGGGACGGCTTGCGTGCGGTAGCGGATCCGGCGCGGAATCGCGCTTCCTGATCCGCCGCGATCGCGCAATCCCCTTCCAGAATCCCGGATAACACGTCTCTCCGGGATTCCGCGCGCCATACCCGTCCGGTATCAACTTCCCTCGACGACGAAATTGCAGCGCGCGGAGGACACGATGGGTACGAGCGGGATCACGGGGTGGGTGGCAGCCCTCAGGCGCGCCCTGCGAGCCGCGTTTACAGGACGCGACGCCGCCGAGTCGACCTCACGCGCACCGGCGCCGCTCGTCTGGACGCGGCTCGTGTCCGCCCCGGGGCGCCCCGGGGGTGAGGTGCGGCGCGTGGCGCAGCTCACTCCATACATCGCGCAGACGATCGTCGAGGATGCGCTCCGCCGCGGTCGCGGCGCGCGCCTGGAGCTCACGGTGGTCTCGAGGGTTGGCGGGGCGGGCCTCGCACAGCTCCGTGACCAGTTCTCGTGGCTCGCCGATCGCGGCATCTGGGTCACGGTTCACCACGGCCGCGGCCCGTCACCGCTCGGTCAGCCGCTCCCGCCTCCCTGACCGCGCTCGCTACGACGGAAGCCCCGGGACCCCGACCTGCTGGATGCGCGCCGCGTTGTCTCCCTCTTCGTAGCGGGGGAGCCGGCCGTCCGTCCGCCACAGCCGGTACGCCAGGGCAGCGGCGAGGACCCGGATCGGATAGTCGCGCGGCAGGTTCTGCAGGTAGGGCTGCACCGTCACGAAGTCGCGAGCCCCGTACTGCTGCATCGCGGCGCGGAGCCCTCCGTTGCGCGGCCCGATGTTGTACGCAAGGAGAGCGAGGAACAGGTCGCCCGACATCTCGTCGAGGTAGAGACGGAGGGTCGCGGCGGCCAGGAAGGCATTGTGTCGCTGGTTCAGCGCGTCGAGCTCCCGGACGTGCAGACGGCGCCGCGCCTCCGCGACGGCCTCGGCCGGCGGTGCGGTGATCTGGAAGAGCCCCCGTCCGCCATCCGAGCTGTCACGCGGGTAGAAGGCAGACTCCGCGGCCCCGACGCCCATCAGCACCTCCGGGTCCACGCCGAACGCCGCCGCCGCCTCGCGCACCGTCGGCTCGTAGACTCGCGCGCGTTCCAGCACGCGCAGCATCTGCGCGGTATCGGTCCTGCGATATGCCGCCCAGACCTGGTGGGCGACGGAGGTCCGCTCCGCCTCGGCGGTGCCGCCGACGAGCGCCTGAAGCTCGTACATCTCGCGCCGGAACGCCGGCCGCCGGGACACCAACAGCGCGAGCGCCGCGACGACGAGCGCCAGGATCACCGGTGCGCGGCTGGCGTAGCCGGCCAGGCGGGCACGCGCGATCAGCCACGCGCGCAGCAGCAGTGCGGCGGCGATACCGAGTCCCAGGACCGCGCCGGTGAACGGGACCACATGCAACCAGATACCCCTCCCGGCAACCGCCCGGGCAAGCTCGCCGAGGAGGGCGATGGCGGCGATCAGGGCCGCGGCGACGAGCGCCACGGCCTCGAGGGTGGCACGCCGCCATGGCGCCCGGACGAGCCGGCGGCTGCCGCCGCGCCGCCGGCGCCGTCCCGCCCCGCCTCGCACCGCCATCCGGCGACCCGCTACTGCCCGCGCCGACCGGGGTCAAGCGCCGAGGCCGACGCGTGAAGCGACTCTGGTACGGCGCCGTCGCCTTCGTCTGCGCAGTCGGGCTGCTCGGCCCTACGGCGCAACCGTCGGATGACGTGCCAGCCAATCCGCCACCGCGTCGTCCCAGACGCTGCGGTCGGTGGTCACCGTGAAGCAGCTCGGCAGCGTCGCCGGGAAGCTGCCGGGCCCGAGCCAGACCATGACGTTGTTGGCGCAGTCCTGGAGCTGGTCGGGCGGGATGCCCATGCGGCTCTTGCCGGGCTGCCCCACCCGCTCGGCCATGAAGACGTTGTTGTAGAGGGCGAGCTTCGGGGACAGGCTCGTCGACGGGTTGTCCCAGTTGTGCCACTTGAAGAAGCCGCCGTTGCCCAGGTTGTCGGCGCTGCCGCCACGCGGGCCCGGCATGGGCTCGAGGCGGACGAGTGAGTTCTGGATCGTCCAGACGTGGCTCCGGCCGTCATACCCGCTGTCGATGATCGCCTGCGACGGTCGCGCGCTGAACGCGTCGTAGCAGCCGTCGAACAGCGAGTCGTCGACGAGGCCGCCGTTCAGGTGGTCGTTCTCGACGCAGTCGTCGCGGGTGTAGCTCAGGTGGACGTTGCGGATCGTGAAGTCGACGGCCGCCCCTTTCGGACGCACGCCATCGGTGACGTTGTCGGCGCGCATGCCGTCCACCGTGAATTGGGGGTCGTCGAACGCGATGCCCGCGTTGTTCATCGAATGCATGTCGTCCCAGCTGAGCGTGCGGTCGTACTGGCCAAGCACGTCGCCGCCGACGAACCGCGCACCGGCGCCGCCGTCGAGGTTCACGGGATAGAGGTTCGAGGGCGACGCAAAGAACGTGGCCTGGGTGGCGTCGATCTTCGTCTTCTCGGCGAGCGACAGGTTCGTGTACCCCGTCGAGCGGGAACCCTGGAGCGTGATCAACGGCGCGACGACGATCGTGGTCGTCGCACTGGCGCTCCGGCCGCCGCTGTCGGTCACCGACGCGGTGAGGACGTGCGTCCCCGGCACGAGCGTCCCACCCGCGAGGGTCCCACTGGAGCCGAGCGGCCCCTGGACGCTCGAGCTCCACCCGACCGCGCCGGAGAGATCACCGTCCTCCGTGTCCGTCGCCCCCGCGGTCAGCGTCACGGGCTCGTCCGGCGCGAACGTCGTGTCGCTCGCCGGCGCGACGAGCTGGATGGTCGGCGCCGCATTGACCACCAGCGTGAGCGTCGCGACCGCGCTCTTGCCGCCGCGATCCGTGACCGAGGCGCTGATCGTGTGCGTTCCGGAGCGGAGCGTCGGGACCACGGAGGTCCCGGTCCCGAGCGTCCCGTCGAGATTCGACGTCCAGACGATCGCCGTGCCGAGGTCGCCGTCTTCGGCGTCCTCGGCCGTGCCCGTGAGCGTGATCGTGTCGGTCGGCGCGAACAGGGAGCCGTCCGCGGGCCCGGTGATCCGCACCGTCGGGGCGGTGTTCACCACCAGCGCGATCGCGGCGCGCGCCGTCTTGCCACCAGCATCGGTGACGGTCGCGGTGATCGTGTGGGTACCCGACCGCAAGCTCCTCACGAGCGTCGCGCCGGTACCGAGCGCGCCATCCAGGTCCGACGTCCACGCGACGCCGCCGCCGAGGTTCCCGTCCTCGAGGTCGGTCGCCGACGCCGAGAGCGTGATCGAATCGGTCGGGCCGAAGAGCGAGCCGTCCGCCGGGGCGTCGATCGAGACGTGCGGAGCGGCGTTCGACGTCACCGTCACCTCCGCCACGGCGGTCCGGCCGCCGCTGTCCTGCACCGCGGCCGTGATCGTGTGGAGGCCCGAGCGGAGCATGACGCCGGGCACGACCGCGCCGGCGCCGAGCGGGCCGTCGAGGCTCGACGTCCATTCGATGGCGCCGCCGAGATCGCCGTCCTCGACGTCGGTCGCGGTCGCGACGAGGGACACGGCGTCGGCGGGGCTCACCGTCAACCCGCTCGTCGGCGTGACGATTGACAGCCGCGGCGCGGCGTTGACGATCACCGTGATCGCCGCTGCCGCAGATTTCCCGCCGCCGTCGGTGACCTGCGCGCTGATCACGTGCGTGCCCGAGCGGAGCCCGTCGACGTTCAGCATGCTGCCGCCGCCGAGCGGACCATCGAGGCTCGACGTCCAGCGGATCGCCGTCCCGAGGTCGCCGTCCTCCGCATCGTTCGCCATCGCCGTCAGCGGCACGACGTCGCCGGGCACGAACGTCGCGCCGTCCTGCGGCGAGCCGATCAGGAGTGCCGGCGGCGCGTTCACCACGACGGTGATGGCGGCGGTGGTCGTCCGTCCCGCGCTATCCGTCACCGACGCGGTCACGGTGTGACGGCCGGAGTGGAGCGCCGCGCGCAGCAGCGCACCGGAGCCGAGCGGACCGTCGACGCTCGACGTCCACACGATGGCCGCATCCAGCGTGCCATCCTCGTCGTCCGTCGCCGTCGCGGTGAACGGCAGGACGGCACCGGGCACGGAGTCGAAGCCGTCGGCCGGCCCCGTGATCCTGACCACGGGCGGCGCGTCGACGACCACCGTCAGCACGGCGCTCGCCGTCCTGCCGCCGCGATCCACGACCGAGGCGGTGATCGTGTGCGTGCCCGCGCGGAGCCGCGTCACGTCCAGCCGGCTTCCCTCACCGAGCGGCCCGTCGAGGCTCGACGCCCACGTGACCTCGGCACTGAGATCACCGTCCTCGAGGTCGTGCGCGGCACCGGTCAGGGTGATGGTGTCGCCCGGCGCGAAGAGCGTGCCGTTCGCGGAGACCTCGAGCGCCGGCGGTGCGTTCACGACCAGCACGATCGTCGCGCCGGCGCGCTCACCGCCCGCATCCGCCACGGCTGCCGTGAGCGTGTGCGTCCCGGAGTGCAGGGTGACGTCGAGCGTGGCCCCGCCGCCGAGCGGACCGTCCACGCTCGAGCTCCAGGAGATCGCCGCGCCGAGGTCGCCGTCCTCCACGTCCGTTGCCGTTGCCTGCAGCCGGACGACGTCGCCGGGGACGAACGCCGAACCGTCGCTCGGCGCGACGATCCGGAGCTGGGGCGGCGCGTTCACCACGATGGTCGTCCGCACGGATGCCGTCTTGCCGCCGCTGTCGCGGACGGTGGCGGTGATCGTGCGCGTCCCCGAACGGAGCGACGGGACGGTGACGTCGGTCCCGGCGCCGAGCGCGCCGTCCAGATCCGAGACCCACGCGATCGCCGCGCCGAGGTCGCCGTCCTCCGCATCCGTCGCGGTTCCCTGCAAGCGCACCGCGTCGCCGGGCACGAAGGTCGCCCCGGCCAGCGGCGCCGTGATGGTGACGCTCGGCGGCGCGTTCACGATCACCGTGATCTCCGCGCTGCCCGTCTTGCCGCCGCGGTCCGTGGCCGAGGCGCGGATCACGTGCGTGCCCGACCGGAGCCGCGCCGTCGCGATCGTGCCGCCCGTCCCGAGCGCGCCGTCGAGGCTCGAGCTCCACGATACGCGGGCGGTGAGATCGCCGTCCTCCACGTCGGTGGCGGTGGCGACGAGACGCACGACGTCGCCAGGGGCGAACGTCGCGCCGGCGGCGGGGGCTGCGATCGTCACCGTCGGGACGGCGTTCACCACGACGACGATCGTGGCGGTCGCGCGGAGCCCGCCCGCGTCCGTGACCGACGCCGTGATCCCGTGGAGGCCCGAGCGGAGCGTCGTGACCGCCAGCGTGCCGCCCGTCCCGAGCGGCCCGTCCAGGCTCGAGCGCCACGCGACCGCGGCGGCGAGGTCGCCGTCCTCGCGGTCCTGCGCGACGGCGCGGAGCAGGACCGACTCGCCGGGGATGAACGTCGCGCCGTCGGCGGGGGCGGTGATGGCGATCGACGGCTCGGCGTTCACCACGACCGTGCGCATCACGGCCGCCACCTTGCCGCGGCTGTCCGTCACCGACGCCGTGATGGTGTGGGTGCCCGATCGAAGCGCATCCGTACGGATCGTCCCGCCGTGGCCGAGCACCCCGTCGAGGCTGGAGGTCCAGACGATCGACCCGGTCAGGTCGCCCTCGTCGGCGTCGTCGGCGACGGCGGAGAACGTGGCCTGCACTCCCGGGACGAGCCGCGTGCCGTCGGCGGGCACGATGATCGTCAGGACCGGCGGGCTCGCGACCGCGAGCGTGATGCGGGCCTCGCCCGTGCGACCGCCCGCATCGGTCACCCGCGCGACGATCGTGTGGATGCCCGGGCTGAGCGCCGCGGCCGTGATCGAGGCCCCGCCGCCGAGGACGCCGTCCCGGTCCGAGGTCCACACGATCCGCGGCCCGAGGTCCCCGCTCTCCGCGTCGACCGCCGTGGCACTGAACGCGACCGGCGTGCCGAGGTCCACCGTCGTGTTGGGCGCCGGCGCGGTGATCGTCACCACCGGCGCCAGGTTCTGCGCGAGGGAGACCAGCAGCTGTGGCTTGCCGCTCGTCGCCTCGCGGGTCGCATAGCGCACCCAGTCGCTCGACGTGCTGTCGAGCGCGAAGTCGACCATACCGTCGGCGGCAACCGCCGCCGTGACGTTGAAGTCGACCACCTGCTTCGCGACCACTTTGCCGGCCGTTACGAGCGCCGGTCCGTCGATCACGGGGCGGGTGCGGAACGTCGTCGTGGTCTCCGGCCACGTGTGGGTGCTGATCGCGTGGACGGCGCCCCCGGCCGCGCTGCCGTCGCTGCTGCTCGCGCCGACGGTAAGGTGGAGGAGCGCCTGCTGGACCTTGAAGCCGCCGATGCCGTTCACCGCGAAGCGGAAGAGCGCCTGGCGGACGGGCGACGTGCCGACGAGCACCGACGTCGTCGTGCCGAACTTCGTCGTGGCCGCGCCTCCGTCGACGTACGTGTCGGCGATCGGAAGGAGCGTGAGCTGCGAGGGCACGACGGCGACCACCACGCTCGCGCTCGCCGCCGCGCCGTCGGCGTCGGTGACCGAGGCCGTGAGCGTGTGGGTGCCGACCGACAGGCTCGGCACGACCAGCGCGGCCCCGCTGCCGAGGACGCCATCGCGGCTCGACGTCCAGCGGACGCTCGCCCCGAGGTTTCCGTCCTCGACGTCGGTCGCCGCGGCGACGAGGAGCGCGGGGCGGGCCGTCAGCAGCGTCGCCTGCGGCGCCGGCACCACGACGGCGATCGCGGGCGGCACGTTGGGTGGTCGCACGACGACGGTCCGCTGCGCACGCGCGGCGAGGCCGCCCGTGTCCGCGACGCTCGCGGTCACGACGTGAGTGCCGATCGAGAGCCTTGTCGTCGCGAAGCCCGCCCCTGTGCCGATCGCGCCGTCGCGGTCGGAGGTCCAGCGGAGCGCCGCCGTCAGGTCGCCGTCGGTGACGTCCAGCGCGGTGCCGGCGAAGGCGAGGCTCGCGCCCGCGAAGACGCGCGAACCGTCGGCCGGTGCCGTGATCGTCACCACCGGCGGGCTCGGCGCGATCGTCACGTGCACCGCGGCGGTGCCGACGGCACCGTCGGAGTCGGTCACCGACGCGACGAGGGTGTGGCTGCCCTCGGACAGGGTCGCCGTGCGGACCGGCCCCGGAGCGAGCCCGCCGTCGCGGCTCGACGTCCAGCGGATGCCGGCCGTGACGTCGCCGTCGAAGTCGTCGACGGCGGTGGCCCCGAGCGTGAGGGGTGTGCCGGCGGGAACCGCCGTGCCGTCGGTGGGCCCCGTGATCGTGACCCGCGGCGGCACGTTCGGCGCCCGCACGCGGACCGAGATGCGCGTGCTGCCGCGGAGGCCGTCGGCGTCGGTGACCGTCGCGTCGATCACGTGCGTGCCGACGGTGAGCGCGCCCGCCGCGATGCTCGACCCCGTGCCGAGCGCACCGTCGCGGTCCGACGTCCACGTGATGTGCGCACCGAGGTCGCCGTCCTCCACGTCCGTGGCGCGCGCCGTGAGCGTCAGCGGCAGACCGCTGGTGAACACGACCGTCCCGTCGGCCGGCGCGACGATGGTGACCGCCGGTGGGTGGACGACCGTGATCGCCACGGTGGCCTGGCCGACGAGTCCGCCCGCGTCCGTCACGCGCGCCGTCACCGTGTGCAGGCCAGGGCGCAGCGCCGCCGCGGTGACGGTGGGGCCGGTGCCGAGGGGCCCGTCGAGGCTCGAGCTCCACGCGATGCGACTCCCGAGGTCGCCGTCCTCGGCGTCGATCGCGGCGGCGGTGAAGACAACGGGGCTGCCGGGCAGCACGCGGGCGGCCGTCGCCGGAGCGAGCACGGTGACCACCGGCGGCGTGTTCTCCGTGAGCGCGATGCGAAGCTCCGGGCGGCCCGTCGTCGCCTCGCGGCTTGCGTACCGCACCCAGTCGCTCGAGCTGCTCACCACCGCCAGGTTGACGGTGCCGTCGCCGGCGACGCCCGACGTCACGTCGAAGTCGACGACGTCCTTCGGCTTCACGGCCGTCCGTGTCGCCAGCACCGCACCGTCGACCGCCGGCCGCGTGCTGTAGGCGGTCGCCGCCTCCGACCACGTCCCGTTGGTGATCGCCCGCACCGTTCCGCCGACGGCACTGCCGTCGGCGCTGGCGGTCCCGACCGTCAGGCGAAGGAGCGCCTGCTGCACGCGGAACGGCGCGGTGCCGGTGACCGCGAAACGGAGAAAGGACTGACGGACGGGCGACGTGCCGACCAGCAGCGACGTTGCCGAGCCGAACTTGGCGCTCGCGCTGCCCGAGTCGACGTACGTGTCGGCGCTCGGCGTGAAGACGAGCGTCGCCGGCACCACCGCGATGTCGACGCTCGCGCTCGACACGGCCCCGTCGCGGTCGGTCACCGAGGCGGTGAGCGTGTGCGTGCCGAGAGACAGGCCCGGCACGACGACCGTGCGTCCCGTGCCGAGGGCGCCGTCGCGGCTCGACGTCCAGCCGACCACGCTCGAGAGGTCGCCGTCCTCGGCGTCGGCCGCGGCGGCGGCGAGGAGCACGGGCCGGCCGGCGAGGAACGTGCCGGCGGCCGCGGGGGCCACCACGCGCACGACGGGCGGCACGTTCGGCGGCCGCACGACGACGCGGCGCGCGGCGCTCCCCGTGAGCCCGCCCGAATCCGCCGCCGTCGCGGTGATGGTGTGGGTGCCCGTGCTGAGGCTCGCCGTCGAGAACGCCGGCCCGGCGCCGATCTGCCCGTCGCGGTCCGAGAGCCAGCGGAGCGCGGCCGAGAGGTCGCCGTCGGTCGCGTCGGTCGCGGTCCCGCTGAACGCCACGCTCGTGCCGACGAAGACGGTGGTGCCGTCCGCCGGCGCGGCGATGGTCAGATCGGGCGCCGTCGGCGTGACCGTCAGCCGTGCGGTCGCCGACGCGGCCGCGCCGTCGGAATCGGTGACGGAGGCGACGAGCGTGTGGGCGCCCTCGGAGAGCCGCCGGGTCCCGTTCGGGCCGAGCGCACCGTCGCGGCTCGACGTCCAGCGGATCAGCCCGGTCAGGTCACCGTCGAAGTCGTCACGAGCGACGGCGCCGAGGCGCACGGCCGTGCCGGCGGGCACGGAGCTGCCGTCGGCCGGGCTGCCGATCGTTACCACGGGCGGGGTGTTGGGCGCCCGCACGCGGACGTCCACCTGCGCCTCGCCGCGGAGGTCGCCCGAGTTCGTGGCGGCGGCCGTGACCGTGTGCAGCCCGATGCTCAGCGTGCTGGTCATGATCGCGGCGCCCGCGCCGAGCGTCCCGTCGCGGCTCGACATCCAGACGATGCGACTCGACACGTCGCCGTCCTCGGCATCGCTCGCATCGGCGGCGAAGCGGACGGGGTCGCCGTGGACGACGACGGCGCCGCTCGCCGGAGCGGCGATGGTGACGGCGGGCGCGCTCCGGGCGACCGCCACGACGAGCGTCGGCGCCGGGCCACCCTCGCGCGACCGGTAATCGCACTCGTCCGAGGACTGGTTCACGATCGCGAAGTTGTACGTGCCGTCGCCCGTGACCGCCGCGGCGGCGTTGAACTCGACCGTCTGCCCGAGCGCCACCCGCCCCTGGCTCGCCACCGTCGGCCCGTTGACCGCGGGCTTCGTGCTGTACGTGACCGTGCTCTCCTGCCACGTCCCGTCGGTGATCGTGTGCAGGACGCCGCCGCTGTCGCTCTCCGCCCCCGGCGTGCCGTCGGCCTGGAGCCGCAGCACCGCACCGAGGATCGTCCGCGAGGCGAGCCCTGTGACGTCGAAGCGGAGATACGCGATGCGCACCGCGTTGGCGTCGACCGCGAGCACCGGCGCCGTCCCGAAGTTCGTCGTCGGCACGCTCGCATCGACCGACGCGTCGGCGACGGCCGGGAACTCGAGCTCGACGCCCGCCACCACCTCGACCGTGACCGTCGCCGTGGCCGTGAGGCCGCCCCGGTCGGTCACCGTCGCGGTCAGCTGGTGAGTCCCCTCGCTCAGCATGTGGCTCACGCTGCCGCCCGTGCCGAGCGCGCCGTCGCGGTCCGAGGTCCACTGGATGGCCGCCGAGAGGTCGCCGTCCTCGAGGTCGCCGGCGCTCGCCGTGAGCGTCGTCGCGGCCGAGGAGGCGAAGGTCTGCCCGGCGCTCGGCGCCGTGATCGTGAGGAGCGGCGCCGTGTTGCCCGGCGGCGGGGTGTTCACGGTCAGCGTGACCTGGCTCGAGCCCGTCAGGCTCTGGCCGTCGGTCACGCTCGCGGTGATCGTGTGCGTCCCGGCGCCGAGCGACGTGCTGACCACGGCGCCCGTGCCGAGGGAGCCGGCGAGGTTGGACGACCACGTGACGTGGGAGCTCAGGTCGACGTTGGCGCTGTCGTGGGCGCTCGCCTGGAGGGTGATAGTGTCGCCGGTGAAGTAGCTCGACCCCGTGGGGGGCTGGCTGATGATGACGGTCGGCGCCTGGGCGGCGACGGTGAGGACGAGCTGGGGCTTCTGGCCGCTCGAGGCGAGGCTCGAGTTGTAGGCGACGGCGGCCGAATTGGTGCTGTCGATCGCCAGGTTGTAGGTCCCGTCGGCGGTGATCGCCCCGTCGAGGGTGAACTCCACGGTGCTGCCCGCGGTGACCGCGCCGAGGGTCTGGAGGCCGGCGCCGTCGACCGCGGGCTTGGTGTTGAAGGTGACCGTCGACTCGTTCCAGCTGTTGCTGGAGATGAGGTGGACGGTGCCGCCCGCGGCGCTCGCGGCGTTGACGCCGAGGCGGAGCCGGGCCTGGCGCACCTGGCGGCCGTTCACGCCGCTCACCGCGAAGCGGAGGTAGATGATGCGGACGGGCGAGGCGTCGGCGCGGAGGATCGTCGAGGAGTTGAAGTTGGTGGTCGCCGAGCCGCCGTCGACGTAGGTGTCGGCCGTCGAGCTGAAGGTCAGCGTCGTCGACGGCGCGACCTGCGCCGCCCCGCGGTGCGAGAGCAGCGGCAGCAGCGCGAGCAGCAACCACGTGCCGGCCGTTGCCGGCGTGAAACGGCGGCGCGTCCGCATCTCAGGTCCGGGAGAGTGACAGGCAACGGAGGGAGGTCATGGCGCGCGCAGGGGCCCCGCTTCGAGGCTAGTGATGCTCCAGCGCACGGACAAGAAATCTGCGGCGGCGTATTGCGACGAATTCAGGGGCCCGCGAACGCCACGGCCGGCGCCGTATCGCCTGCGAAATTCGCGGTCACCGCGCGCGCCACCGCAGCGCCATGGTGGCTCCCATGCGGCTCGCGCGTCGCGCATGGTCGCCGCACCCGATCATGCGATCGTGCGAGCCGCGATGACCGCTCGCATCCCGCTGCGCGCCGCTTTCCGGTGGCACCCACCTTGCTCGTGCGGCGATCACCGGTATGCGCGTCCGCGCCATGCGGCGGCAGGGAGAAGGAGACCGATGAAGCCGATCACGAGGTCCACAGGCGCACGCGTCGTCGCGGCGCTCATCGTCGCGCTGCTCCTCGGAGCAGGCACCGCGCGTGCGGTGAAGGTCGATTTCCTCTGGATCATCGACAACTCGCCTTCGATGGCGGACAAGCAGGCCACGCTCTCCGCGGCTGCCGACAACATCGCCAGCCAGCTCGCCAATGCGAGCTGCTCGATGGACTGGCGGATGGCCGTCGCGTACACGGACGCGCAGGTGGCGCCGAGCTCGAACGACGTCTGCTCCGGGTCGCCAGGCCCGGGACGGCGGCGCGTCTGCCCGTTCACGAGCGACATCAACGTCTTCAAGAACGGAACGGCGCAGTGCGCCTACGTGAAGGCGGGCACCTGCGGTGACAGCACCGAGCGCGGGTTCAGCAGCGCCGCCATCGCGATCGACGACTTCCTCGCCGGCAGCGGCTGCGCCGCCGTCCCCGGCACGGACTGCGCGCTCCGCCCCGATGCTCGGCTGGTCAACATCTTCTTCACCGACACCGGCGAGCAGACGCCGGCTTCGAGCCCCGCGCCCGGCGAGGGCGACGACAGCGTCAGCAGCTGGCTGAAGTACTTCGACGACTACGACCTGATGGCGCCCGGCATGCAGCGCGCCCAGGTGCACGGCATTCTCTGTCCGTTCCGGCCGACGCCCAGCAATCCGGCGCCGTGCGGGGACACCCTGGCCGACCCGACGCTCTTCGACCGCTACTCGAGCGTCATCGCGCAGATGGGCGGCACGGAGGGCAGCATCGCCGACCTGTCGCATCTCTCCGAGGCCATCACGGCCATCGTCGACGCTTCGATCGCCGGCGCCTGCTGCGGCAACGGCCACCTCGATCCGGGGGAAGAGTGTGACGACGGCAACCTGAACGACGGCGACTGCTGCTCGTCGTCGTGCAAGATCGAATCGTCCACGACGATGTGCCGCGCCGCGGCCGGTCCGTGCGACGTCGCCGAGTTCTGCACGGGCACCAGCTCCACCTGCCCCGCCGACGACTTCAAGCCGGCCACGTTCCAGTGCCGCGGCGCCACCGGCGCGTGTGACGTCGCCGAGTTCTGCAGCGGCGCGAGCGCGACCTGCCCGGCCGACGTGCTGCGGCCGTCGACCTTCGAGTGCCGCCCCTCCGTCGGGGCGTGTGACCTCGCAGAGTTCTGCACCGGCACGAGCGGCCTCTGTCCGTCGGATGCGAAGAGCACCGGCACCTGCCGCGCCGCCGCCGGCTCCTGCGACGTCGCCGAGAGCTGCGACGGCGTCTCCAACGATTGCCCGGCCGACGCGTTCAAGGCCTCCAGCGTGAAGTGCCGGGCCGCGCGTGCGACGTCGCGGAGTTCTGCACCGGCTCCGACGCCGCGTGCCCCACCGATCAGAAGAGCACCGGCGTATGCCGCCCGACGGCAGGCGACTGCGACGTGGCGGACAGCTGCGACGGCGTCTCCAACGACTGCCCGGCCGACGCCTTCGCCCCGGCCGGCACGGAATGCCGCGCCGCCGCCGGCGAGTGCGACGTGGCCGAGACCTGCTCCGGAGCGAATGCGGCCTGCCCGGCCGACGCCTTCGTTCCGGCCGGCACGGAGTGCCGTGCCGCCGCCGGCGAGTGCGACGTGGCCGAGACCTGCTCCGGCACGAATGCGGCCTGCCCCGCGGACCACAAGCGCACCGACGTCTGCCGCGCCTCGACGGGCCCCTGTGACCCGGAGGAACGGTGCGACGGGTCGGCCGACACCTGCCCCGCCGACCTACTGACCGCCGACGGCACCACGTGCAGCGACGGTGACAAGTGCACCCAGGGCGACGTCTGCCACGCCGGGCAGTGCGCTGGCACGCCGGTCACCTGCACCGCGTCCGACCAGTGCCACGAGGCCGGCGTCTGCGATCCGAACACCGGCACCTGCACGAACCCCGTCAAGCACGACGGGTCGACGTGCGACGACGGCAACGCCTGCACCGAGCACGAGAGCTGCTGGAACGGCCGCTGCATCGCCGGGACGGCCGTCAACTGCAATGACGGCGAAACCTGCACCGCCGATACCTGCAACCCGGCAACGGGCTGCGTCCACCGTCACTTCGAGGGCATGGCCGCGCTCGACTGCTTCTGCAGCGCCGGCCTGCCGCAGAACTCGTGCTCCAATCAGCGTGTCCCGCTCTGCGTGCCGAAGCACCTCATGCGCGCCTGCCGCCTGATGGCCCGCGCGCACGAGGCGAAGCCGAAGAAGGCGCACCGCCTCCTCGTCCGTGCGGAGGCCCTGCTCAGCAAGGGCGGCCGGCTCGCCCGGCGCGCGAACCGGCAGGGGCGCATCTCGACCACCTGCATGACCTCGCTCGCGGGGTCACTGGACGACGCCGCGGGACGGCTCCAGGAGATCATCGCGACGCCCTGACCCCGGCGCCGCCGCGGGTCAGTGCGGGCAGTCGCTGCTCGAGCCGACGAAGCCGGTCTCGGGTGCGCCCGCGGTGACCCAGTCGGTGATGAGTTGCATCGCGGACGCGTCGAGGTAGGGACCGCCGCGCGGCATCCGATCGCCCTCGCCCGGCTCGAGGGTGCCGCGCAGCTTGAGGACGAGGAAGCTGTTGGCGGGGTCTCCCGGCAGCACGCGGTCGAGACCGTGGTTCGACTCGTCGGCCGCGTGGTTCACGAGGCTCGCGTACGCGTCCGCGGGCTGCAGTGACAGGTCGTGCGGGGGCTGCGCGGCGGCGTGGCAAGTCGGGAGCGCGCAGCGCGGCGTGAAGATCTGCTTCTGCATCTGGTCGAACGTCCCGGTGACCCCCGTGCACGGACCGTCGGTGCCGGGCAGGCAGGTGATCTTCAGGGTATCCGCGTCGTCGACCGCCGCGCTGCCCGCGTGGCCGTCGAGCCGCGTGCGGAGCGTCTTCGACGCCTTCCGGTAGCTCTGGGTTCGCAGCGACAGCTTCAGCGTGACGAGGATCGTGACCGGGTTCACGTCGTCGGTCGTGCAGACGTCGTGCTGGGTCGGACCGAGGGGCAGGAAGAGCTGGTTCACCTGGTCCTGCAAGTTCTGGAAGCCGAAGTCGTGCTTCGGGTTGGTGTCGGGCTGGTAGTTCTTGATCGTGAACAGCTCGAGCGACGCGGGCGCGCAGTCGGGCAGGTTCGGATCCGTCACGTTCAGGCAGACGCTCAGCGGCACGCCGCACCGCCCCACGGTCGAGTCGGTGTCGCAGCTCGGGTCGTTGTCGACGCACTGGATGTGACGCGGTCGCGTCGGCGGGTAGTTGGCTGGCGTCGTTCCGAACTCGACGAGACAGTCCGTGCGCGACGAGCCGCCGCCCGGCGTGAGGGCGAACGCCGCGGAAGCGGTGAGCGCGACGGCGGCGGCGAGGAGTGCGCGCACCGTCATCCGAGGAACCCGAGGTCCGTGAACGTCGACCAGCCCCCCGTCGTCGGCAGGACCGTCGTCGGGGCGGCCACGCCGAGCCACTTGAGGATCGTCCCGAAGTAGTCGCGGAAATCGACCGTGCGTCCCTCCCCCGTGCCCGTCTCCTCGAAGATCAAGTTGCCGTCGTCGTCCTGGTTGGCGAGGTCCGGATAGGCGCCCCAGATCTTCGCCGCGGCGACCGCGTCGCCGGCGACGAACATGGGAGCGACGCTGCCGTGGTCCGTGCCCGCATTGCCGCCGTAGCCGTTCTCCTCGATGCGGCGGCCGAACTCCGAGAACGTCCAGATGATCGTCTTGGCGCGGGTCGTGGAGTCCAGGCTGTCGAGGAACGCCTTCATCGCCTCGCCGAGGCGCTTCAAGAGCGCGCCCTGGAACCCGCCGATGCCGCCCTGGCCGGAGTGGGTGTCGAAGCCGTCGATCCCGACGTGGAACACGCGCGCCCCGACGTTGGCCTGGATGAGCGTGAGCACGGTCTTCAGGTCCTGGCCGAGATTGCCGTCGATCGCGTCGAGGAGCGGGGCGTCGACGGTGTCGTGCGGGTAGGCAGCCGTCTTGAGCGACGTCGCGTAGCCGACGGCCGCGATTCGATCCAGCGGCGCCGACGCCGACGCGAGGCTCTGATAGATGTCTTCGAACGCGGTCCGCTTGGCCGTGTCGTCTTCGGGGGAATAGTCGTAGTCGATCGGGAAGACGAAGCTCGGCAGGTCGCCGATCGCGAGCACGCTGCTCGAGCTGGTGCGGAGGAGCGGCGTCAGGTAGCCACCCTCGACGTCCACCGCCGGCACCGCGGTGGCGGGAAGACCGAGGCCGTCGAGCCAGCCGCCGAGCCAGCCCGTCGCGGGGATGCCGACGGGGTCGGCCCGGTACCAGATCGCCTCCGACAGGAAGTGGGACAGGCTCTGGTTCGGGTAGCCGACACCCGGAATGATCGCGAGCTTGTGACTGTTGAAGAGCGCCCAGAGCCCGTTCTTGGTGTCGGGGTGGAGCGCATAGGTATGACCGAGCGCGTCGGCCCCGACCGCGGTCATTCCGAGCGACCCGACCGGAATGCCGAGCGCCGGCCGGCTCGTGTTGTACAGAGTGCGGTTCGGGCCGGTCACGGGGATCAGCGTGTTCAGGCCGTCGTTTCCCCCGTAGAGCCGGATGGCCACGAGGATCGCATCCGACGGGCCGGACGCCCAGGCGACGCCGGGACGCCACGGCACGCGGCGCCAGCCGGAGAGCGCCAGCGTCGCCGTCGTCGCGGCGGCACCCTTCAGGAAGCGACGACGGCTGATGCGCATCTGTCCTCCACTGCTCAATGGACCTGGAAGTGCGGCAGCTCGAGCACGAGCGCCACGAGGCCGCGCACCTTCTCGTCGATGAACCCCGCGTCCGCGAGCGCGGGCGGAGGCGCCGGGTCGTTCAGGTACGCGTCGAGACGGTCGCGAACGCTCTGCGGCGGCGCGAGCGGGCCGAGCAGCGTGAGCGCGTTGTCGACGATGTCCGCCGTCGTGGTCGCGCCGGCGAGGAGCGGCGTCGGATCGACGCGGAGGGTCCGGCCGCGACCCGCGGCCACGTCGCGCGCCCAGCCGTAGCGCGCGAGCAGCGTACCGGCGCTGATCCACGCTAGGCCGCCCGGCCACCCGGCCACGTTCGGCGGCGCGAAGAGCTGCTGCCCCATGCTCTCGAGGGTGAAGGGGACGTCGCGCAGCGTCGCCTTCGCCTTCAGCATGCGGAGCGGCTGGAGGACGAACTCGACCGGAGACTTGACGGTGCTGGTCATGTTTGCGGGCGCGTAGAACTCGTCGGCGGTGAACAGCGTGCGCAGCACCGGCGCGACCTCCCAGCCCGAGCCGGCGAAGGCATCGGCCATCGCGTCGACGAGCGCATCGGACGGCTGGGCCGGTCCGAAGAAGCGCGCCAGCTTGCGCGCGAGGAAGCGCGCCACCCGCGGCTTCGCGGGCGCACGCGTGTCCTGATGCGAGAAGATGATCTCGATCACGTCGTCGGCGGCCGGCACGCCCTCGACGCCGAGGTTACCGGTCACGCCCATGAACGTCTTGTCGGCCCCGTCGTCGTGTCGTCCGGGATCGAGCACGCCGCGGGTGTGGTCGATCACGTAGCCCGTGAGCGCCCGCGCGAGCTGATGCACGTCGCTCTGCGAGTAGTTGTCGACGCCGGCGTCGTCCTTGATGCCGAGCGTGAAGAGCTCCATCAGCTCGCGCGCGTAGTTCTCGTTCGGGTTGCCGGCTTCGTTGTCCTGGCCGTCGAGGAAGACGAGCATCGCGGGGTCCTTCGTGACCGCACGCACGAGAGCCTTGAAGTTGCCCGTCGCGTACAGGCGGAAGAGCCCGTTCTGGACGTTCATCAGCTTGGTGTCGTCCACCTTGTCGATCGAGTTGGCGAAGTGCCCGTGCCAGAAGAGCGTCATCTTCTCCTGGAGGGGCGGCTTCCTCAGCATGCGCTTCAGCCATGCGCGCGCCGCCGCCTCGGCATCCGCGCCGTTGGTCCGCGCGCTCGACACCCGGAAGTCGAGGAAGCGGTCCGCGGCGGTGCCGGCGTCGAGGCCGACGAGCGCCTCGATCTCGCTCTGCGACGCGCCGAAGCCCGCGCGCCGGTACAGATGCGCGGCCTTGTCGTAGTCGAGCGTGACCATGCGGCGCACGCCAGAAGCCACATCGCCGAAGACGCTGTCAAGGAGAAATCTTGCGGAGGGCTTTCTCAGGCGGCACGGAGTGCGCTAGAGGGCGCCATGCGCCGCGTCGTGCTCGCGCTTCTGCTCGGACTGACTCGTGCCGCGGCCGCCGACACGCTCCACGCCGAGGCCGCAGGCCTGCGGTTCACCGTCCCGCGCGAGTGGAGCCGGGTGCCCGCCGCGTCCGAGATGCGGGCGGCGCAGTACCGGATTCCGCGCGCGTCGGCGGATGCCGAGGACGGCGAGCTCGTCCTCTTCTACTTCGGCGAAGGCAAGGGCGGCTCGTCCGAGGACAATCTCACGCGCTGGTACGGGCAGTTCACGGAGCCCGACGGTCGTTCGCCGCGCGACGTGGCGACGGTGACGAGCCGCACGGTGCACGGCCTCCGCGTGACGGCGCTCGATCTGCCCGGCACCTACGTCGGCGGCCCCTCGGGCAGCGCGCCGCGCGCGGCCTTCCGCCTGCTCGCGGCCGTGGTCGAAGGCAAGAGCGGGCCGTGGTTCTTCAAGGCCGTCGGTCCGTCGGCCACGATGGACGCGGCGAAGCCCGGCTTCACCGCGCTCATCGATTCGCTGCAGCCGCACCCGTGAGCGGGCGAGGCCGGTGGTCGCGGCTCAGCTGCGGCTCATCGCCGGATGATAGAGGACGAGCATCTCGTAGATGACCGCCGGCTTGTCCTTGCCGACCACGTGGACGTGGAGCTCCTGGGTCAGCTGCGTACCGAGCGGCTTCGCCTCCACGCCGACGAGGCGCGAGCGCGCCTGGATGCGCGCGCCGGCCGGGACGGGCGACACGAAACGCAGCTTGTTGGCGCCGTAGTTGGTGGCGTTGCCGAAGCCGGTGATCTGCCACGCCGGCTTCGCGCGCATCGCGGGGAGCAGGCTGAGGGTCAGGAACCCGTGCGCAACGGTGCCGCCGAACGGGCTCTCGCGCCGGGCGCGCTCCACGTCGACGTGGATCCACTGGTGATCGCCCGTCAGGTCGGCGAATCGGTTGATCATCTCCTGGGTGACCTCGAGCGGCTCGCTCCAGTCGCTGAACCCGTCGCTGATCTTCGACTTCAGGCGCTCGATGTCGTCGAATCGGATCTGCTCCACGGTCAGGTCCTCCTTCGGCCTCCTTCCTACCCCGGCGCGCCCCGCCAACGGAAGAGTGCCGCGTTGGCGCCGTCCGACCGTGCAGGTATGCTGGGCCCGCGATGTCGACCGGCGCCGAGCGCACGCGTTCCCCGCGCGTGCGGGCCTTCGAGGTCCTGGTCCACCTGCCGAACCTGATGCGGCTCTACTGGCGTCTCGTGCGCGACGCGCGGGTCTCGATCTGGCCGAAAGCCCTGCTCGTGGGCGCGGTCGCGTACGTCGTGCTGCCGTTCGATCTCATCCCCGACGCGATCCCGTTCGTCGGCGAGATCGACGACCTCGTCATCATCGCCGTCGCCGCCCACTGGTTCATTCAGTGGTGTCCGCCCGACGTCGTGCGCGAGCATGCCGCCGCCATCGGCGGCCGCGCGCCGGTCTGACCGGCGCCGTGCGGCGGGCGGCGATCCCGATCGTCCTGCTCCTCGGCTGGGTGCTCGCGGTCCGCGCCGCGGCCGATCTCCGCCTCGACGCCGAGAGCCAGGTGGGCAACGCGGTCGACCTGCGGCTCCGCGCGACGAACGGCGCCGACGCGCCCGTCCACGACGTCGTGCCGGAGCTCGTCTACCGCCATCGAACGGTCGTCGCCGAGCGCGTGCAGACGATCGGGGCGCACGCCGCGCACGAGTGGCAGACGTCGCTCGATGCGCCGCCCGGCCCGGGAACGTTCCCGGTGACGATTCGGCTACGCTACGCGGATCCCGAGGCCGGCACGCGTTCCGCGCTGCTCGTCCATCTCATCCGCACGCCCGGCAGCCCACCCGCCGACGTCCAGGTGGTGGTTGCGACCGAGCCCGTCACGCGGCTCGCTCACGGCGCCGTGACGCTCGAGAACGGCGCGCCGGCGCCCGTCGCGGGCCGGCTCGTCGTCGCGTTACCCCCGGATCTCCGGTCGGATCCGGAGAGCCGACCCGCCGAGGTACCGGCCGCAGGGCGGGCGACGCTGCCCGTCGTCGTGGAGAACGTGGCGGCGCGTCCCGGCGACGTCCGGCCGATGTTCGCCCTCTTCGAGTACGACCGCGACGGCGCACACCATGCCGTGCTGGGCGAGGCGATGCTCTCGGTGGCCGCGCGGCGGGCGGATGCCCGTCCGCTCCTCGTCGGCGCCGCTGCGCTCGCCGTCGCGCTCGCGACGCTCGCGCTCGCGTGGCGGAGTGTCCGCGCACGCCAACCGCGGGTGTGAGGAGCGCGACCCGAGACTCATGTCTCGGGTCGGAGCCAGACGCGAGCGTGAAGGGACAGTACCACGCGCGACTGCCGTGCCGCGGCTGGCGAAGCCAGCGCGGCATGCGGGGTACGCGCCCGGCGCGCATCGCTCGATCGTCCGCCATTCACGCGCGCGCGCATGCGGGGCGTGGACCCCGGTGTCCGCTTGGACTACACGGTGGTCCGGGGGTGGCGTGCGGTGCGGCTGCGCAGGCACGGCAGGGCGGCGAATGCGCACCGGGCGATCGGTAGGCGCGGAGCTTGCAGGCAACCGAACGGCCACAAGGCCGTGCATGACGTCGAACGCGCATGGTTCCGGCTGGCAGTCGCCGCCGGTGCGATCGTCCTCACCGCCGCCGGCGCGCGGGCGCGATCGCCTGGCGACCCCGTGCGGCTCGTCTGGCAGGAGGGCGACGTGTCCGGCGTCACCGGCATCTACGGACCGCAGGGCGGCGAGCCGATCGGCACGGTCGAATACCACCAGACGCGACGCGGGGACCTGCTCACGTGCGTCCGCGTCGCGCGCTACCGCGACGGGACGGAGGACGAGGACGAAGGCGTGGCGCGGGTCGCAGGCACGCTCGAAGCCGTCTCCGGCCACTCCGTCGTGCGCGGTCCCGGCGGCGAACCCACGGCGGAGGTCACCATCGACGTCGCCGGAGGACGGCTGCAGGGCGCCTGGGGCAGCGGCACGGATCGCCAGACCATGGACCGGCAGCTCGCGCTGCCGCGCGGGACGTACTGGGGCCCGCTCATCTTTCTCGTCGTGAAGAACTTCGACGCCAACGCCGAGGGCGACCGTCTCGTGTTCCGCACGGTCGCGCCGAGCCCGCGGCCGGTCGTGCTCGACATGGAGCTCGTCCGGGGCGGCGATGCCAAGGTCGAGCGCGCCGGCACCACGCTCGAGACGCATCGATTGGAGCTCCGACTCACGGTGCACTGGGCGGTCGATCCGCTGATCCATCTCGTCCTGCCGCCGGCGACGTTCTACATGCTGCCGGGCGACCCGCCGGCGCTCGCGCGGTTCGCGGGGCCACGGAACTACGCGCGGCAGCCGATCCGCATCGAGTGATGGCGACGCCTCCGCAGCTCCTGCCAGTTCCGGCTACGCCGCTCGATACCGAGCCCGTCGCCCCGACGCGCCGTCCGCGCGGCCTCCGGCGCCTGGGCGCCTTCCGCGCCCGGCTGCGGACGCAGCTCGCGCACGCGTGCCTCCTCGAGCGGCGGCCGCCCGAGCGCTTCGGCTTCCGGTTCGACGCGGCCGCGCGGATGTTCGCCGTGACCGGGCTCCTCTACCGGAAGTACTTCCGGGTCGAGTGCCACGGGATCGAGTCGCTGCCGTCGGGCGCCTTCCTCCTGGTCGCGAACCACAGCTCGCGCGTGCTCTCCTGGGACGGCGCCATGATCGTCACGGCATGCCTCCTCGACGCCGAGCCGCCGCGGCTCGTCCACGGCATGGCGGACCACCGGCTGATGACTCTGCCGGTGCTCGGCGCGGCGGCCCGACTGATCGGCGCCGTCGACGGTCGCCGGCCCGCGTGCGAGGAGCTCCTCCGGCGCGGCGCTGCGGTCCTGACCTTCCCCGAGGGCGTGCGGGCGCTTGCCAAGCCGTTTCGCGAGCGCTATCGCCTGCGCGGCTTCGGCCACGGCTTCGTCCACGTCGCGCTCGCGACCGGAGCGCCCATCGTACCCGTCGCGGTGATCGGGGCCGAGGAGGAAGCGCCGCTGCTCGCCAACCCCTCGTGGCTGGCCCGGCTCGTCCGCACGCCGGTGGCGCCCATCACGCCCACGATCGTTCTGCCGCTGCCCGTGAAGTATCGCTTGCACTTCGGCGCCCCCATCCGGCTCAAGGGCTCGACCGGGCCGGACAGCGTGGCGCGACAGGCGCAGCACGTGCGTGCCGTCCTGCAGGACCTGATCAGCCGCGGCTTGGCAGCGCGGCGTCATGTCTTTTTCTAACGCGGTCTCCCCCCTTCACCCCGCCTAGACGCTGACGACACGGGCATGCTAGAAGGCCGTTCGTACGGAAGGACGGCGGCCCGCAGCGCCGTCCATTGAATCGGGAGCTAGAATGGGAAAGAGACTGTACGTCGGGAACCTGCCTTACCAGGTGGACGAGGACCAGCTGCGCGCCCTCTTCGAGCAGGACGGTCGTCAGGTTGACGAGGTCAAGATCGTGACCGATCGCGAGACCGGCCGGCCCCGCGGCTTCGCCTTCATCGAGATGGCGACGGACGCCCAAGCGCAGGCCGCCGTGAACGCGCTGCACGGCAAGCCGTTCGGCGGCCGGCCGCTCACGGTGAGCGAGGCCCGCGAGCGGGCCCCCGGCGGGGGTGGTGGTGGCGGCGGGCGCGGCGGCATGGGCCACCGGGACCGTTAGCCGATCGCGCGCCTTGCAGTCCCGCGACGGCGTCGGTAAGCACCGGCCGGTGCGGTCTGCCGCCCTCGCGTTCGGACTCCTGCTCGGTTGCGCGGCGAGGCGCCCGGAGCCGACGCTCGCCGTGCCGGCGCCCGAGCCCGGTCGCGTCCGCGCCGTCGCGGTGGCCGATGCGCCGATCGGTCGCGGGGCGGCGTCGGTCCTGCCGGTCGATCAGACCCTCGCGACGGGCCTGTCGGCGAGCGGCTACGTGTATTATCCGGTGGGCGACTATTCGACGCTCGAGCTGCTGCTCCGGGATCCGCAGGGCGGCGTCGAGCCGGTCGTCGTCCCGATCGAGCGTGCGCCGTGAAAGTCGCCGTCGCCACGCTCGCGATCGCGCTCGGGGCGCGGTGCGCTGCGGCCGCGGCGCCGCCCGTGTACCCCTGGCAGGAAGCCGGAAACCACGTCGGGCAGATGGTGACCATCGAAGGCGTGGTCGCGGCGGCGCACGCGACGGGCGACACCTGCGTCCTCGAGTTCGCACCGGACGACGCGCGTGCGCTCCGCGTGGTTCTCATCGTGCCGATGTTCTCGAGCCTGCCGTCGAAGCCCGAGCGTCTCTACGCCGGGAAGCGCGTGCGCGTGTCGGGTCTCGTTCGCCGCTTTGCCGGCCGGCCGGAGATGGTGCTCCGTAGCTCGTCGCAGATCGAGGTGGTCGACGTCAGCGGGCCGTCCGCGGTCCCAGCACCCGCCCCCGCCGAGCCACGCGTGGCGCCGTCGCCGCCGCACGCTGCCGAGCCGCCGCCTGCCGCCGAGCCGCCGCGCGCCGCCGAGCCACCGCCGCGCGCGCTGAGCGAAGAGATCACGCGTCGGCTCGCCGGCGCGGCCCCATGCGAGCGAGCTCGGGCGCGCTGGCGCGAGGCGGCGGGCACGGCCGGGGAGCTGAACACGGCCCTCGGCCGCTGTCTCGAGAGCGGCAGCTACCGCTGCCGGCGGGAAAGCGCAGCGCTCGCGCCCGCGCTCACCGCGCTCGAGTGGGCCGAGCAGCAGGTGGAAGAGGCGTGCCGGTAGAGTAGGAAGCGGAGTCCCTCGCTGATCTAGACCCGCTACTCGCTACTCCTGCCCGCCCCCGCCCTCCTCGTCGGTTTCGACGAAGATGTCGATCTCGTCGGTCCCCTTGTGGCTCTTCTGGTCGGTCACGGTGAGCGTCGCGGTGTACTCGCCCACCTTCTCGTAGGTGTGCACCGGGTTCTGATCGGTGACCTTTGGGCTCCCGTCGCCGAAGTCCCAGCTGAAGGAGTAGGGGCCCCCCGACTCTTCCTCGACCGAGGCGGTGAACTGGACCTTCAGCGGCGGCGCGCCCTCGTCGGGCTCGGCTTCCGCGATCACGTCGAGCTCGTACTCGTTGTCCTCTTCGCCCTGCTTCGCGCCGGCGACGGTCGTCGAGGTGGGCGCCGCCACCGCGGTCGTGGGCTTCGGCGCGGGCTCACTCGACGTCTTCTCGCCACCGCCCCCGCAGCCGCTGATCACAAGCCCGAGGCCGGCGAGGCACAGAAGTAGCTCGCTAGGTCGCATCCGTACCCTCCCTCTCGAACCGGGCCTGACTACCTGACGCGCCGCGAGAGGGCAAGCCGCGCCGTCGCGCTCGCGGGGTGCGCCGCCGCGGCCGACAAAGGGCGCGACGTGGGGTACGGCGGAGGCCAGAAACGCGCGACGGCGGCGGTGCCGCCGCGCTCGGCGGCGCCTACCTCAGCTGCGAAAGACGAGCTCGATGCCGCGCCGGCCGAGATCCCGGACGGCGTGCAGGAACGCGGGTCGCAAGGCGGGCGCGAGGCAGACTTCGAGCCGCGTGGGCAGGCCGCGCCGCGCGAGAACGTGCTCGCGCAGCACCTGGAGGTCGTAAGGTACCACGTCGCCGGAGAGGCGGAGCGGCTCCTCCGACCCCGCGCGAATCGTGGCGCGAAACATCGGGTGGGCTCGGAGGCAGCAGCTTCCATGCCACGCGCAAGTGGCCGCCGTCCGGCGATCGGCTCCGCCGGCGCCGTCACCTTCGTGACGAAACGTTCAGACGTACGCCAGCCAGGAGCGGCGGCGATCGTCGCGACCACGGACGATCGCGAAGAACAACTCCTGGAGGCGGCGCGTCGTCGGACCGGGCTTGCCGTCGCCGATGCAGCGATCGTCGAGCTCGCGGATCGGCGTCACCTCCGCGGCCGTGCCGGTGAAGAACGCCTCGTCGGCGAGATATACCTCGTCGCGGGTGAAGCGCTCCTCACGGCAGGGGATGCCGAGCTCGGCGAGGAGCTGGAGGACGGCGTCGCGCGTGATGCCGCCGAGCACGGTCGGCAGCGGCGTGGTCTTGGCGACGCCGCCCGTGACGATGAACACGTTCTCGCCGCTCGCCTCGGACACGTAGCCGTCCACGTCGAGCAGCAAGGCCTCGTCGTAGCCCGCGCGCCGGACCTCGTACGAGGCGAGGATCGAGTTCACGTAGTGGCCGCTGGCCTTGGCCTTGGTGAGCAACGTGTTCGGGTGGAAGCGCTGGAAGGAGCTGGTCTTCACGCGGATGCCGTGCCGGAGTCCCTCGTCGCCGAGATATGCCCCCCACGGCCATGCGGCGACGGCGACGCGGGTGGCCGGACGGGCGGCGAGCCCCATCTCGCCGTCGCCGAGGAAGGCAATGGGGCGGATGTAGCACTCGCGAAGGCGGTTGGCGCGGACGGTCTCGAGGCACGCCTCGATCAGCTGCTCGCGCGGGAACGGCATGGGCAAATCGAGGACGTGGGCGGAGCCGTAGAGTCTGTCCACGTGTTCGCGCAGGCGGAAGATCGCCGAGCGGCCGTCGTGGCATTCGTAGCAGCGGATGCCCTCGAAGACGGCGAGCCCGTAGTGCAGCGAGTGCGTGAGCACGTGGACCTGCGCCTCGTCCCAGGCGACGAGCCGCCCGTCGAGCCAGATCCGCTCGGTCTTCTGCATCGGCCTCCAGCTAGCCCGAAGCCGTCGCGCAACGCAAACTACGTGGCGGCCGCGCCGAGTCGACGGTCGTAGACGACGCGCACGGCGTCGCGATGGCGGGCGTGATCGGCGAGGAGCGCCGCCACGGCCTCGTCGTCGGAGCCGCTGTAGCCGAGGCTCCGCGCCAGGACGACCAGGCCGCCGTGCTCGGGATCGAGCATCTCCTCCGGCTGATCGCGCTCCAGCCGGAGTCGGCGCTCGAGGGCACGCAGGAACGTCCACGCGTCGCGCAGCGCCCGCGCCTCTCCGGCGTCCAGGAGGCCCGCGGCGGCGAGCGCCGCGAGCGCGCCGCCCGTGTCGCGGCTTCGCACGAGCGGATGGTCGTGGCCATGCGTCAGCTGGAGCGCCTGCACCAGGAACTCGACGTCGACGAGGCCGCCGCGACCCGTCTTGATGTTCGCGACCGTGCCACGCTCGCCACCCCGCTCGCGCTCGATCCGCTCGCGCATGCGGGCGATCGCAACGCGTTCGTCGGAATCGAGACCGCGACCGTAGACGAAGCGGGTCCGTACGTCTTCGAGCCGCGCGGCGAGCTCCGGCGGGCCCGCCACGACGCGCGCCTTGACGAGCGCCTGCCGCTCCCAGAGCTGCGCGCTCGAACGGTGATAGGCCTCGAAAGCCTCGAAGGAGCACACGAGCGATCCCTGGTTCCCCGACGGCCGGAGCCGGGTGTCGATGCGGTACGCGATGCCTTCGCGCGTCGGGGTCTGGAGCGCACTGATCGTGCGCTGCGCGATGCGCGTGAAGAACTCGTGCGGCGTCGCGCGGCCGGCCCACCAGGCGGCGTCCCCCGCGTCGTAGACGAAGATCAGGTCGAGGTCGGAGTTGTAGGTGAGCTCCCCGGCGCCGAGCGTCCCCATGCCGAGCACCGCGAGGCCTGCGGTGGAAGGCTCCGGCGGCAGCCCGGTGCGCGCCAGGACCTCGCGGCGGGCGATCGCGAGCGCCGCCTCGAGGCACGTCTCGGCGAGCCACGTGAGCTGCGCGGTCACCTCCTCGGCGCCGAGCTTGTCCTGGATGTCGTGCACCCCGATGCGAAGGAACTCCTCGTTCCGAAAGCGGCGGAGCGTATCGAGCGCCGCCTCGAGGTCGGGCGCGGCGGCCAGACGGGCGCCGAGCTCCTCGGCCATACCGCCACGCGACCGAACGATCTGCACGAGGTCGGCGCGCACGAGGCTGTCGAGCAGCTCGGGATGCCGGAGGAAGAACGCGGAGAGAAACCCGCTCGTCGCGAACAGGCGCACCAGAAGCCGCATGACGCCGGGGTTCTCGAGCAGCAGGTGGAGGTAGCTCGTGCGCGCGCCGACGGTGCTGAAGAACGTGGCGAGGTGGCGCAGCACGTGGTCCGGCGCCGCCGAGCGCCCGACCTCCGCGAGCAGCGCCGGCGCGAGCGCGGCCAGCGCCGCGCGCCGGCGCGCGGAAGCGGGGGCATGCGGCGGGCCGTCGTGCAGTAGGCGGAGATCGCCGCGCGCCGTGGTCGGATCCGCGAATCCGAGACGCGCGAGGTGTGTATGCGTCGCCTCCGGATCGTCCAGGGTCTCGAGCAACGCGTCGATCGCCGGATCGCGCTCGCGCCGGCGCGCCTCGGCCGCGCCGTGGAAGAGCGCGGCGAACGCCTCGCGGACGACGGCGGTGTGGCGGGCATGCGTGGCCTCGAAGCGTGCCACCGCATCGCTGCCCCGAAACCCGAGGCGGCGCGCGAGCGCGGTGAGCGCCGGCCCGTCGGACGGCACGCGGTGCGTCTGCCGCTCGTGGACGATCTGGAGCTTGTGCTCGACGTCGCGCAGGAAGCGGTACGCGTCGCCGAGCGCCGCAGCCGTCTCGGCGGCGACGTAGCCGCAGGCCGACAGCCTCGCCAGCGCACCGAGCGTGCTGCGCTCCTGGACGCGCGGGTCCTTGCCGCCGTGGACGAGCTGCTGCGCCTGGACGACGAACTCGACCTCGCGGATACCGCCGCGGCCGAGCTTCACGTCGCGGGCGCGCGCCGCCGGATCGCGCAGCGAGGCGTCGATCCGCTCCTTCATCGCCTGGAGGTCCTCGATGGTGCCGAAGTCGAGGTAGCGCCGGTAGACGAAGGGGTGGAGCTCGGCGAGGAGCGCCAGGCCGAGGTCGCGATCGCCGCCGACCGGCCGGGCCTTCAGCCACACGGCGCGCTCCCACATCTGGCCGAAGGCCTCGTAGTACGAGACCGTCGCGGGGAGCGACACCGCGAGCGGCCCCTCTCCGCCGCCGGGGCGGAGGCGGAGGTCGACCCGGAAGCAGAACCCGTCGGCCGTCACGTCGCCCAAGGCCCGCGTCACCTCCTCGCCGAGACGCGCGAAGAACTCGCGGTTCGTGCGGCCGCGCGCGTCGGTGCCGTCGCGCTCGTAGACGTACACGAGGTCGACGTCGGAGCTGTAGTTGAGCTCGCCGCCGCCGAGCTTGCCCATGCCGAGGACGACGAATCGCCCCGGCCGCTCGCCGGCCCAGTCGTCGCCCCACTCGGCCGCGAGACGCGCGCGCGCCGCGTGCGCCGCGGCGTCGACGATCGCCTCGGCGAGCGCGGAGAGCTCGCGCACCGTCTCCTCGACCGACGCGAGACCGAGGAGATCGCGCCCGCCGATCCGGAGGAACTCGCGGCGCCGGTAGCGGCGCAGCCCGGCATGCAGCTCGACACGCGGCAGCGGCCCCGCCATCCCGGCGGTCTCGAGCGCCGCGCGATGGGCGGCGGTGTCGCGGCACGCGACGTCGAACACGGCGTCGAGGAGCGCCGGCCACCCGCGGCCCTCGGCCACGAGCGCCGCCGCCAGCGTCGGGCTGCCGCCGAGGAGACGGAGGAGCGGCGCCACGAGACCGCGCGGCGGCGGGCTCGGTGCCGCCTCGACGAAGCGCGCGAGCGCCGTCAGGGCATCGGCAGGGTCGGCCGCGGCGTCGAGTCCCGCGCGTATCTCGTCCGCGGGCGCGGCGTCGATCCACGCGCGCGTGGGGCCTGCCTCCAGCCGGGCGAGCAGAGCGGCGCCATCCGTCATGGCGGGGCCCGGAAGTCCACGGGCACGCCCGCCGCGAGCAGTCGCTCCCGGAGGTACCCGTGGCGCACGCCGTGGTCGCTCACCGTCACGGCCTTCGCGCGCGCGGCGGCGACGACGCGCTCGAGGACGACGGCGCCGGCCGGCAGGATCGCGGCACGGCCGGGGTCGAGACCGGCGAGCGATGCGACCGCGGCCGGCGGCAACGTCGCGAGGCGCGCGACGAGAGCCGCGAGGGCGTCGCGCCCGAGCCGGTGACCGTGCACGCGGCCGGGATCGTAGTGCACGAGCCCGAGATCGAGCGCCGCGAGCGCCGTCGCCGTGCCGCCCGAGGCGGCGAGCGACGCGCCACGCAGCGCGGCCCGCGCCGGGAGCTCGCAGCCGGCGAGGATGCCGTCGACGTGCGCGGCGAGCGGGGACGCGCCGCTCTCCGTCAGCGCGAGGGCGCCGAGCGACAGGCTCGCGGTCTCGCCGACGGTCTCACCCTGTCCGAGGGTCAGCTCCGTCGTGCCGCCGCCGACGTCGACCACGAGGAGCGGGCCCCGGACCGCAGGAAGCCCGTGCGCGACCGCCGTGTACGCGAGCGCGGCCTCGCGCGCACCCGACAGGACCTCGAGGGACACGCCCGCCGTCTCCTCCACCTCGCGCGCGAAGGCGTCGCCGTCGGCGGCCCGGCGCACGGCGGCGGTTGCGAACGCCCACACCCCGTCGGCCCCCGCGCGCCGCGCGCGCGCGGCGAAGGCCTCGACGGCCGCGATCGTCCGGCGCCGCGCGTCGCCGTCGAGGAGCCCGCCGTCGCGGAGCCGCGTGCCGAGGCGCGTGGTCTCGAGCGCGGTGTCGACGGTCCGGACGCGCGCATCGAGCCCGACCGCGACCGTCAGCAGCAGCACGGAGTTGCTGCCGACGTCGATCGCCGCCGCGACCGTGTCGCGCCGGCCCTCCCCCGCCGGCGGCCCGCCGGCGGTGTGCATCACGCCACCGACTGCCGTCCGGCGGAGTCGGCGACGAGCCCGACGCCCGACATCCACCGCTCGAGGTCCGCGAGCGCGCGCGAGGCGAGCGCGAGCTTCTTGTCCCGGCCACGGAGCGAACCCGAGAGCGGCGGGAAGAGCCCGTAGTTCGCGTTCATCGGCTGGAACGCCTTCTTCCCCCGATGCGTGATGTAGGCGAGGAGCGAGCCGTGCGCCGTGGTGCGCGGTGGCGCGAGCGGCGCATCGCCATGGAGGAGCCGCGCGACGTTCAGGCCCGCGAGCAGGCCGGTGGCCGCCGACTCGACGTAGCCCTCGACGCCGACGATCTGGCCCGCGAGGAGTAGCTTCCGGCGGCCCATCACCTGGAGCGACGGCAGCAGCAACGCCGGCGCGTTCACGAACGTGTTCCGGTGCAGGCTCCCGAGCCGCACGAACTCGGCATGCTCGAGGCCGGGGATCATGCGGAAGACGCGGCGCTGCTCCGGATACGTCATCTTCGTCTGGAAGCCGACGATGTTGAAGAGCCGGCCCTCGGCGTCGTCCTGGCGGAGCTGCACGCAGGCATGCGGGCGCTGCCCGGTGCGCGGGTCGATCAGGCCGACGGGGCGCATCGGGCCGAACGCGAGCGTCGCGGGTCCGCGCCGCGCCATCTCCTCGATCGGCATGCAACCCTCGAAGTACACGCAGCGCTCGAAGTCGCGCGTCGGCACCTTGTCGGCGGCGACCACCGCGTCGACGAAGGCCGCGTACTGGGTCCGGTCGAGCGGACAGTTGATGTAGTCCTCGCCGCCCTTCCCGTACCGCGACGCCTTCCAGGCCACGCCCATGTCGATCGAGTCGGCGGCGACGATCGGCGCGATCGCGTCGTAGAAGTAGAGATGCGTCCGGCCGAGGAGCCGCTGGAGCGACTCCGACAGGGCGGGCGACGTCAGCGGCCCGGTGGCGAGGATGGTGAAGTCCGCCGGGATGTCGGTGACCTCCTCGCGCACGATGCGCACCCCGGGCAGCGCCTCGACCGCGCGGGTGAGCTCGACGGCGAAGTGGTCGCGGTCGACCGCCAGGCACGCCCCGGCGGGTACCTGGTTGGCGTCGGCGACGTGCATCACCAGGGAGCCGAGCCGGCGCATCTCGTCCTTCAGGAGCCCGACGGCGGTCTCGAGCGTCGCGTTCCGGAACGAGTTGGAGCACACGAGCTCGCCGAGACGGTCGGTATGGTGCGCGGCGGTGCCGCGGCCGGGCCGCATCTCGTAGAGATCGACGGGTACCCCGTGGCGCGCGAGCTGCCACGCGGCCTCCGCGCCGGCGAGTCCGCCGCCGACGATGGTGACGCGTTCGCTCACGTGGAGCTCGCACGGCGGCGGGCTGCCGGCCGGCCGGCACCGTCGCCGGCGGTGCGACGGCGCGGGGTCACCTTGGCGGCCGCCCGGCGCGCCGGCAGCGGCGCGAACTCGCCGTTGCCGTCATCGACCTGCAGCTGCCAGCCGCACTCCTCCTTGACGCAGCGGCGGACCGTGCCGTAGCGCTTGGTAACCTTCTCGGTGATGAAGCCGGCACCGCACGACGGACACGGCTCGGGAATCGGGCGGTCCCACGCCACGAACTGGCAGTCCGGATAGCGACCGCAGCTGTAGAAGAGCTTCCCGCGGCGCGACCGCCGCTCCATCATCTCGCCTTCGCCGCACTGGAGGCACTTGACGCCGGTCGGCTGCGGCTTGTGGAGCGGCTGCATGTTGGAGCACTCGGGGTAGCCGGAGCAGCCGAGGAACTTCCCGTAGCGGCCGAAGCGCACCTGCATGGGGCGGCCGCACTTCTCGCACACCTCGTCGGTGATCTCGGCCTCGGCGGGACGGATGGTGCCGTCCTCCTCGCGCGTGAAGTTCTTGGTGTTCTTGCACTCGGGATAGCCGCTGCACGCGAGGAACTCGCCGCGCCGGCCCCACTTGATGACCATCGGCTTCCCGCACTTCTCGCAGACAAGCTCGGTGGGGCGCTCCTCGCGCTTCACGTCGCGCATCTCGACCTCGGCCTTCTCGAGGTCGCGGGAAAACGGCTCCCAGAAGCGGCGCATCGCCGCCACCCAGTGCTCGCGTCCCTCCTCGATGGCGTCGAGGTCGCCCTCCATGCCGGCCGTGAACTCGACGTTGAGGACGTCGGGGAAGGATTCGACGAGGAGGTCCGTCACGAGGGAGCCGAGCTCCGTCGGCCGGAGCCGCTTCTGTTCGTCCTCGACCACGTACTCGCGGTTGAGGATCGTGCCGACGATCGACGCGTAGGTGGACGGCCGCCCGATGCCGTCCTCTTCGAGCTCCTTGATGAGCGTCGCCTGCGTGAAGCGCGGCAGCGGCTGCGTGAAGTGCTGTTCGGGCACGAGGTCGAGGAGTCGGACCACGTCCCCCTCGGCGAGCGCCGGCAGCTGCCCTTCACCTTCCTCCTCGCTCGGCTGGTCGTCGTCGCGCCCCTCGGTGTAGACGCGGATGAAGCCGTCGAACTTGAGGATCTGCCCCGTGGCCCGGAAGCGGCACTCCCCCACCGCGATGTCGATCGCCGTCGCGTCGAAGACCGCCGAGGCCATCTGGCTCGCCACGAACCGGTTCCAGATGAGGGTGTAGACGGCGAGCTCCTCGCGGTCGAGATAGCGCGCCACGCGCTCGGGGTCGTACTCCATGGACGTGGGCCGGATGGCTTCGTGGGCGTCCTGGGCGTCCTTCTTCGAGCGATAGACGTTCGGCGCCTCCGGCACGTACGGCTGGCCGTAGCGCTCGCCGATGTAGCCACGGGCCGCGGTGAGGGCGTCGCTCGAGATGCGCGTCGAATCCGTCCGCATGTAGGTGATGAGCCCGACGGAGCCCTCGGGCCCGAGGTCGACGCCCTCGTAGAGCCGCTGCGCGATGCGCATCGTCCGCGACGGCTGGTAGCCGAGCTTGCGCGACGCCTCCTGCTGGAGGCGCGAGGTGACGAAGGGCGGCGTCGGATGGCGCCGCCGTTCTTTCCGTTCCACCTTCGTGACGGTCCACGGGGCGTTCGCGAGCCCGCCGAGCACCTCGTCGACGCGGGCGCGCGTGTCGAGCCGGAGCTGCTTGTGGTCGAGCTTCTGCCCCGCCACCTCGGCGAGCCGCGCGACGAACGGCGGCGGGGCGTCGCCCTCGAGCCGCGCCTCGACCGTCCAGTACTCCTCGGCGGTGAAGGCGCGGATCTCGCGCTCCCGCTCGCAGATGATGCGCACGGCGACGGACTGCACGCGGCCGGCGGACAGGCCGCGGCGCACCTTCTTCCAGAGGAGCGGCGACAGCTGGTAGCCGACCAGGCGGTCCAGGATGCGGCGCGCCTGCTGCGCTTCGAAGCGGTTCTGGTCGATCGTCCCGGGGTTCTTGATCGCCTCCAGCACGGCCTTCTTCGTGATCTCGTTGAAGAGCACGCGGTGGACGTTCTTCCGCCGCGGCCCGAGCTTCTTGGCGATGTGCCAGGCGATCGCCTCGCCCTCGCGATCCGGGTCGGGCGCGAGGTAGACGTGCTCCTTGTCCTTCGCCGCCGACTTGATGTCCTCGAGGATCTTCGCCTTCCCCTGGATCACGTGGTACTCGGCCTCGAAGTCGCGCTCGATGTCGACGCCGAGCTTCGACTTCGGCAGGTCCATCACGTGGCCGACCGACGCCTTCACCTGGTAGTTGCGCCCGAGGTACTTGCCGAGCGTCTTCGCCTTGGCGGGAGACTCGACGATGACGAGGTTCTTGGCCATGGTCAGGAACGCGGCGGGCTCACGCCGCCTGCCGCCGGAAGCGCTTGCCGGGAAGCTGCGCGACGAGGCCGCGGAGCTCGAGCGCGAGCAGCGTCTCGAGCGCGTGCGCCGCGGGGAGCCCCGCGCGCCGGATCACCTCGTCGACATGCCCGCCGTCCGTCCCGACGCCGGCGAGCACGCGCCGCTCGTCGGTCGTGAGCGTCGTCTCGGCGGCGGCCGCGCGTGCCGCCGCGAGGCGTGCGACGAGGTCGCGCCCGAGCCCGGCGAGGATGTCCTCCGCGCCGGTGACCAGCGTGGCGCCCTCCCGGATCAGTCGGTGCGGACCCCGGTGACCCGGCCCGAGCGGGCCCGGCACGGCGAACACGTCGCGCCCCTGCTCCACGGCGTGCTGCGCGGTGATGAGCGAGCCGCTCTCCTCTGCCGCCTCGACCACGACCGTGCCACTCGCGAGGCCGCTGATCACCCGGTTGCGCCGCGGAAAGTGGAACGCCAGCGGCGGCGCACCGCACGGGAACTCGGTCACGAGCGCGCCGCGGCGGACGATCTCCGCCGCGAGACCGGCGTGCCACGAGGGATAGATGCGGTCGATGCCCGTGCCGAGGACGGCGATCGTCCGCCCGCCCGCCGCGAGCGCGCCGCGGTGGGCAGCGGCGTCGATGCCGGCGGCGAGGCCGCTGACGACCGTGACGCCCGACCGGGCGAGATCGGATGCGAGCTCCCCGGCCACCCGGCGCCCGTACTCGCTCGCCCGACGGGCGCCGACGACGGCGATCGCGATGTCGTCCTCCGCGACGAGCGTGCCACGGACGGCGAGCACGAGCGGCGGATCCGGGATCTGGCGGAGGCTGGCCGGATAACGGTCGTCGGGCCAGACCACGAGCGTGGCACCCGCGGCAGCGACCCGCGCCGCTTCGCGCGGCGCACGCGCCGGCGCGTCACCGAGGGCCTGCACGACGGCGTCCGAGAGACCCGCCTCCGCGAGCAGCCGCGCCGGCGCGGCCAGCACGTCTTCAGGCGAGCCGAAGCGCGCCACGAGCTCGTGCGCGCGGCGCGGCGACAGCTCCTGAACGAGGCCCAGCGCGAGCCAGGCAGACGCGTCGCCGGAGCGTCCGGCAGCTGACGTCTCACTTCGCATGCAGAAGAGTCAAGGCGGTACTATAGCAGCGGCACCGTTGCAAATCACCCGTTACGGGCCGGAGCGCACCACGCGCGCGATGTCGCCGCGTCGGCTCTCGTCCGTACGCGCGCGAGCTGGCTCGTTCGTCCCCTAGCAAGCGGGCTAGACCCGTCCGAGCATCGGTGCCGCGGCGTCGTCGCACGATTGCGCGGGATTTGCGGCGATCGCGCGGCGCGCGCGGCTGCGCCATGGTATCCTCCCTCCACATGACGCTCCTGATCGACTACTCGAGCCTACTCTACCGCGCCTTCCACTCGCTGCCGGACACCATCCCGATGCGCGGCGTGTACGGCTTCCTCGGCATGCTCGCGCGCCTGCTCGCCGACCGCCAGCCCGCGCGCCTCGCCATCGCCGTCGACGACGACTGGCGGCCGGCGTTTCGGGTGAAGGCGCTGCCCACCTACAAGGCGCACCGGCTCTCCGACGAGGAAGACCCGATCGCCGCCGACGAGGCGCTCGGTCGCCGCCTGCTCCGGGCGCTCGGGTTCACGGTGGCCGGCGCCGCCGGGTTCGAGGGCGAGGACGTGATCGCGACGCTCGCGGCCCGCGCCTCGGGCGCCGTCGACATCGTCTCGGGCGACCGCGACCTCTTCGCGCTCGTGCGCGATCCCGACGTGCGCGTCCTCTACCCGCTCACGGGCGTCAGCAAGCTGCTCGTCGTCGACGAGGCGGAGATCCGGCGGCGCTACGGCATCCCGGGCCGTGCCTACGGCGACTTCGCGCTGCTCCGTGGCGATCCCTCCGACGGCCTGCCCGGCGTTCCCGGCATCGGCGAGAAGACGGCGGCGGCGCTCGTCGCGGAGCACGGCTCGCTCGCGGCCGTCCTCGCGAGCCGCGCGCTCGCGCCGGCCGTCGCGCGTCGCATCGAGGCGGCCCGCGATTATCTCGCCGCCGCCCGCCGCGTCGTGCTGCCCGTGGCCGACGTCCCGCTCCCGCACCTCTCGCTCGCGCTGCCGAGCACGGCGGCGAACCCGAAGCTCGCGCGCCGGCTCGCGGCCGAGCACCGGCTCGACGGCGCGGTGGCGCGGGTGGAGGCGGCGGTCGCCGCGCTCAGGAGCCCAGCGGGCGCGACCGGCGCTCGTACAGATGGCGGAGGCTCACGAGGATGAGCCGCGACGCCTCGACCGCGCTCTCCGCTCCCGCGAGCGCGAAACGGCCGTCCGGCAGCTCGGTCGTGGCGATGCCGATCGCCTGCAGGAAGGCGCGCGCCTCGGCGATCTCGGCCGCGCTGACCCACGTGTCACGCTCGACGGCCCACCGATACATGATGGCGCGGGCCGCCTCTTCGAACGGCCGCGACGTCTTCGGAGTCGTGATCACGCGTCGCCCCGATCGACGAATCGTCGCCGTCCGTCAAGACGCAGCGCGACACTCGAGTCACTCTTCGATCCAGGATCGCGTAGCGCAGATGCGTACATGCGGCGGTGAATGGCGGCGCGCCGCTCAGGCAGCCGAGCGCGGCGCCGGTACGGCGAGCACCTTCAGGACGACGCCGATCACGCGGAGCGTGTCGCGCCACGGCCGATAGTGACTCACGCGCTCGGCGACCGGCGGATAGTGCACGTCGACCGGTACTCCAACGACGCCCATGCCGCGGCGGGCGGCGCGTAACAGGACCTCGGTCTCGAACTCGTAGCGCGCGCCCTCGGCGCCGAGCGCCAGCGTGGCCGCCACCGGGTACACGCGGAAGCCGGACTGGGTGTCGGGCAGAGGCCGCCCGGCGATCAGCCGGAGAAAGCTGTCCGCGACCCAGTTCCCGAAGAGATTGGCGCGCGCGATCTGGTGGCCGGTCTTCCGGCGGACGCCGACGACGATGGCCTGCGGCGCGGCGTCCGAGGCCGCGAGGAGCGCAGGAATCTGCTCGGGCAAGTGCTGCCCGTCGGCGTCGAGCGTGAGGGCGCGCGCGACACCGTCCGCGGCGAGCGCTCGAAGCCCCGTCCGGAGGGCGGCACCCTTGCCGGCGTTCACCGGGTGGCGGCACACGTCGGCGCCTGCTGCCGCGGCGCGTCGAGCGGTGTCGTCGTCCGAGCCGTCGTCGACCACGACCACGCGCGCACAGTAGGCGCGCGCACCGGCGACCACGGCAGCGACGGTATCGGCCGCCCGGAACGCGGGCACCACGGCGGCGACGTCGGACCGCGGCCCGGTCAGGAGGCGAGGGCCTCCGAGCCCCGTGCGGGGTCGACCGCGAGCCACTCGCGCAGCCCGACGCGGATGTAGCGCGCGACGGGGCCGAGAAAGCGCGGCTCGCCCGCGAGGGTCTTCGCGAGGCCCCAGAGCACGTCGGGCCGCGTGTAGAAC
>VBKG01000048.1 GCA_005879585.1 Deltaproteobacteria bacterium | reverse complement strand
CCCTTCTTCGTCTTGATACCGGTCGCGCGCTGCGCATCGGCGATGAGCCGATCATCGATGACGATGTTCGTCCGCATGGACCTCTCCTGTGCACACGATGATGCCCCACTATACACATCGGCTCGACGGCCCTCCACCCTCGACCTCTATGGAGCCAGCCCCGGTCGCATCCACAGCTGCCACAAGGGCGGACCGGGTCTGCGGTTCGTATTCGGTTAGCGCCCTAACGACGCCCGCAAGCGGGTCAGGGTGGGGCGGGATCGGGTAGCGGAAGATCGGCGACGACGGGACGCCGACTGCGCTGCAGCGCGATGAGCAGTTCGAGCGGATCGCACTGCTGTTGCCAGCAGGTGCGGAGGACACTGGCGACCATTTGTTGGGTGTCCGCGCCGCGCGGCGTCCGGTTGCCGCCGCAGACTTTGCGCGTCACGACCGCGGGCCGAATCGCCTGCTCCGCCTGCCAATTGGTGGCTTCGACGTCCGCGTGCCGCAGGCAGGTGAAGAGCGCCGGCCGCTCGGTGCGCAGATGCTGGAGGAGGCGGCGGTTCGGCGGGTGCGTGACGCGGCCCGCGAGGAGGCGATCGGTGCAAGCCTCGAGCCGGCCGATGGCGACGGCGAGCCCGTGGCCAACGAGCTCGCCCGCATCCCGCCGTTCCCGGATCGCGAGTGCCGCGAGCAGCAGGCGGCGGACGGCATGGGGGAAGCGCGCTGCGCCCCGCTGCGCGACGTCGAGTAAGCCGTGACAGCGGCGCAGCAGGTGGGCGAGGCAGGTCTGGTGGGTCGCCTGCGGGAGCTTGCGGTACGGCGCCCAGCCGTCGCGGACGACGATGCCGCCGTAGCGCGGGCCGAGGATCGCCGCGGCCTGTGCATACCCGCGGCCGGGCTGGATCGCGTAGACGGTGACGTCGCGGGTGACGAACACCCAGAGCCACCAGAGCCGCCCGCCGACCTTCCAGCCCGTCTCGTCCGGCGCGACCACGGGACTGCGCCGCACGACCGCGACCAGCGCGTCGTACGTGGGCGCGGTGCGCCCCCCCACGCGGTGCAGCGCGTGCACGAGCCCGCCCGCTGTGATCGTGAGGCCGAAGCCCGTCCGCAAGATCGTCGCGACTTTCGCGAACGGCACGCCGAGCCCGGTGTGGAGCCACGCCGCCCACGCCAGGGCGCGCGGGCCGACCTGCGAGGCCGCCGCGCCGGTGGCGGTCGAGGTCTGACGCGCGTCGCGGCCTTGGACGCGGCGCCCGCACCGTCGACACCGGCCGACGTGCACGTGAAACGCGGTGACGTGGGGGCGCACGGGTGGGAGATCGGCTTGGTACTGGACGTTCACGCGCTCGGTGCCAATGACCCCGCCGCACGTCGCACACTCCGCCGGCGGCAGCACCTCGACGACCTCGTCGACGTGGGGCGGGACCGGGCGCCACGCGCGTGGCCCGTAGGCGCGCCCAGGCTTTCGACCCGGCCGCCGCGGACACGGACTCGGGGCTCCCTTCGAGAACGGCGCGGCCTGCCGCTTCGCCGCCCGGCGCGCCGCTTCCAGTTCCTTCTCGAGCCGGTCGCGCTCCTCGCGGAGGCGGTCTCGCTCGCGCTCGATCTGCTCCCGCTCGCGCTCGGCCCGCTCAAGCTCCCGCCGCAGGCGCTCGTTCTCCTGCCGCAGCCGCTCGGTCTCGCGCTCGAGCTCTTCCCGCGATGTCGCCTGCCACCGCCCCGCCACTGCCACGGAAGCAAGAAAGCATATATCGGGTCGCGGATCTACAACGCGCCGCGTCGCGGCCCGCTAACCGATTACTGCCAACCTTCCGTCTGGGTCCTACGTCAGCAGCAGCGTACAGTGGTCGCTCAAAAAGGCGTACGGGCAAGCGTTCCAAAACGCCGCTCGCGGTCTGCACGCCGCTACGTGGTGTCCAGCAGGACCTTGAGCTCGCTCAGGACGAGCTCGGGGCCGAGCGCGATCATGCAGCGTCCGGGACCTGCGTGGACGTCGCACCTGGCGTGGATGCAGCCGCAGGGCGCACCCGTCGTCGCAATCCGCGTGCAAGCCGCCCAGGGGCGGCACTGGCGCGGATCACCGGGACCAAAGAGCGCCACGATTGAAACCCCGGCGAGCGCGGCGAGATGCATGGGCCCCGAGTCCACGGCGACGACCGAAGCCGCACGGGCCATCACGCCCACGGTCTCGGTGAGGGTCGTCCTGCCGGCGAGGTTCAGAAGCGGCGCGCCTCCCGCGGCGATGGCGTCGCCACTCGGGCGGTCGGCCAGCCCGCCGACGTAGACCGTGCCGAGGCCGAGCCCGGCGCGCGCGTCGTTGACGAAACGGATCGCGTGGCCGGTCGGCCAGGTCCGGTTCTCTTCCGTGCCGCGCGTTGCGACCACGACGAAGCCGCGCGGACCGCTCGCGGACGTCAGCTCTTGTACGAGCGACGGCGGAAGCGCCGGCAGAGCCGGCGGCGCGAGACGCGTGGACCGATGCGCTCCGAGCATCCCCACGATGGCGGCGTTCTTCTCGACGTCGTGCAGCGATGGGTCGAAGGGCCAGACCCGCGTCAGGAGGCGGCGACCGCCGGTCCGGTCGGTCGACACCCGCTCAAGGCAACCGCCGAGCGCGAGGAAGAAGAAGATCTGCCGGAGATCACCGCGGAGGTCGATGCCGACGTCGTAGCGCGCGGCCCGCAGCCGGCGGATGACTCCAGGGAGGCGGCCGAGTGCTCGGAGGCGGCTGCCACCTCCGGCGCCCCGGGCGGCGCTCCACCACGGCGTGGCGTACACGATCACGTCGTCGACGAGCGGGTGCCCGACCAGGAGCGGAGCCGCCCACGGTCCAACCAGCACGTCGAGGCGCGACGGCTGCAGCACGGCACGGAGCGGTTCGAGGACGGCCGTCGCCATCACGAGATCCCCGATGTGGTCGCAACGTACCAACAGCACTCGCGGGTGCGGCGGGTTCGCGACCGCGGGTCGACCGCGAACGATGAGCGGCGCAAGCACACCGAGCGCGGCATCCACCGTCACGGCAGCGCCGCGTTTGAGGCGGCTTCGCATCTCGATCACGGACGCCCTATACCGCGCGCGCGGCGACCAGCAATTCCGGCCCGCGCAAGCGCCGCGCCCAGGCGCGCTCGAGGAGAGCTTCGAGCGGCCACGTGGCGAGCCGAATGCTCTCGAGCGCGGCCGCGTACCAGGCGCGCTGGCTGGGCGGCAACCCACCGCTCGCGGGCGGCCGCGCCTCGCCCCCGCGTCCCAGGGCGCGCCTGGCCCCGACACGCAGCAGCTCGAACGTGACCGGATGCGCGTCGCCGAGACGCGTCGTCGTATAGTCCGGGACAAAACCGGCTCTCTTGAGCACGAGGTCGAGCGAGACCGGGGAAAAGACGTGGACGTGCTCCGGCGGGGCGAACCATTCCCACCACCCCTGTACGTGTTCCGCGAGCCAGCTCCCGCCGTTGGGCGTCTTCAGGAGCAGCGTTCCGCCGCGCTTCAGCTGCGCCCGCAAGGCGACCAGGAACGCTTCCGGCTCGGGAAGGTGCTCGATCACGTGGAAGAGCACGACCGCGTCGAGAGGTCCCTTGTCCGGCACGACCGCGAGCGCTTCGAACCGCACGTCGATCCCGTAACGTGCGTGCGCCTGCTCGGCCGCGCGGCGGTCGAGCTCCGTGCCGATCACGTCCCAGCCATCATCGCGGAGCGCCGCCAGCATTGCGCCATACGACGCCCCGACCTCCAGCAGACAACCGCGCGATGAATGGCGCCGGGCGAGCATCCGGCGTACGAGCGGGACCTCGCGCCGGGCGGCTGCGAAGTAGCGCTCGGGCGGCACGCGGTACGCGGAGTTGTAGTACGCGCCGAGATAGTCCTCACCCGGCATGGGGATCAGGCGGCAATGCGCGCAGCCGGCGCATCGGACATATCGCCACTCGCGGAAGGGTCCCGCCACCGGGGCCGACGCATTCTCGCCGCAGACGGGGCACGCGGTCACGGTTGTACGACCACCACCTGGCGCACGCACAGCATGCCGGGGCTATTGCCGGGGACCGCTACACGCAGCTCGCGCTCGCCGCGACCCGTGACGACGCGGTACACGGAAGCCTCCGGCTGTTGAGCACGCATGGTGTCCATCGAGATCATCTGCGAATTGAAGTAGAGCATCATACCCGGCGGAGTTTGCGGCGTCGGAGTGAACGCGACCAGGACGATCGTCACCGTGGGTTCGTGCGCGTACACCGGCGCCTGGAGGCTCGCGCCCGCGATGAGGCACATCGTCTGCTCGTCCGCTTTCGCCGACGGTCCGGTGGCCAGCATGCCGGTGGGCACCAGAGTGAGAATCGGCACGGGTGGATCGTAGAACCTTCGGCATCCGCGGTTCGCTACGCGACGCTTTCGCACCGGGTTTCGTGTTTCCGCTCGTGTTCATCCTCTTTTTTGCGGCGCCGTATCTGAACCTCGTCGACTACAGCGCGCTGATCCCGCCGCCCGGTTTGCGCATGGCGTCGATATCGGTGATTGGTTTGGCCGGCTATCTCGGCGGCCTGTGGATCGCTCGGTGGCGCTGGTCGACGGAGAATCTCGAGTGGCCGCGCATCGATCCCGACGGGTGGCGGAGCCGTTCCGCGTTCCTTCTGCTCGTGGCCGTCACGCTGGTGAGCCTCGCGCTACTGGCGTTCGTGTTCTGGACCGCCGGCATGATCCCGCTGTTGGCCGCCAACAGGGAAGCCGCGCGTTTCGCGATGGCAACGAGCGTGGGCAACCGGCTGAACGCCGTGACTCGCCTGCCCATCACCGCAGCGATCGGATGCGGGCTGTACCTGCTGGTCTCCGATCGGAGGGCGAGCTTGCCGAACGTCATCGCCGCGGCTCTGGTCGCACTCTCCATCGTCGGGGAGTCGTTGCTCGGACACCGCGGCCTCCCGTTCGTCGTCGTTGCGCCGTTATTCGTGTGCTTCCACTACGCGGTGCGGCCGATCGGCGTGCGGACACTTGCCTGGTTCGGCGGTCTCGTGGTCGTCGGCCTCGCGCTCGTCAACCATTTCCGATTGCTCAGCTCCCCCCCGCAGCTCGCCGACGTGATGTCGCACTCGAACCTTCCTGTCTGGATGCCCGCATGGTGTACGTCGGTGGCGACACTCGTCACCTTTGGCCCGCTCACGTTCAACTTCGTGCTGAGCACCGTCCCCGCAAAGGTGCCGTTCCAGCACGGCATGGCCCTGTTCAACGGCGCCTTCGGCATCTTGCCGGGGCATCAGCCGACGGTCGGCGAGTTCGTGTCGCGGAACCTGTTCGGCTTGCCGGAGGGCTCGCCGAACCTGCCACCGACGATCCTCGGCGGCTTCTACCTCGACTTCGGGGTCGCCGGAATGGTGATCAGCATGTTCCTGATCGGTCTCGCGACCCAGTTCCTCTACTGGCGAATGTTCCGCCGTCGATCGCCATGGTCCATGTTCTTCTACGCCTACTGGTACTTCAACCTCCTCCTTGCGCTGTACGGCGATTTCATCGCCAACGATCTGACCTGGTTCGTGCCTCTGAGCGTGTACGGCATCGACTTCGCCGCCCGATTGTCATCCCCGTCCATCAGGAGCGCGGCTCCGCCCCGCCGTCAGGCCATGCACGCGTGACCTCGGTCGGGTCGGCCGAGAAGTCCGTCATGAGTGAACGTTCCACCATTTCGTGCAGTACGATGTCAGGACGCTCGCGCTCGATGAGCTCCGCAGCGAACCGATTCTGCCGCGAGTACACGCCTCGTGCGAAGTGCTCGGCAAGGAACGGCTGGAGGATGTCGCCGAACGAATCGTGGAGGACGACGGCTCGAGGCAAGCTTGGATCGTCCATTTCCGAGACGGACAACGCAACGGAGCCGAGAGGCAACGGCCCGTGCGTCTCGAGCCAGCGCGCGCGTCGCGGCGTGCGGGGCACGAGCGTCAGCCGCTCGCCCGGCAGGAGGTCGCTCAGGCTGAGCAGCGCGGCGAGGTCGTTTCCCTGCCCGCTCACCCAGCGGCGATCGTAGCTCGCCAGCGGGAGCGGTTGAACCCCCGGGAACCAGACGCCGACCTGCTTGACGATCTCGTGGTACGCGAACCACGCCCCGAGATCGTTCCAGTGGCTGTCGAGGGGCTCGTAAATGGCGTCGTGCGCTTTCGCCTGGCGCAGGACAGCGCGCAGGTCGAGGATGCGAAAGTCGGAATTGGCCTCGAGATGCGCGATCAGCTGGTCCAATCGCGTCGCGGTGCCGACGCGATTGAGCGTCGCGGGCATGTACTCCGGGTAGATCGTGTGCTTGTCCGGAGCGACGAGGAACAGGTAGCGCGCGCCGCGTCGGGCCAACCAGTCGCGCCTGGTCTCGAGCACATGCTGCCACCACACGAGCTGCTCGCGGCTGAACAGGTGTGTGGCGCGGTAATATTCGACCGCACCATAATCCTGCCCGACGAACAACCAGCCGGCCGTGCCGATGACGACCTTGTTCGACGGCGTCACACCGATCGTCAGGGCCAGGCGGTTGTAGGACCGAACGAGCGTACTGCGGAATCCGAAGGCGTCGTTCCAATACGCGTCGAAACGCTGAGGAAACGTTTTGAGCGCGCGGAGATGTCCCGTCAGGGCCGGCGGTGACGCAGGCGCACGCTTTTCCGTCAGGCCCGCGGTCGGTGCCGCTCCGAAGAGTGCGGCAAGAGGCGGGAGGAAGATCGCAGCGAGGAAGACGGCCGTCAGCGCGACGTCCGACAGCGTGGCGGCCGGCCTGGACTGCGCGTCCACGGCTAGAACCGGTAATAGATGAAGGGGTTGTACGTGCCGGCGGCCAGCGCCATGCACGAGACGAGCAGGACCAGCGCGAGGGCCGCCAGGCTCGCCAGGTCCGCCGCCCACCGCAGCGACGGGTAGCCGAGGCGCGCTCGCCAGGTCGACAGCTGCGGCACGACCGGGATCGAACCGACCGCGCCGGCAATCAGCGCGAGCATCACCGCCGAGTCCAGATACAAGGCCGGATGGTACGCGACGTTCGTCCCGTGTCCGCCACCGGCCATCGCCGTCAGGAACATCACTGCCGCGGAGAGATCGTCGGACCGAAAGAAGACCCAGCCCACGGCGACGGCGAGCAGCAGGTAGGCATGTCTGAACGGCGCCCACCACCTCTCGAGCACCTTGGAGAATCCGACGCGTTCCAGCACCAGAAACATCCCGTGATACAGACCCCAGACGACGAAGGTCCATCGCGCTCCGTGCCAGAGACCACACAACGTGAACACCGTAACCAGGTTGAAATACGTCCGCGCCGCCGAGCCACGGCTTCCGCCCAGCGGGATGTACAGGTAATCGCGGAACCAGGTGGAGAGCGAGATGTGCCAGCGCTGCCAGAATTCCCGAACCGACGTCGACACGTGGGGATAGTCGAAATTCTCGATGAATCGAAATCCGAACATACGCCCGAGTCCGATCGCCATGTCCGAGTACCCCGAGAAATCGAAGTATATCTGGAGCATGTAGCAGGTCACGGCGAGCCACGAGAGCCGGGCGTTCAGGTGTTCCGGCGAAAGCCCGAAGATCGCATCCGCCGGCACGGCCAGCCGGTTCGCGATCAGGACCTTCTTCCCGAAACCGACGATGAATCGACGGACGCCCACGGCGAAATCGCCGACGGTGATCGTGCGATCGGCGATCTGCGGCGCCAAGTACGCGTACCGCAGGATCGGGCCGGCCACGAGCTGCGGGAAGAGCGCGATGTACAGCGCCAGGTCCAGCGGGTTCGTCTGCGCGCGCCGCTCGCGTCGATACACGTCGATCACATAGGAAAGCGCGTGAAACGTGATGAACGAGATGCCGATCGGCAAGGCGATCGGTCGTAGCGTGATCGATCGCCCGACCATTCGCATCAACAGCGGGTCCGCGCTGTGCACGAGAAAGTTGGCGTATTTGTACATCACCAGCAGCCCGACGTTGGCAGTGACCGCGACCGCCAGGATGTGGCGAGCGACCCGGCGGGGCGCACGATCGATGAAGATGCCGAAGACGAAGTTCGCGACGATCGACGCCAGCATCACCGGAAGGAAATCGGGCTCCCCCCAGGCGTAGAACACGAGGCTCGCGAGCAGCAGCCACCCGTTGCGACCTCGGCGACGCAGGGTGAAATGCACCGCAAGCACCGACGGGAGAAAGAGGAAGAGGAAGATCGGCGAGGTGAAGACCATCGGGGCTGCCACGTCTAGCACGAGGGGCTGGCCGTCGCATTCGGATCTTCTCTCGGCGTCGTGACTGGTCTAGCCTTGCCGACGGTTTCGTCATGGCTGCCGCGCTGACGACACTCGCCGTCGCCCTGCTCGCCTATCTCCTGGGCCGCTCGACGTTGCCCCTGTTCGTCGGCCGCTCCGTCGAACCACCAGGGCCCGTCCTTCAGCTCGAGCTCCTGCTGGGTAACGCGCTGCTGAGCATCATCGGCCTGCTGCTCGCCGAGACCGGTCAGTTCGCTTTGCGGTGGGTCGTCGGCATCGCCATTCTCGTCTGCACCATCGGGTTCGCGGTTCGCGCATCACGACCGGAACATCCGGGCACGCCGTCGTACGACAGCCGGGATGCCGTCGGCATCGCGCTGTTGATCGCCGGTTATCTGTGGGCGTTTCCCCCCTTCGATACGTCGCTGTTCGGCCTGGATTCGAGCCTCTATCTCGCCTCGGGCGTTCACATTGCCGAGCATGGCTCGCTCGTGATCCACGACCCGACGGTCGCGCTCATCCCGCTCGCGGAGCGCGTGCAGTGGTTTCCTCTGTACCATCCCGAGAGCAACACGCCGCCGTTTCTCCGTGTCGGCGGCGGGCTGCTGCTGGCGGATCTCGCGAGCGACCGCGTCCTCCCGGCCTTCCAGCCGCTCCTGTCGGTGTGGGTGGCGATCTTCTCCGCGATTGGTGGCGACCAGGCGATGGCAGCGCCGATCACGTACTTCGGCGCGCTGTTCCTGTGGGCATTCGCCACCTTCATGGCGGCTCTCGCCGGTCCATGGGCCGCGGGTGTGGCAGTCGGGCTGCTCACCAGCCTCGTGCCGCAGTACTGGTATTCGCGCTTCCCGATGCCGGAGATCCCGAGCGAGTATTTTCTCTGGGGCGGCCTCTGGGTCGGATCGCTGTCGCTGTCATCCGGCGCGAGACGGCTCGGCGCGCTCTCCGGTCTCGCGATCGGGGTCGCGGGCCTGATGCGTCTCGACATGTTGATTCACGTGGGCGCGGCGTTGGCCCTGTGGACGGCGCTGGCGCGCCGGCAGTCCTGGCCGGCGGGTCGGGGATTTGCACCGGCTCTGCTCCTCATGGCGGCGTATGCGCTCGTCCACCAGCTCTGGTTCCCGACGCACTACTTCGCCGAGATGTCGCCGCGTCTGCTGATCGTGCGCGACTACCTCCGCAGCCACCATCTGCTCACCTTCGGTGTGGCCGGGTTCGTCGTGCTCGCGGTCGCAATGGCGGCCGTGATGCTGACCGAGAGTGGGCTCGCGGACGGCGCCGGCGTGCTGCGGGCCGCGCTGCGCCTCGCCGCCCTGGCTGCGTTCACCACGTATGCCGTCGCCATCGTCGCCACGGCGTGGCCGGACGTTACCACGAACCTCGCGTGGCTCCGCCTCTACGCCGGCTGGCCGCTCGGGGTGGCCGCCGCGATCGGCGTGCCGCTCTGGGTCCGTCGCGCGCGAAACTCGGCGCAGCGGTTCGTTCTCGTCTTCGGCCTGCTGGCCACGGCTCAGCTCTTCTTCTACCCTCCCGTCAGTCCACAACCCCTGTGGGCGATCCGCAGGTTCCTGCGCATCGCGCTGCCGGTGGCGACGATGGCGGCGGCGCTCCCCTTGACCAGCCTTGCGGAGCGGGGGCGCTGGCTGCTCTCGGTCCTTGCGCTCGTCCTGATGGCCGCGTTCGGTCCTCGGTTGGCGTTCACGTACCGGCAGCCGGGGTATCAGAACACGATGGCGTACGTGCGGAGCATCGGTGCACAGGTTCCGCGCGGTGCGGTCATCGTCGGCGATCCTGCGTTCTTCGCCGAGTCGCAGCTCCACATCGCGCTCTGGATCACGCGCGACGCGCCGGCATACTTCCTGGCTGGGACGATGACGGACTCGTTGCGAGCTCTCCGGACCGCGATGCGGGATCGTCCGATGTTCTGGATCGGGCCGACCGACCGCCCGCCGCCCGTCGTGACCGGCAACCTGAAGCTCGTCCGCGTGGCGAGCTATACGTTCACGGTTGCGGCCCGCCGCATGGAGCCCTACGACGAGCGAGACGACCTCGGACTCCGGGAGATCTCGCTCGCGATGTACCGGGTCGATCTCGACCCGACCTAGGAGCCGACCCGAGATACATCTCGGGTCGGGACCGGACGCGAGAGTGGAACGCTCGGTGACCCGCGCGCGCCACATGTCGCGGCCGCGAAAGCCGGCGCGACAGACGAGGTACGCCCGCCCCGCCGACGCCTCTGTGCGAGGCCTGTCCAGCGCGCCGGGCGCGTACCCCGCATGCCGCGCTGGCTTCGCCAGCCGCGGCACGGCAGTCGCGCGTGGTACTGTCCCTGCACGCTCGCGTCTGGCTCCGACCCGAGACATGGTCTCGGGTCGCGCTTGACTTACCTCAGCCGCCGCACCCCGGGAACGGCGAGGGGCTTCGAGCTGGCGTTGTCGACAATCTGGACGGAAACGATCTCTTTGTTGGTGGTATTATCGGCCAACGTTAACGCCAGGCCGCAGTCGAGCAGGCTCACCTTCTGGTTCGCGTCTCCGGTGAAGGGCACCAGGATGTTGGGGCAGTTCAAGGTCTGATCCACCCACGTCACGAGCGGAGTACCGTTGGTGCGCGTCACCCGGAGCACGATCATGGTGTGCACGAGCTTGTTGGCGAGCGCCCCGGCCGGAGTGGCACGCGAGCTCTTCAGGACGGTCGAGACCTGCCCCCGGCCCGACATGCCGCGAATGGTCACACGGCCGATGGTGAAATGGGTGCCGTCGGTGGACGAATTGCTCTGCGGGCAGGCTGCCACGCCCCCGACGTTGGTGATCGAGAACGTGCACTGGTCCATCGCCTGGACGAGGTTCGTGCCGTAGACCACCGCCCGCAGGTTGACGTCGGGTCCCACGGCCTCGAGCCGCAAGGGGTGGATGAGAGCCACACCGACGGCGATGGCCACAATCGCGAGTGATCTCATGTTCATGACATCTCCCGTTGGCGGCGGACCGTGACACGGGCTTTTGGGCCCTGTCAAGGAACAATCGCACGGGAACGTCACCCGGGCGCGCTTATCTGTCCGCGACCGGACCTGGGTCTGGAAAGTCGTGGACCGGCGGTTGCCTCGCTGCCGGCCCCGGCCTACCGTCCCTCCCGATGCGCGTGGACGTCTCGTGCAAGCGGTGCCTCCGGCGGAGCCGCCTCGACATCGGGGCGCCGGCGCCCGAGCAGTCCGCCGCCGAGTATCTGCGGCTGCTCGAGGAAAGACTGCGGCACCGTCCGAGCTTCGAGTGCTTCGGCGGGCACACGGAGCTCCGGCCGCCGGTGCCGGAGTTCTGGGACGTCCATTGGGAGACCGTCGGGGACTGATGCGGGTGCTCGTGCTCGGCGCGGGCGCCGTCGGCGGCTACTTCGGCGCGCGGCTCGCCGAAGGCGGCCACGACGTGACGTTCGTGGCGCGGGGCGACAACCTCGACGCCCTCCGGCGCGACGGCCTGACCGTCCGGCTCGCCGACCGCACCATGCATCTCTCACCGGTGCACGCGGTCCGCGAGCCGATGGACGCGCCGCGACCGGCGCTCGTTCTCGTCTGCGTCAAGTCCCACGACACGCCCGCGGCGGCGGCCGCGCTCCGTCCGGTCGTGAGCGCGGACACGATCGTTCTTTCGCTGCAGAACGGCATCGAGAACGAGGAGATCATCGCCCGCGAGCTCGCCATCCCGCCGCTCATGGTCGCCTGCACGCGCATCGGTGTCGCCCTCGTCGCCCCGGCG
>VBKG01000047.1 GCA_005879585.1 Deltaproteobacteria bacterium | reverse complement strand
TCGACTTGGGTGACTTGTCGCCCACGAGTGCCTCCATTCGATGGCTGAGGCCACCGGCGCGACGATGGCAGTCGCGCCATCAAAGGGCAAGTGGAGCAGCAACGCTGACCGCGGACGCGACCTCCACCCGACAAGTGCCGCCGGCGTACGTGGCGCTCTTGCCGCACGGGAAGAGGCCCGGATGCCCGGGAGTGCATGCGCGACGTCGGATCGGGCGCGATGCGGACCGGCGACGACGTGCGCGTCTCGGGCACTAGCTCGACGGGATACGAAGGCCTCTTTCCCTTAGGGTTTCCGCCAATAGTAAGGCCGCGGGAACTCGCGCACATGATGACGCGTCCGAGTAGGCGAATGCAGTGGCGGATGCCAGCCGACACGAGGGAGGCAGTCATGTTTCTAGCCCATGAGACGTGCATCTCATGAAATCTCGCGTGCCGAAGCTCTGGCTGACCGCGAGGCGAAACCGACAGGAGATCATCAAGGCGGGGTTGAACCGGCGCGAGCTGTTCAAGATGGGCCTGCTCACCAGCGGAGGCTACCTGGTGGCCAAGAGCGGCCTCAGCGCCTGGGCGAGTGGAGGATGCGACGCCGGCGAGTGCCAGCCGGGGTGCAGCCCGCCGACCACCCCCTTCATCGACCCGTTGCGCATTCCACCCATCCTGCCGTCGCGACCCGTGACGGACCTCACGCCCGCGCCGCAGGAATGCCCGAACAACGCCATCAACCCGGCGACCGGTCTCCCCTTCGAGGGCCGCGGCCAGTACAACGGCGTCCTGCGGCCCGGAACGGACTGCTTCCAGTTCTTCAAACGGTTCCCGCCGGAGGATTTCTTCATCACCCGGATGAGGGAGAATAAGCGCTTCCGCATCACGTCCGACCCGCACATCCCCGACCAGACGATCTGGGGCTTCAACCTGGGCGGCAACGATCCGGCGATCACCCCCGGCCCGACGATCGTCGACCAGTACGATGGTGCGAGAGTGGTGCGGCGCTTCAACGAGCTGCCACCCCAGGAGCAGAACGGCGGCTTCGGGGTGCCCGAGGTCTCGACCCACTTCCACAACTTCCACGACGCCCCCGAAAGCGACGGGAGCCCCTGCCGCTTCTTCTTCCGGGGCCAGTATTTCGACTACCACCGCACCATGCAGACGCCCGGGTTCGACGACCCAAATACCGACCCGGCCGAGCGTCTTCTCGAGTTCCAGAGCTCGCTCTGGTACCACGACCACCGCGTCGAGCACACGGCAGAGAACGTCTACAAGGGGCTGCTCGGCTTCGAGCTCCTCTTCAACCAATTCGACACGGGCGACGAGAATACCGGCTTCCGGCTCCCGAGCTTCCCGCAGTTCGACATCCCGCTCGCCCTCGCCGACAAGCTGATCGACCCCGGCACGGGGAAGATCTGCTTCGACCTCTTCGGGTTCGACGGCCTGGTCGGCGACAAGCTGCTCGTCAACGGCGTCCTCCAGCCATTCTTCGAGGTGCAGAAGCGCCGCTACCGCTTCCGGATCCTCGACGGCGGGCCGTCGCGCTTCTACGAGCTGTTCCTCACCAATCCCGACAACCCGAAGCAGTCGATTCCGTACTTCGCCATCGCCAACGACGGCAACCTCTTACCCGCCCCGGTACGCTTCCCGACGTCATCGGGCAGCGGGGCCCGCATCGGTGTTGCGGAGCGCGTAGACATCATCATCGACTTCAAGGCGATCGCGCGCGACCTCGGCGTCAAGCGGCTGTGGCTGGAGAATCGCCTCGAGCAGGTAAACGGCCGGGGCCCGACGGGCAAGATCCTGCCCGCCGGCCAGCGCGAGAACGTGCTCGTGGAGTTCCGGCTCGTGGGCAACAGCGTGCGCGACAACAGCGTAGACCCGGCCGACCCGACGGTGCGGTTCTACGCCCTGCCCCCTCGGCCGACCCCGCGGATCACGCGCCGGTTCCGCTTCGAGCGGGGCAACGGCCAGTGGCAGGTCAACGGGAAGTTCTTCGACTGCGACCAGATCCGCTTCACGGTGAACCGGAACTCGGCGGAACGGTGGATCCTGGAGAACAACTCCGGGGGCTGGCAGCACCCGATCCACATTCACCTGGAGGAGTTCCAGATCGTCCGGCGCAACGGGCAGCTGATCCAGCGGGGGGACATCGAATTCTCCCGGAAGGACGTCGTCAGGTTGCAGTTCAACGAGAAGATCGAGCTGGTGATGCGCTTCCGGGACTTCCGGGGGGACTATCCCATGCACTGCCACAACACGATTCACGAGGACCACGCCATGATGCTGCTGTGGGCGGTGCAGGATGACGCGAACGACAACAACACCCGACCGTAGAGACACAGGAGAGCGACCCATGACCGCGATGACGAGGCGAACCTGGCTGGCGGCGCTGGGCCTGCTACCGGCGGCCGGACTGCTGTCGTGGGCCGAGGCGAGCGGGAAGAGCCAGAAGAAGGAAACGCACACCTGGGAGGACATCCCGCCGCGGGAGCTGATCCGGCGCCGACACCTTCCCGACGTCGCGCTGGTCACGCACCAGGGCAGATCCGTTCGCTTCTACGATGACCTGGTCAAGGACAAGAAGGTGGTGATCAACTGCGTGTACACGCGGTGTCAGGGCATCTGCGTGCCGGTCACCGCCAACCTGGTGCGGGTCCAGAAGTTGCTCGGCGACCGGGTCGGCCGCGACATCTTCTTCTATTCGATTTCGTTGAAGCCCGAGGAGGACACCCCTGAGGTGCTCGAGAGGTACGCGGCGCTGCACGGCGTCGGGCCGGGCTGGTTGTTCCTGACCGGCAAGCCCGAGGACATCGAGAACCTACGCACGAAGCTCGGCTTCCGCTATGCCGATCCCGCCGAGGACGCGGACAAGTCGAATCACGTCGGGATGATCCGCATGGGGAACGAGCCCTACCTGCGATGGTCCGCGTGTCCTGGACAGGCAGCTGCGGCGTGGATCGCGCAGGATATCTTGCTGGAGATGGATGGCCCCACGCGTCCACCGCTGGTGTCCGGGTAGCTAGCCGAGGGTGAGCCAGCCCTCGAGGACGACGACGGCTTCGCCGCCGACCTCGAGGTGCCACTCGCCGCTCGCGTCGCGGCGGCCGCGGACGGCGACCCGACCGGGCCGTCCCACCTCGACGCCCTGCTCGGCGACGTAGGCGAAGTCGCCGCCGAAGAGCCCGTGGCGGGCACCGTAGGCGGCGACGGCGCCGTTCCCCGAGCCGCAGACGGGGTCTTCGGGAATCCCGGCGCCCGGCGCGAAGCTCCGCAGGTGGACGGCGCACGCCGGATCTTCCGCTGCGCGGCAGAAGACGGTGACGCCGGTCGCCTCTTCTTCGGCCGCCACCGCCGCGACGAGGCCGAAGTCGGGGCTGAGCGCCCGCACGGCCGGCAGCCCGTCGAGCGCCACGACGACCCACGGGATGCCCGTCGACACCACGTCCACCGGCAAAGCCGCGAGGGCGCTCGGCGCGCAGCCGAGCATGCGGGCGCAGCGCTCGCGGTCGACCGCGGCCGGACGCCAGACGGGTGACGGCATCGCGATCGAGAACACGAGCCCGCTCGCCGCCGGCGTGACCATGACGTCGACGATGCCGACCGCGCTCTGCTGCCGCACGGTGGTTGGCTGCAGCGGCCGCGCCAGGTGACCCGACGCGATCAACGCGGCGACGGTGCCGATCGTCGGGTGACCCGCGAACGGCAGCTCGTGCCGCGGCGTGAAGATGCGCACGCGGTAGTCGGCGCCGGCGGCCGTCGCCGGTGTCACGAAGGTCGTCTCGGAGAGGTTCGTCTCGCGCGCGATCGCCTGCATCTCGTCCGCGCCGAGTGCGCCGGCGTCGGGCACGACCGCGACGGCGTTGCCGGCGAGCGGAACCCGGGTGAAGACGTCGACCTGGAGAAGCCGAAGGCGCCGCATGGCCCGCGCCCGGCCTACTCCTCGTCCTCACCCTCGCCCTCGCCTGCGTCCTCATCAGCGGCGGGCGGCGGCGCGGGATTCGCCGGCATGGTCGTCGTGGCGCCCGCCGGCGTCTCCCCCTCGACGAAATCGCCCGACCGCTTGTCGAGGCGGGTGTACATGTAGTCGCGCGCCTCGTAGACCGTCTGCCCCCCGGCCTTCATGACGTAGTACTTGGCGTCGTGCTTGGTGCCGAGGATCGTGCCGATCGCCTGGCCATCCTTGTCGGTGAGCGTGATGCGGAGATCGGGCGCATTCAGGCCGAAGGGCGCCAGGTCGGCCGCCGGCTCGGCCGCGATGCTCGCGCCGCGGAGGTCGTGGAGATCGTCGACGAAGCGCGAGATGGCGGTGTCCTTGGGCTTCTTGCCGTCGCCGGCGCCCTCGACCTTCCACGCGGTGTCGCCGCTGCGCGCCAGCGTCGGACCGGGGCCGCCGTCCTTCCGCTCGACCGTGATGCGCCCGACGCGCGCCTGGTCGAAGGCGAGCACCGTCTTGTCGCGGAAGTCGTTCGTCTGCTTGCCGAGCGAGCGCGTCGTCCAGTCGCCGACGCCGTAGACCGTCGGCTGGCTCGCGCGCTTGGCGTAGACGAGCTTCTGCGTGCCCTGCGTCCCCTCGGAGCCGAGGAGGAGGCTCTGGGTCTCGGCGCCGTCCTTCCCCGTGGCGATCGTCACCGTCAGCTTCGGCTGGTCGAGGCCGTACTTCCCGAGGTCCGCCGGCGCGTCGTCCGGGAACTCGCTGGCCCGCGTGCTGCGCAGCGTCGACAGATAAGAGCGCACCTCGGTCAGGTCGGCGGGCAGGTCCCCCGGCTCGACCACCCAGGCATCCTTGCCCTTGCGCGCCAGTGTCGTCGTCTTGCCGTCTCCGGTGATGTCGACGCGCTGCACGTCGTCGTCCTGGAAATTCACCAGCTGCTTGTCGCGCAGGTCCTTCGCCTGCTTGTTGAGCGCATACTGCAGCGACGACGTCGTCAGGTAGAGCTTCGGCTCGTCGCCCTTGCGGACGTAGCTCTTGCCGCCGATCGCGGTGTTCTTGCCGACGGCGATCGGCGGCGGCTCGGCACCCGATTTGACGGTGATCTTGACGAGCGGGTTCGGCTTGTCGAGCCCGAAGGCGGCGAGGTCCTGCGGCGCCTCGTCGAGCGTGCGCTGCACCTCGGCGTCGGCGAGCGTGTTGACGACGCCCTTGACGGCCGGATCGTCCGCGGGCGCGTCGACCGGCTTCACGATCCGCCAGCCCTGGTCGCCCTTCTTGAGCTCGATCTCGCGGTCCGGGAAGACGAGGTCGATGCCGGTGATCGCGTCCTTGTCGACGCCGAGGAGCTTCGCCTTCTTGCCCTCCTCGCGCGCCTTTGGGACCTCGTAGACCCAGAGGTAGGTCCCGAGCCCGGCCACCAGCACGAGAAGGACGAGGATCCGGCTCCAGCTCACTCCGATCTCCGCCGCCACCAGATCGCGATCCCGCCCGCGATCAGGAGCTCGGGGATGATCAGCACGGAGAGGTAGAAGATCTGGACGGCCTGCCCGCCCGTCAGCTCGGCGCGCGAGGCGCGGATGGTGCGGCTGCGAATCGAGACCAGCTCCTCCTGGCCGACGAGCCAGCCGACGGCGTTCAGGAAGAGGTCGCCGTTGAGACGCGACGCGCCGAGCTGCTGGTTGTCGGCGAAGAGCGACGTGCCGAAGACGACGAGCCGCGCCTCGTCGGGCGACGCCGGCTTGCCCTCCGCGGCCGCCGCGGGCGTGACGCCGAGGTCCTTCAGCTTGGCCGTGACCGCCACCGCGACGGTGAGCGGCCCCTTCCGGTCGGTCTCTTCCACCGTCGCCGTGCCCTTGCTGAAGAGCTCGTCGACCTTGGCGAGGGCACGGCTCGACGCGCTCGTCTTCACGAGCGCCGTCGCCTGGATGCCCTTCTTGCCCGTCGAGTCGGGCTCGACCGTCCGGGTCTGCGGGTACTGGGTGTAGTCGCGGAAGTTCTGCGTGATCGGATGCGCGCCGTACGTCTTGGTGATCGGCGTGATGCCCATGGACGGACCGGCGAAGAGGCGGAGCTCGCGGTCGATCACGATGTCGTTACCGAGCTTGACGCCCCAGTCGGCGAGGAAGCCGTTCAGCCGATCGCCGCCCTCGCGCGGCCCGACCAGCGCCAGGAGGTGCCCGCCGCGCTTCAGATACGCGTCGAGCGCCTGCACCTCGTGCTCGTCGAGCGGACGTGCCGGCCCGGCGAGCACGAGCGCGCTCGCGTCGTCGGGGATGCTCTCCGCGGCGGGTAGCACGAGCGGCTTCACCTCGTAGTTCTCCTGCTCGAGCGCGAGCTTCGCCCCGGCGTAGCCCTTCGGCTCCTGCTGGTCGGCGATGTCCGCCTCGCCATCCCCTTCGGCGAAGTACACGACCTTCTTGGTCGCGCCGGTGACGCGGATGAGCCCGTTCGTGACGGTCTCCTCCGTCGGTTGCGTCACGACGAACGACTCCTTGCCGTACTGGAGGTTCACGCTGCGCGCCGTCGTGATCTTCATCTGGTCGACGAGCGCCGGCTCCTTGTCCGGGTCGACGAGCCGGAATTTCAGGTGCGCGGGGTTCGCGTACTTGTAGCTGTCGAGCAGGCTCTGGAGCTGCGGATCCTGGCCAGCCTCGACGAAGGCCGTCATCTCGAGGTCCTCGGTGAGCGCCCCCACCACCTTCTTCGACTGCGGCGAGAGCGTGTACACCCCGGCCTCGGTCAGGTCCCAGCGATGGTGATGGCGGTAGAGGAGGTAGTTGGCGCCGGCCGCGAGTGCCAGAAAGAGCACGGTGTAGAGCGCGGCGCTCGCACCGTAGCGGGTGGAGCGGGCGCCGAGCGCCGCCCGGAAGCCCTCGAAACCGAAGGCGAGGTAGGCGAGGACCAGCGCCGCGCCCGCGACCAGGTTCAGCAGCACGTACGGGTCGGCCACGGTACGCAGGAGGGCCGCGGCGACGAACCCGAAGGCGAGGAAGACCAGGCCGAGAAGTCCGAAGAGGGAAGCGGAGCGACCCACCCTACGTCACCTCCAGCGGACCGACTCGACCGATCGTTGCGTGAGGAAGATGCCGACCAGGAGCACGGTGGCGAAGTAGGCGAGGTCGCGGGTGTCGATGATGCCCTTCAGCAGCGTCTGGAAGTGCTCGGTGATCGACACGTACTTGATGATGGCCGCGCCCGCGCCCTGGATGGTCTCGCCGAGCCAGCCGATCGTGTACAGCACGAGGAGCGCAAACAGCGCGCCGACGTACGCGATCACGACGTTGTCGGTGAACGACGAGATGAGCGTGCCGATGGTGAGGAAGCACGTCGCCATCAAGGCGAGGCCGAGGTAGCCGGCGAGCATCAGCGGCACCTCGGGGTTCCCGTAGAGCAGGAGCAGCACGCCGAAGAACCCGGAGAGCCCGACCATCAGCAGCACGAGC
>VBKG01000046.1 GCA_005879585.1 Deltaproteobacteria bacterium | reverse complement strand
GACTCGTCGTCGTGGTCGTGGGCGGCATCTCCGGCATGGTCGTGGGCGTGGTCGTCGTGGTGGTGGTCGTGGTTGCCTGGGTGGTCGACGTCGTGCTGGTCACCGTCGTCGTGGTCGTGGCCGGCGTGCACGTGCATTCGTTCGGCTGGCCGGGCGGCACGCAGATGCCGGGGCACGCGCGGTCGCCGTTCGGGGCCGTCACGTCGCATTGCTCGCCTTCGTCGAGCACGCCGTTGCCGCACATGAAGAGCATGGTGTGGGCGTCGGTCTGGAAGCGGTCCGTCACCAGATGCCCCATGATCGTCGCCGCCCCGCCGACCCGGGTCTTCGCGAACGGGGCGAACAAGCGCGCGTCGAAGATCGACCTTTCACCAAAGCGGACCAGCGATCCCATCACGTTGATCTGGATGGTCGCCGGACTGCCGACGGGCAGCAGCCGGGAACGCGTGGCGAGGAGGAGGATGTCCGCGATGTCGATCGTGGCGGGCGCCTTCACCATGATCGTGCCGAAGCTCACGGCCGTGAGCGAGCAGAAGGTGTAGTCCCCCGACTGCAGGATCAGTGTGCCCAGCTGGCCGACGGATACGTCGCCGTAGCTTCCCGGGACTAGCGTGAACGTCTCGCGCTGGCCGCCGGTGCGCGCGGATCCGGTGCAGTGAATTGGAAAATTCGGAGGCAGGTTGAACGGATCGAAAGGATCGGGGACGACCAGCGGCTCGGGCGCGAAGATGGGCGGCAGGAGCGGCTGCGTGACCGTGCCGGCGATCAAGCTTCCCAGGCCCGTGAAGAGCGTGTTCGCGAAGACGTCGAAGGCGTGTGACCGGACCTGGATCCGGACAGTGTCGCCGACGACCGCGTGCCCGTCGGTCACCGTCACGTGGTGTGCGAGGTTCAGAAAGCCACCGGGTGAATTCACGGCGATGTTGCCGCCGATCACCCCGAGGCTCTTGATGCGACCGTCGCGATTGACGAGCAGCTGGTAGTGCTCGGCGTCGCGCGACTGTGCCCCCGCGCCGCGCGGGACGGCAGTCAGGATCAGCGCGACCGCGAGTCGAAGCAACCATGCGAGCGCTGTTCCGCCGCCGATCTTCATCGCGCTTCTCCGTCGCGATCGCACCGCGCATCTCGCACGGGCAATCGCACGGCGGTGGCTATATGTCCGCCGGTCTGCCAGCGCAATCATTTTCTGCGAAATTTTCCGCGACGGTGCGCTTCGCGGATTCGCGCGTGTGGCCCGGACGTAGCTTGCAGCGTCGCACGCTACGTCGTGCCGCGTTGCGAGAGAGGGCCGCGAAAGCCGCGTGGGACGCGCACCTCGGACCACTCGTGTAGCGTCGGCACCTGCGCGCCGGAGCCGCGGCGTCTTGCACGCGGGCAACATCCGATGTCGCCCTTCTTTTCACGCGTCATGGTTCGATGTATGCGGAGCGCACGGACGAGCTCGACTACACCGGCGCGCCAGCCCCGGTCCGTCAGGATCTCGTGGAGGCGCAGCGCTTCCTCCTGAACCACCTCCGCTCGCCAGGGACGTGGTGGACGGGGGCGGAGCGGGTCGCGATTGCGTGGGAGTCGCGCCGGGCGACGAGCTGCGGGCTCTGCCGCGAACGCAAGGCGAGCCTCTCCCCGGCCATGGGCCGGCACGAGGGCGTGCCGCCGCTGCCGGCGACGATCGTCGACGCGGTGCACCGTATCCGGACGGACCCGGCGAGGCTTTCGAAGAGCTGGTTCGACGGCGTGATCGCGGAGGGCCTCGACGTCGGACGCTACGTAGAGCTGGTCGGCGTGACGACCCTGACGGCCGGCCTCGACGCGTTCGCCCGGGCGTTCGGCATCGCGCCGTTCGCCATTCCTCCTCCACGGCCGGGCGAGCCGTCGCGCCACCGTCCGGAGAGCGCGAAGCCCGAGGGTGCATGGGTGCCGATGATCGCGCCGGAGGGCGCCGTCGGACCCGAGGCGGACCTGTACGGCGGCGGCTTCGTCCCGAACATCATGCGGGCGCTCAGCCTCGTGCCCGACGAGGTGCGCGCGCTCCGCCTGTCGTCGTCGGCGCACTATGTGCCGGTCGAGCAGATCCCCGATCCGACGGTCCGCCGCGCGCTCACGCGCCCGCAGATGGAGTTCGTCGCCGCGCGCGTCTCCGCGCTGAACGAGTGCTTCTACTGAACGACGGCGCACGCGACACTGCTCCGTGCGAGCAGTCAGATGTCGGGCAAGGCGGTGGAGCTCGGTGCGGTGACGGGGCAGGTGGCGGGTGACGGCGGCATCGAGCACGGCGCGCGGCTCATCGCCTTCACCGACGCGGTCCTCGGCAGCGACGACGGGCGGCTCGCGCGCGAGCGCGAGGCACTCCGTGCCGTCATCACGCCCGAAGCCTTCGTCGATACCTGCGCGCTGATCGGCGCCTTCAACGTCGTGGACCGCGTCGCCGACGCGACGGGAATCCCGCTCGACGCGATGCTCTACGAGGGCAGCCAGGACGTGCGGGACGAGCTCGGCCTCGCGCGCTTCCGGTCCGCGGCGAACACGCCCGGCGCGAGCTGAGCGAGCTCCTACGGACACGTCTGGTGATTGATCTCGGGGTGAATCTGCAGGTTACCGTGCGGCGTGTCGCCGCCGTCGTCGATGTCCGGCGCGGCGGCCGCGAGCTGCTCGCTCAGACTCGCGCCGCAGCTGATCGACTGCCGTAACGCCAGGTTGTCGGCGCCGTCGGGATCGCCGCTCAGGATCCAGATGCGCATGCGGTAGCGGTCGGGTGGCGCCGGGCCACTGTCCCCGCCCGGCTCGCCGTGATCCTCGACGTCGACCCGGAAGGCGGCGTTCAGGTCCTTCTTCCCGTTCGTCGGTGTGAAGGGCCCCACGCCGGTGAAGCAGATCTTGTTCGCCGGCGCGCGCGGCGGCTCGGGGCCGCAGATGCGGTCGCCCGGATTGCAGAGCGAGCCGGCGGGCGGGTCCGGCCGTCCGGCGCACGGGAGACAGCCACAGACGAGGCTGTCGAAGCTCTTCGCATGCAGCGTCCCGCCCTTGTCGTGGCGCACGTGCTCCCAGCTGCCCTGGATGCAGGGGGTCGCGGGACTGAACGCGGTGACGAAGCCCACGGGCGCGCCCACCTGGCCGCCGTGGGTGGCGTAGTCGACCGGCGGCGACGTCGTATCGATGCGGCCGCCGCCGGTCACCCGGCAGCCGCCGGGGGCGGTCGTGGTCGTGGTGCTCGTCGTGGTCGAGGTGACGGTCGTCACGGTCGTGGTGGTGGTCACGGTCGTGACGGTCGTGCTCGTGGTGGTGGTCGTGGGCGGCATCTCCGGCATGGTCGTGGGCGTGACGGTCGTGCTGGTGGTCTCCGTGGTGGAGGTGCTGCTGGTCGTCGTGGTGACGGTCGTGCTCGTCGTCACGGTGGTGGTCGTCGTGGTGATCGTGGTCGTCGTCGAGCACATCAGGTGCGCCTGGTTGCAGACGCCCTGGCCGTCGCAACCGGCCGTCGTGCAGCTGCTGCCGTCGGTGTCGGTACACGGCGTGCTGCTCGGCTTGGGCGGATGGTCGCACATCCCCGTGTGCGGGTTGCACGGGGGATCGTCGGTACACTCGTTCGTATCCGGTGTGCAGGTCTCAACCTGGTGATTTTGGTTGCAGACGCCGTGGCCGTCGCAGCCCGCCGTCGTGCAGGCGTTGCCGTCGGTGTCGGCGCACGGCGTGCTGTCGGGCTTCGGCGTGCTCGTGCACGCGCCGGTGTCCTGGTTGCACGTCGAGTCCACGCACTCGGCGATCGGGCACGTGGGGCAGAGCGGGATCGAGGCCGCTTGCTGGCCCGAGGACGTGAGACCGTTGTCACAGCTCGCGTCGTCGGCCGTCGCCAGGTAGCCGGTCGTCTCCTCGATCTGATCGGGCGTCCCGTCGGTGCTCATCCCGAGGACCTTGATGTCGAACTCGAGGTTGCAGAAGCCCGGATCCACCGGCGTGTCCGCCGGGATCTCGAGCGGGCTGCTCGGCGTGAAGACGATCTCGTTCGGCGACGTGCCGACGGCGTGGCCGGAAGACCACGTGATGCGGCACGTCGTCGTGATCGTCGTGTCGCCCTCGTATTCGACGGTGGCACCGTCGTCGACGCACGGAATCCCCAGGGTGGAGTCGCTGTTGCAGTCGAGGTCGAACCGGAGCCGGTCGAGCGTCAACAGCGTGCCGTCCTGGATGCTGCCGGTGCCGAGGGTCAATCGGACGCGGACGGTGTCGCCGGGCAACGCGAAGGCGGGCCCGCCGACGTAGTCGATCGTGATCAAGCCGTTGCACGTGGCGGCGCCGGCGACGGCCGGGGCGAGCCCGGCGAGGATCGCCGTCGCCGAGAGGAGCCTCGCGACGAGCCGCATGTTCGTTCTCCGTGCGGCGGCACGATCGCGGGCACCGTCGCGCGCTGGCGTCTACTGCCGGCCGCGCACGACTGTCAAGGTGGTCATGGCCGCTGAGGTCATAACCTGTAACGTGCCATGGCACTTCGCAAGATACGTTCAGACGCCAGCGACCGCGCGGTGCGTCACTCCGTCCATGCGACGACGACGCGCCCGCTCGGCGCACTGCTGCCACCGCGGGGCTCCACCGTCACCGTGACCGCATCGGGCAACGTCGCGAGTGCCGGAGCCTCGGCGATCATACGCGCGCTCCCGTCGGCGTCGGGCCGCGCGGTCCCGAGCGAAATCCACGTGGTGCCCCGACGTGCCCACGCCTGGTACGTCTCTCCCGGGCTCGGGGCGGGGAACTTCGACAACGTCACGACCGCCATGCCGACGCCCGGACGCCCCCGGTAGCGGGCGTGCATGTCCTCGGGCAGGCCGGGCAGGGCGCTCAGGCGCAGGTTCACGCTGTCGCTCGCGGTGAGCATCGACAGCGCTCGGTCGTACCGACCGAGAGTCGCATGCTCGGATCGGTAGCGGACGCCGAGCGCGACGAGCAGACAGAGGGCGGCCAACGCCGCCCATTGCGGCGCGAGGCTCGCGCGGAGCTTCTGGAGCGCGGTACGGATGCGGGTCTTCGCGGTGCCGAGGGGAACACCGAGCTCGGCCGCGACCTCCTCGTGCGTGAGGTCGCCGGTGAAGTGCAACCGGATCGCGTCGCGCTGCGGTGCGGGCAGCTCGTCGACCGCCGAGCCTACGACCCTCCGCCGCTGCTCCGCCGCCGCTGCCTCGGGTGGCCCGGGATCCTGCGCCGGCAGGCTCGCGAGCAGCTCGCCCTCCGCGTCGGCCTCGATCGCGGGCTGCCGGCTCCGGCGGCGGAGCTCGTTCAGCACGCGGAAGTGGGCGATCTGCAGGACCCACGCGCGCACCGAGCCGCGTTGCGGGTCGAACGTCGCGGCGTTCCGCCACACCGCGAGGAAGACGTCCTGCACGATGTCCTCGGCCGCGGCGCGATCGAGCGCCTGCAACGCCAGTCCGAAGACGAGACGCGCGAAGCGACGGTGGAGGACGGCGAGCGCCTCCTCGGAGCCTCCGGCGACCTCGAGCATCACCTCCACGTCGGTCGCGTGCGCGGTCGATGGCATCGGCCGGTATCCGGTCATGCGAGCGTACTATGGCCGGACGGGCGGAACGACCACGGCCCGCACGCCGGCTCACCGGCTACTACACCGCGGGCGCCCCGTTGGATTGGCCGATCCAGCAGCCGGGTCCCGGGGTATCGCCTGTCGCGTGCTGCCGGTCAGTGCGCCTCGAGAAATTCGCGCGGGTTGACCGGCTTGCCTTCCACGAGCACCTCGTAATGGAGATGTGGCCCAGTGCTGCGACCGGTGCTGCCGACGAGCCCGACGACGTCGCCTTTTTCCACTCGCTGGCCCACCGTGACATCGACCTTCTTCAGGTGCGCGTAGCGCGACTCGATGCCGTTGCCGTGATCGAGCACGACGTTCCGCCCGTAGCCTCCGCCCGAGTGTGCCGCGATCACGATCCCCGGTGCGGGCGACCGCACCGGAGTGCCGGGCGGGCTGCCGATGTCGATCCCCTTGTGGTGCTGCCGCTTCCCGCTGAAGGGCGACCGGCGCATCCCGTACTCCGAATCGATCTGGCCGTGGATGGGCCAGCTGAGCGGCAGCGCACTGACGAGTCTCCCCATCCGACCCGTCGCGTGCTCCAGCTCTTTCAGGCGCGGCCCTTCCTCGGCGACGGTGCTCGCGAGCAGCTCGACCTCGCCCGCGGACTGCGGTTCGGCGGCTGCGGCGTCGTCGTCCGCGCGATCCGGTCGCAGACCGAGCGCTTTCCACATCTTCGTGTGGAGTGCCTTCCAGGCGGTGATCTCGCCCCGGACGGTGGCGACCCGTGCCTGCACGGCATCGGCCGCCCGCTGCTCGGCTTCGCGCTGCTGGAGGGCGGCCATTCGGCCGGAGTCGCGCACGAGACGGGCGTAGTCGTCCGAGAGACCGATCGTCGACGCTGCCGCCGTCGCGAACAGTCCGGCCGTGGCGTAGATGATCGACCGTGGCAGGCTCACGCGCAGCACGCGCGAGCCGTCGCCGTGGACGAGGATCAGGCTGACGGGCGGCTTCATCCCTTGAAGGGAATTACCAGCGACAGCGACGGCTCCGCGGCCTTCTCCTTGGTCATCTGGCACTGGCCGTCGTGTACGGCGCCCGCCTCCATGACGATGACCGGCGCGTCGATGTCGCCCGTCACCCGCGCGCTGCTTTTGAGCTCGACGCGCTCGCTCGCGGTGACGTTTCCCGCCACGCGGCCGTGCACGATCAGGGTCGCCGTTCGCACGCTCCCCTCGACGACGCCGCGCTCTCCGACGATGAGCGTGTCCTTGGCAGTGACCTCACCACGCAGGGTCGCGTCCAGCATGACGGTGCCGGAGCACGTGTAGTTGCCCTCGATCTCCGAGCCTTCGTCCAGGAAGGCGCCGAGACGACCGGCGCTCGGCGCTTTGCGCTTGCGATTCCTCCACATGATGCCCGTGAGGAGCAAGGGCGATACCAATGTGGCGCCATGCCGAGCGCCACGCGCCGACCGCCCGTCCCAGCAGAGTGTCGAGGAAATGACAGGGCGCGACCGTCCACGGCGTGACGGTCGTGCGCGAGGAGGTGCAGCCCGGGACGCCGGCGTCCGCCCAGGGATGCGCCTGGGCGTCGTCGGCCGACCACCGGTCAGCGTGTACGAACCCACGCCACCCAGGCCTCCTCCAGGTCCGGGGTGCCCTTCGGAAACGCGCTCCGCTTTCGCACGATCGCGTCCATCGTGGCGCCGTGTCGCAGCGCCTGGCACATCTCGCGGATGAACGTCTGGCCCTCCTTCTCGAGCAGGAACTCGAAGAGGGTGACCGACTCGGCGTAGTACGTCATGTTCCGGATGCCGGTCCGCGAGATGTCACGGTCAGCTCGACCAGCGGACTCTCCTTCACCGGGTTCCGCATCGTGAAGAGGGTCGCGAGCGGGATGCGGTCGTCGAGATGGTCGCGCATCCATTCGGCGCGATGACGGCGCGACGCCTCCTTCTCGTGGTGACACGCAACCGCTTCGTGCAGCCAGGCGTTCGACTGATGGAGCCCGCCCTCGTGCATGTACTCGAGGAAATAGATGTGCGCGATCTCGTGCGACAGGTCGCTGAACCGTTGCCCGTCGAGCGGTTCGCCCTCG
>VBKG01000045.1 GCA_005879585.1 Deltaproteobacteria bacterium | reverse complement strand
CACTGCTCGCTGTGCCGGCACGCCAGCGGCAGCGCGTTCGCCGTGAACGCAGGCGTCGCCTCGGCGGCGTTCCGGGTGACGGCCGGCCCCGACCTGATCCGCGAGTACGAGTCGTCTCCCGGTCACTTTCGCGCCTTCTGCTCTCGGTGCGGCTCGCCGCTCTACAGCCGCATGCACGCGCACCCGGACTTCCGCCGGATCCGGCTCGGCAGCCTCGACCAGGACCCGGGCGTGCGACCGCTGCTGCACGTCTGGGTCGGATCGAAGGCGCCCTGGTTCACGATCACCGACGCCCTCCCGCAGCTCGAACGTGGCGACGCCTAGCCGTGCGGGTCGTCACCCTGCTTCCGGCGGCCACCGAGATCGTCGCCGCGCTCGACATGCTCGACGACGTGGTCGCGGTCAGCCACGAATGCGACTTCCCACCCGGCGCCAACGCGAAGCCGCGCGCCACCCATTGCCCGATCCACGAGTCGACGTTGCCGAGCGCCGAGATCGACCGCTGGGTGAGCGAGTCGCTCCGGCGGAGCGGCACGCTCTACACGCTCGACGAGGCGCTCCTCCGCCGCCTCGAGCCCGACGTCCTCGTCACGCAGCGGCTGTGCGACGTGTGCGCCGTCGGCTACGCGAGCGTGCAGGCGTTCGCCGCGACGCTTCCCGGGCCGCCGCGTGTCGTCGACCTCGATCCGTCGAGCCTCGCCGACATCATGCAGGACGTGCGCACCGTGGCCGACGCGCTCGGCGTCCGGGAACGCGGCGACGCTCTCGTGGCCGGGCTCCGTGCGCGCATCGAGGCGGTGCGGGCGCGGGCGGCGGACGCGGCGCGGCGTCGCTGCGTCGTTCTCGAGTGGATCGACCCACCGTTCCGCAGCGGCCACTGGACGCCGGAGCTGGTCGAGATCGCGGGCGGCGTCGAGCCGCTCGGCCGGAAGGGCGAGGACGCCGCGCGCGTGTCGTGGGACGCGGTCCGCACCGCGGCGCCCGAGGTGCTCGTGCTCGCCTGCTGCGGGTACCGCGTCGACCGCACGCTCCGGGACCTGCCGCTCCTCGCATCCCAGCCCGGATGGGACGAGCTGCCCGCGGTGCGCGCCGGAGAGGTCTATGCCGTCGACGGCACCGTGCACCTGAGCCGCCCGGGGCCGCGCATCGTCGACAGCCTCGAGCTGCTCGCGGGCATCCTCCACCCCGAACGGTTCGCGCCCTCGCCCGACGCGGTCCGCGCGCCGCTCAGCCCCCGCTGACCGGCGGGAAGACCGCCACCTCGTCGTCCTCCGCGAGACGGTGCGACGGCTCGACGTAGGTCTGGTTCACCGCGAAGCGGACGGGGATCGCGTCGAGCTCCGGCCGCTCCGCCACGACGCTCCGCCAGAGCGCGCCGACGGTCGTGCCCGCGGGGACCGCGCGCGACGACGACGCGCCCAGGTGCTCGCGCAGCACCGCGAAGAAGCGAAGGCGAACGCGCATCGGCTCAGCCGCGCAGCAGCTGGACGATGTGCCCGAGCTCGGGAATCAGGAGCTTCGTCATGGCGAGCTCGACGGCCGACGTCGCGCCCGGCAGCGCGGCGATGACCTTGCCGCGCGCGATGCCGGCCGCCGCGCGCGACAGCATCGCGGCCGCCCCCACGTGCTCGTACGAGAGCATGCGGAACAGCTCACCGAAGCCGTCGAGCCGCTTCTCGAGGAGATCGACGATCGCCTCGTAGGTCCGGTCGCGCGGCGCGAGGCCGGTCCCGCCGTTCAGGATGATGGCGTCGACCTCGGGCTCGCGGAGCATCTCCTCCACGTGCGCGCGTACGCGCGTGGGATCGTCGGGAAGGATGCCGTAGCTCGCGACGCGGTGTCCCGCCTGCTCGAGCAACGCCTGGATACACGTGCCGTTCGTGTCGGTCTCGGCAGTGCGCGTGTCGCTGACGGTCAGCACGGCGCACACGACCACCCGGCGGGCCTTCGCATGGTGCTCGTGCGCCCCCATGGCTGCCCGCTTATAGCCGCCGCGCCGCCGCTCGGGAACCCCGGCATGCTTCTGTGCAGTGCGCGGGTCGCCTGCTATGGGGGGACGCGTGCTCCGCTTCGGCCTCGGCCTTCCCGGCGTGCAGCAGATCCCCGCGCGGAGCCAGCCGTGGGAGCGCGAGCTCTCCGGCACCGACCTGATCACGGCCGCACGCGAGGCGGAGCGCGCCGGGTTCGCCTGGGTGTCGTGCAGCGACCACGTCGCCGTGCCGACGTCGCGCGCCGCCGCCATGGGCGCCGTCTGGTACGACGCCGGCAGCACGCTCGCCTTCGTCGCCGGCGCGACGACGCGGATCGGGCTTCTCTCGCACGTGCTCGTGCTCCCCTACCGGCACCCCCTCGTGGTGGCGAAGCAGTACGGCACGCTCGATCGGCTCTCGGGCGGACGCGTGATCCTCGGCGTCGGCAGCGGCCATCTGAAGCCGGAGTTCGCCGCGCTCGGAGCCGACTACGACCAACGCGGGCGCGTGACCGACGAATACATCCACGCCATCGGCGCAGCCTGGGAAGCGGACGTCGCGCGCTTCGATGGCCAGACGGTTGCGTTCCGCGACGTCATGGTCGCGCCGCGCCCAACCCGGCAGCCGCGGCCGCCGATCTGGGTCGGCGGCAACTCGCGCGCGGCCGTGCGACGCGCGGCACGCCACGCCGACGGATGGATTCCGTGGCAGCTCGGACCCGACGACTTCGCCGCGGCGGTCGCCTTCGCCCGCCGCGAGCGCTCCGCCGACACTCCCATCGAGCTGGTCGCGCCGCTCGCCGTCGCGGCCGACGCCGCGCCGGCGTCCGTCGTCGAGGAAGCGGGCCGCTGGCGGCATGCGGGCGCCAGCGCGTTCCAGGTGGGCCTCGGCGCGCGGAGCTTCGCGGAGCTGCTCGAACGGATCGCATGGTTCGCGCGCGACGTCGTGCCGCAGGTCTGACGCTCGCGATCCTGCTCGTCGCGTGCCGCCACGATGTCGACGTCGGCACCCCGCTGCCGGGCGTGCCGCCGTTCGACGCCGCGCTCGTCGCGAAGCTCGCCGCCGCACGCCGAGCCGGCGAATCGCCGCACACGCGCCACCTTCGCCCCGACGGCACGCCGCTCTACACGAACCGCCTCGCACTCGAGTCGAGCCCGTACCTCCGCCAGCACGCCCACAATCCCGTCGACTGGCATCCGTGGGGCGACGAGGCCTTCGAAACCGCCCGCCGCCTCGAGCGGCCCGTCCTGCTGAGCGTCGGCTACTCGACGTGCCACTGGTGCCACGTCATGGAGGAGGAGTCGTTCGAGGACGAGGAGATCGCCCGCTATCTGAACGAGCACTACGTCGCCATCAAGGTCGACCGCGAGGAGCGGCCGGACGTCGACAGCCTGTACATGACGGCGGTCCAGACGATGAGCGGCAGCGGCGGCTGGCCGATGACGGTGTGGCTCACGCCCGAGCGCCAGCCGTTCTACGGTGGGACGTACTTTCCGCCGCGCGACGGCGAGCGCGGCGCGCGAGCCGGCTTCCTCACGCTGCTGAAGAAGCTGAGGGACGCCTTCGATCGCGACCCCCTGCGGGTGGCGGACGCGGCCGCTGACGTCGCCGAGCGCGTGCGGCAGAGTCTCGGCCCCACGCCCTCGACCGCGCTCCCGTCGGCCAGCGTGCTGCATGCCGCGGCACGCGGAGCCGCGTCGCGCTTCGACGCCGCGAACGGCGGCGTCGCGGGCGCGCCGAAGTTCCCGAGTGGTCTCCCGATCCGCTTCCTGCTTCGCTACCACCGCCGGACCGGCGACGAGCAGGCGCTTCGGATGGCGACCCTCACGCTCGAGAGGATGGCGGCCGGCGGCATGCACGATCAGGTGGGCGGCGGCTTCCACCGCTATGCCACCGACGCGCGCTGGCTCGTGCCGCACTTCGAGAAGATGCTCTACGACAACGCGCTGCTGGCGCTCGCGTATCTCGAGGCGTACCAGGCGACGCGTCGCGACGACTTCGCCGACGTCGTCCGCGACATCCTCGCGTACGTCGCGCGCGACATGACGGCGCCCGACGGCGGCTTCTACGCCGCGACCGACGCCGACAGCCCGGGCCCGGATGGTCGTCCCGACGAAGGACGGTTCTTCACGTGGACGCCCGCAGAGGTCGAGGCGGCAGTGGGCGCCGACGCCGCGCCGCTCGTCACGGCGTACTACGGCGTCACACCGCAAGGGAACTTCCATGGACGGACGATTCTCGCGGCGGCGGGCGGGCCGCTGCCGTCCGACGCTCGTCGCGCGCTCCTCGCCGCGCGGAGCCGTCGGCCGCCGCCCGCCCGCGACGAGAAGATCGTCGCCGCGTGGAACGGCCTCATGATCTCCGCCTACGCGCGCGCTGCCCTCACCCTCGGCGACGACGCGTACGCCATGCACGCCGCGCGCGCCGCGGATTTTCTCCTCGCTCGCCGCGATCGCGACGGCCGCCTGCCGCGCGCCGTGAAGGACGGCCGCGGCGGGTCCCCCGGCTACCTCGAGGACTACGCGTTCGTCGGCGCCGGACTCCTCGACCTCCACGAGGCCACGGGCAGCGAGCGCTGGCTCGAGGCGGCGATCGCGCTCGACGGCGTCCTTTCCCACCACTTCGAGGACCGCGACGGCGGAGGGTTCTTCCGCACGGCCGACGATGGCGAAGCGCTGCTCGCACGCGAGAAACCCGGCACGGATGGCGCCGAGCCGTCGGGCAACTCGGTCGCGGTCATGAACCTCCTGCGCCTCTCCGAGCTGACCGGCGACGAGCACTATCGCGAGCGCGCCGAGCGCGCCCTCGCAGCCTTCGGCGACGCGCTCGGCCATGCACCCGCCGGTGTCGGCGAGATGCTGCTGTCGCTCGATTTCGCCCTCGACACGCCGAAGGAGATCGTGATCGTGACCGCCGACGAACGGGCGACCGCGGAGCCGCTCCTGCGCGCGGTGCGCGAGATCTTCGCGCCGAACCGGGTCCTCGTCGTGCACGCCGACGGACAAGACACGGCTCGTCTCGTCCCGCTCCTCGAGGACAAGGTGGCCCAGGGCGGGAAGCCGACCGCCTACGTATGCGAGCGCCGGCACTGCGAGCTCCCGACCACGGATCCCGCGGTGCTCGCCGGACAGCTACGGAAGGTCATGCCGCTGCCGTAGCACCGTTTGACCGTCGTCGCGGGCGCACGGTAGCCCGAGGCGATGCCGCGCCGACCGTCGCCGCCGAGGCCGACCGAGGTGGCGCTCGCCGCGACCCTCCACGATGCGCGCGGCGCGTTGCGCGAGGACGTCGAGCGGTTCCTGCCGCGGCTGCAGGCGCTCTACCGGAGCATCGCCGTCGCGACGTCGCCGCCGACCGACGGCCGGCTGACCGCGCTCCTGGCCGCCGCCGGCGTGCACGCCGGCACGCCCGCGGCGAACGAGCGCGGGCCGCTCTACCGCCTCGCTCTCCGGCAGGCACTCGCCACGGGCGCGCCCCGCATCCACTACGTCGACTTCGACCGCGCGCTGCACTGGCTCCGCCGCGCGCCGCGCGAGCTCGCGGCCGTCGTGCGGGTCGGGCGCCGCTACCCGGCGGTCATCGTCGGGCGCACGGAGAAGGCCCATCGGTCGCATCACCTGCCGCTCTACGCCACGGAGGTCGTCGCGAATCGCCTGCTCGCGGCGCGCCTCGGTCTCACGGGCCGGATCGATCTCCTGGTGCCGTCCTTCATCATGACGGACACGCTCGTCCGGCAGCTCGTGACGCGGTCGCGCGCGCGAGGCGAGGCGATCTACGGCGAGTGGGCTGCGCTCGTCGTCCAGCTCGGGCGCGACGTGGCGTATCTCGAATGCCGCGGTCTCGACTGGGAGACGCCGGACCGCCATCGCCGGAGCGTCCGCCGGGTCGGACTGCCGGCCTGGCGGAACCGCTGGTCGAGTCCAGCGGAATGGGACCTCCGGATCGACATGGCGTCGGAGATCCTGCGCGGCGCGACGCGCGCGCTCGCCGGCGCGCCGCGCGCCCGTCCGATTCGCCGTCTGCCCCGCCGCGTCGGCTGAGCTCAGCGCGCTTTCCAGCGCGGCTCGCGACGCTCGACGAAGGCGCGCGGTCCCTCGGCGTGATCCTCGCTCTGCTCGACCACCTCGAGGTAGCCGGCCGCGATCTCCTCCGCCTGCGGGATCGGCAGCCCGAGCCCCTGGAGGATCGCCATCTTCGTGCCCCACACGGCGAGGGGCGCGTTCTTCAGCAGCAGCGCGGCGAGCTCGCGCGCGCGGTCCATCAGGCTCTCGTGCGGCACGACCTCGGTCACGAGGCCCACCTCGTAAGCCCGGCGCGCGCTCATCCGCTCGTGCTTGCCGAGGAGCGCCATCCTGAGGCACACGGCCACGGGCACGCGCCGCGCCATGTTCACCATCTCGTGCGACGAAACGTAGCCGAGGGAGACGTGCGGATCCACGAACTCGGCGCGTTCCGACGCGATCGGGATGTCGGCTTCCGTCACGAGGTCGAGGGTCACCCCGGCGGCCACCCCGTTCACCGCCGCGATCACCGGCTTCTGCACGCGCATGCGGCGCGGCGTCGGCAACAGGGCCACCCCCTCGTGCATCGCGAGCTCGCGCCAGCGGTCGGGCTTGACGAAGCCGCCGGTCGCGAGCGCCTCGACATCGGCGCCACTCGAGAACGCGCGACCGGCACCCGTGACGATGGCGACCCAAATGTCGGGGTCG
>VBKG01000599.1 GCA_005879585.1 Deltaproteobacteria bacterium | reverse complement strand
GCGGCGCGATCCTGGCCGTCCTCGGTCTCTATCGGTCGCGCGTCGCGCAGATGGTGCGGGGTCTGCTCGGGCGGGACGGCGACGGTTTGCGGCTGGCCGGCAACGTCGCCCTCGCCTTCGTCCCTGCGGCGGCCGCCGGCGCGCTACTGAGCAAGACGATCAAATCGACGCTGTTCAGCGACTGGCCCGTGCTCGCGGCGCTGGCGGCGGGCGGCCTCTGGATGATCTGGCTCGGCCGGCGAGGCCTCCGCGGACGCGACGACGTGACGGCGCTGTCGTGGCGCACGGCGCTCGGCATCGGGCTCTTTCAGACGCTCGCGCTGTGGCCGGGCACCTCGCGCTCGATGGTGACGATTGGAGGAGGCATGCTGCTCGGCCTGAGCGCGGTGGGCGCCGCCGAGTTTTCGTTCCTGCTCGGGTTGCCGACGCTCGGCGCGGCCTGCCTGCACGACCTCGCCGGCAACCTGCGGCACGCCGCCCAGGGTGGTGGGCCGTCGATGTTCCAGCAGCTCGGCATCGCGCCGATCGTGCTCGGATTCGCCGTGGCGACGGTCGCCGCGGCGCTCGCCGTACGCTGGCTGGTGTCGTTCCTCACCCGCCATGGGTTGGCGCCCTTCGGCTGGTACCGGCTGGCGCTCGCCGCGATCTTCGCCGCGCTGATCGTCTCGGGTGCCGTCAGCGTTGGCTGAGCCGGGCGCGGGCAGGCCGATGAGGGGAACTAACGCGCGCCGAGGTGGATCACCAGCCCGCCGGACACGATCAGCACCTGCGCTGATTCCGTCGGCGGAAACGTCCGCACGTGCACGGAGTAGGTGGTGCAGCCGGCGAGGAGGACGCTCGTGACGGCGCCGAGCGAGAGGGAGCGCACGAGCGGTTCCGTGGCCGAAGGTGGAAGCGGCGGCATGGCCTTCAGGCTCCAGCACGTGGCGGCGTGATCACGCGGTAGTCCTCGTACATGAAGCGTCCTCCGAGCCGGCGCGAATGCCGAATTCGTCGACTATCGCGCGCGATCGGTGCCGAAGCCGCCGTCGAGCAGCCGACCGAGCGGTGTCTCGATGTCGCCGGTCAGGAGGTATGCCGCTCCGAGAACGGGCAGGCTCCGATCGCCCATCGTGATCGCTTCCCGCGCGACAGGGAGGGCGCCAATCGCGCTCTCCCACACTTTCTCGCCGCTCTTGCAGTCGTACAGCAGATATACGCCGCGCGGCGTCAGCGAAATGAGCTGCTTTGATCCGGCGAGCGGTATGGCGCCGTAGAGCGCCCCGATGTGCGACTGCTGCTCGTAGGCGCCGAACGGCACGGACACGAGCGCATAGTCGCACCCGAGGGGCGCCAGCAGCTCGGCGTCCAGCCGGGCAGGTCCCAGCGGCTGGGACTGCGTAATCTGTCGCAGCGTGATGATCTGCCGGCGCTCCCGCTTCACTCGGGCTTTTCCTGCAGTTTCGCCACGGTCGGCTGAAGAGCGGCGAAGTGGACGCCCGCGATGTCCCCCGAGAAGACGAGTGCGGAGGCGCGGGCCGCGACCATCGCGGGCGCCGCCTCGTTGCCCACCGTCACGGGCGGTAGCACGGCGACGGTGTTGCCGGCGATCGGACGGGCCGCCATCGGTGTTCGGGCGAACAGCCCGGCCCGGCGCGGCAGCGTACATCCCGCGACGACGAGAACGAACGACGCCAGGAGCACTCCACGGTGGCGCATCTGCCGCTCCTCAGTTGAGGCTCATCGCGGAGAGGCCGCCGCGAACTTCGCCGTCCGAGAATTCCCCGCCATCCGGCCTGTCTCGCAACAGCTCGTACGATTCCCCGACGACGGTCGCGGTGCCGAGGTCGACGACACGCAGGATGCGGGTCGCATGCGGGACGGCATTCCGCCGCGACACCGGGACGGGGAAGTTCCACCACACGATCACCCACGGGGTCGGCACGACGACGAAAACGTCCCAGAAGAGCACGTGCGTGACTGGCTCGCGGCCTTCCTCGCCGACGACCACGTAGCGATGGCCGAGCCGGTCGCGGAGCGCAGCCAGCTGGGGCGCGTTCAGCGACAGCTGTGCCGGTCCCGAGAGGAGAAGCGCGACCTCGCTGGCATCGAGCCGCCCCGACACGTCGGGTGCGCCAGCTCGCCGCGCGAGAGCGGCCGTCCCACGGGCACACGGCACGGTGCTCTCCTCGCCCGATCGCCGATCGAGGACTCCTGCGACGGCGAGATCGCCGCGCACCTGCTGCCGCAGCCCCGAGTCCAGCTCATAGGCGCCATGATAATGACTGCACCCCGCTGCGACATTCATGAGGGCGAGCACCGCGGCGATTTCCCATCTCGGCATCGGCGTGCGTTAATTATCGAATGAGGTCAGCTAGCCCTCAACCTTGAGCGCTTGCGGGGTATATGCTGCCCAAATCGACGCCGTCAAGAGTGTTGACGCGAAACGACCGGGCCCCGTGACGCCGTTCCACCATTGACGGCTGTTCGGGCGACGTGACAATTCGCCCCATGGGTGCGTGACACACGGCCACACTCGCCGTCGCAACTTTCGTGATGCGGGCCCGCGTCCTTCACTCGCCATGCCGGCTGCTCTCGTGTCGGGGCGATGGGGACGGCCCGGCGACGGAGGCCCAGACCGCGCGCGGAAACCAATCGAGCTCGCGGAAAGCTACCAGCGTGCCGTCGCGCGCTGGAGTGGAGGTCGGGTAGGGCAATGGCGCGGACCGTGCCCGCCTTCGCGCGTGGTTTGCATCGACCCTTCGCCCACTTCCCCACGACGTGCTGATCCGGCTCAGTGTCCGGACCCGGCCGTGCTTCCGCGAGCCGCTGTGCGAGCGGCGTCGTTGCCGCTCTACCCCAGGGGTCCTTGGCTCCGGTCCGAGTTCTGTTGTCTCGGTCCATCGTCGCTTACTCCGACCCCATCCGCCGGTCTCGCCGGCACGCGGCGACTTCACGGCCCTGCCGCTTATACGCCGCGCCTTCGCTGTGCGGGAGCGCCGAGGCGACCCGCGAGACCTTCCCTACTTTCCCTGCCGTCCTGTCCACGCGTGCCGTCGACCCTACGCCGGTGGGTTCGCGGTGGCCTTCCCGTTGTGCACCCACCGCGATGCCAGACTTCCTCGTGCTATGAGCGAGTCGCCACCCACAAGTGCCCGTCTCTTCCAGCAATGCCCGACGGGGTAATGAATTTCGGCGCTGCATC
>VBKG01000044.1 GCA_005879585.1 Deltaproteobacteria bacterium | reverse complement strand
CGTCGGCATCCTGATCGGCGTCGAGACGGGCGACGAGGCCGTCATGCACCTGAAGGAGGGGAAGAAGGGCCTCACGGTGCCGAAGCTCGCGCATCTCCGCCGGCGGGCACGCGAGCTCGGGATCCGCCTCCACTTCCTGCTGATCGCCGGCCTGCCGCACGAGACGCGCAGCTCGATCGTCGACACGTACGACCTGGTCATGCGCCACGAGCCCGACACGATCGGGCTGACGGTCATCACGCCCTATCCCGGCACCCCGCTCCACGCGGAGGCGGAACGCTCGGGCTGGATCGAATCGGCCGACTGGCGGGACTGGGGCGGGCATCAGGTGGTCATGCGCACGCCGCACCTCTCGCGCGACGACCTGGCGCGCGCCAAGCAGCTCATCGACGGCGGCTGGGCGCTCGTCGAGCACGAGCGACGCGTGGGCGCATCGCCCGAGGTCGCGCGGCTGCGGAAGCAGCACTACGTCGAGCTGCTCGGCTGGGCCTACGGGCTGGACGCCGTTCGAGCGCAGGCGCAGCGGAAGGCGCGAGCGCTCGCGGCCGCGGTGCCGCTCACCGTCGTGATTCCCACGTACAACCGGCGCGACATCCTGCGGAAGACCCTCCTCGCGTTCTCCGCCCAGACCGTCGCGCCCGCCGAGTTCGAGGTCGTCGTCGTCGACGACGGCTCGACGGACGACACGCTCGCGGCGCTCGCCGGGCTGCGTACGCCGTTCGCGCTCCGCGTGCTCGCCGAGCCGCATCGCGGGCCGAACGCGGCGCGGAACCGCGGCATCGCCGCCGCCCGCGGCCGCATCGTCCTCTTCACCGGCGACGACATGATCCCGGGGCCATCGTTCCTCGAGGCGCACCTCAAGTTCCACTCGAGCCACCCGGACGACCGGGACGCGCTCCTCGGCCTCATCGAGTGGTCGCCGGAGATCGCCGTGACGCCGCTCATGGAGCACGTCGTCTCGCCGGCGGGCGGCCAGCAGTTCAACTTCGCCGAGGTGCGCGACGGGAAGGCCGAGTTCAACCTCTTCTACACGTCGAACGTGTCCGTGAAGCGGAGCCTGCTGCTTCGCCAGCAGACCTGGTTCGACACCGACTTCACCTACCCCGCGTGCGACGACATCGAGCTCGGCTACCGGCTCCGCCGCCAGGGCATGGTGCTGCACTTCCGCCCGCAGGCGGCGACGTACCACCATCACCCGATCACCACGGCGGGCTTCGTTCGCCGCCAGCGGATGGCGGGACGCATGTCCATCGTGCTGACGCGGAAGCATCCCGAGCTCGCCGCCTTCGTCCACGCCGGCGGGTCGGAGCACGTCGACGAGGCCGCACTCGAGCGGATGCTCGACGCGGTGCTGGAGCTCGAGAAACCGGATCTGTCGAAGCTCGGCGCGCTCCGTACGGGTGACGAGAGCTTCGCCACGGTGTATCGCCGCGCCGTGCTCGACCCGCTCTACGCCGGGCTCCTCGACGCGGCGTATCGGCTGGGTGTGCGCGAGGCAGCCGTCGCGCCCTTCGACGTCTCGATCGCGCTGCCCGTGCACGACGCGGGAGTGGCGCAGCGCACGCTCACGCGGCTGGCCGCGGTGACGGACGGCGCCCACTTCGAGGTGATCGTCGTCGACGACGGCTCGACGGACGAGACCCGCGCGGTGCTCGCCACGCTCGGCGGTGACGTGCAGGTGGTGCGCAATCCCGAAGCGCGCGGTGTGGTCGCCGCGTGGAACCAGGCGGCCGAGCGCGCTCGCGGCCGCCACGTCGTCTTTCTCGGCGCCGGGGCGTCGCCGGAGCGCGGATGGCTCCGGGAGCTGGTGGCATCCGCCGACGCCGACCCGGACGTCGCGGTGGTGGGAAGCGCCGCACCGATCGCCGGGAAGGCACCGCTCCTCGTCCGGCGCGATCGCTTCGCGGCGCTCGGCGGGTTCCGCGAAGGCACACCCGAAGCGCTGGCGGAGGTCGACCTTCGCCTCCGCGCCCGGGCGCGCGGCTGGCGGGTGGTGGCCGATCGCGCCGAAGCGTCGCCTGTGGAGGTCGTCGCGCCATGAGACTGTCGGTCCTGATCCCGGTCTACAACCGTCGCGCCCAGCTCGCGCAGTGCCTCGACGCGCTTGCCCGGCAGACGCTCCCGCGGGAAGAGTTCGAGGTCATCGTCTGCGACGACGGGTCCGACGATCAACCGGAGACCCTCGCCGCCGATTTCGCCTCGGCTCTCGACCTCAAGTTCGTCCGCCGGCCGCACACGAACCGCGCGGCGGCGCTCAATGGGGGCTTCGAAGCCGCGCGCGGCGACGTCATCGTCTTCACGGACAGCGACATGGTGGCGACCCCGTCGCTCCTCGAGAAGCACCGCGACTTCCACCGCCGCGACCCCCGGCCACAGGCGGCGATGCTCGGCTACATGGACTGGTACCCGGGGCTGACGGTGACGCGCTTCATGCGCCACATCGTGAGCGACTCGGCGTGGCAGTTCGGCTACACCACGCTGACCGACGGCGGCGTCGTCACGTGGGGCTACTTCTACGGCGGCAACACGTCGGTGAAGCGCGAGTTCCTCGCCGCTCACGGCGTGCACGACGAGTCCTTCGCGCGTGCCGAGGACGTGGAGCTCGGCTACCGCCTGTCCCAGGCCGGCATGGAGATCGTCTACGACGCGTCGGCCGTGAACTACCACAACCACTTCGTCACCGTGCGCGATTTCGCCCGCCGCAACCAGAACGTCGGCCGCGCGCTCGTCCACTTCGCGCGCCGTCACCCCGAGCTCACGGGGCACCTGCCCGTCTTCGCCGGCGCGGCCCTGGCGCGCGAGACGGAGCGTCGCGGGCTCACGATCGAAGGGCTCGTCGCGAAGATCGAGGCGATCGAGGGGATCGAGCTCAGTCCGGCGGAGGAGGCAGAGATCGCGCGGCTCTACGAGATCGTGCTCGCGTTCTCGCTCGGCCAGGGTATCCGCGAGGCGCTCTGGGCCGACTTCGAGCAGGCGTCGGCGCCGGCGACCGTGATCGTCCCGAGCGGCCGCGTCGACGAGGGCCTGCCCGCGCCGCTCCGCGACCGGCTCCTGGCGCTCGAGCGCGTCGGCTACGAGTTCCTCCTCTTCCGCACGACGGGAAGCGACGGCGTCGCGCTCGACCCCACGGCGTCCCTCGGTGCCGAGGTGCTGCACGCGTGCCAGGCGGCCGCGGTCCGCGCCTCGGGGAAGCACCTCTGCTTCGTCCATCGTGCCGATCTGGACGACTGCCGGCTCACCACGCTCGCGGAGGCGATCGCGCGCGAGCCGGAGGCGGGGCTCGTCATCGATCGTCTCGTCGCCGGGCGTGACGCGGTCGTCATCCCACGGCCGGTCTTCTTCGAGTGCGGCGGCTTCGGAAAGGCCGGCGGCGACGCGGCGTTCGGCTGGCGGCTGCTCGAGCAGCTCGGCGTGATGGGCTACCGGCCGCGCGACGTCGCGACCTCGGGCGAGCGATCGCCCGAAGCATAGCGACCGCTATCCCGCCAGCAGGCGTTCGAAGACGCGCGACCGCCGCCAACGGTAGATCGCGAAGTCGTCGTCGAGCGTGAGGATGCGGCCGGTGTTCAGCTCATCGGCCATGTGGACGAGGCAGGCGTCGGCGAAATCCATGGGGACGCTCGCATACCGGCGGAGCAGCGTCCGAATGGCCGCGGTCGACCGGTCGAGACGAAACGGGATCTCGAACGTGCCCTGCTCGACGTTCTCGAGCACTGCATCGGCGGCCCCGCGGACGCCCCGCAACAGGTAACACGCCTCGGCGATCACCGCCTCGCACGTCACCAATGGCGCGTCGACCTCGGCGACGGTCTCGACGCAACGCCGATGATTGCGCTCGCTCCGGTCGAGCAGGGCGACGACGCATCCCGTGTCCAGCAGGACGGACTTCACGAGCGCCCGAATCCACGGAGGTGCTTCTTGTTCGAGGCGAGATCCGGCTTCTTCGACGCGAACTTCCCGACCCCGACGATACGGGAATGCCGAGAGCGTGGTTGCTCATGCGCGAGCTGGCGGAGCCCACGCCGCAGGAGCTCCGAACCGCTCAGACCGGTGCGGCGTCGAAGTCGCGTCAGCAGGTCGAGAGTTTCGGCATCGAGTCGCGCTTGTGCGATGCGTCGCGCCATCCACGTGTCATACGGTATACTGTCGCGTATGACAACGCGGCGATCGCGGTAACAGATCGCCGCACATCGATTACCTTCGTCATGGATGGGTCGAGCACCAAGCGCGGCGCGGAGCCCTTCATCGAGGCGGCTTTTATCGCGTCTGCGGCATGGGACGCGGGCGGGTCGCGCTGAAGCCGTCGACGCCGAGCGACCCGCCGGGGCGCGGCGTCGCTAGGGCGCTACGCGCGGCGGTCGACGGCCGCGGCACTCGCGCCCGCCGGCCGGTAGCCCGTGAGCAACCGGCGGCCGGCGCGCAACACCGCGCTCCGGCTCGCGATCCGCGTCTGGCGCACGCGTGCGGCGACCACGAGCTCGCGATTCATCACGGCGGCGTCCGCAGCGACGGTGGCGGACGCCTGCCAGAGCGCGACCACCTCGGAGACTGCATCGCCGGCTCGCCTCACCGGCGCGAGCGTGGCCTCGAGGACGGCCAGCGCGCCGACCGCCGCGTCCGCGCGCGCACCGTCGGCGGCGAGGCGCGACAGATCGACCGGGGCGCGCTCGTCCGTGAGCGCTTCGAGCATTCCCCGGTACAGCGCGGCGAGCTCGCCGTAGAGCGCGTGCTCCCGGCGGCTCAGCCGCGTGATCTCGTCGTTCCCCATCTCAGCCCGCAGCGCGGGCCGGCCGCTCGATGATCTCCTTGTAGGCACCCGCGATGGTGCTGAAGACCCCGATCACCTCGTCGACGTGCCGCACGCTCTGCCGGGCGTTCGCCTCGGTCAGGTGCGCGAGCATGAAGTCGTAGAGTCGGGCGAGATCGCGCGCGATCGTGCCGCCCGCCTCGTAGTCGAGCGTGCCGAGCAGCTCGGCGATGATCGCCTGGGCGCGGTTCAGGTTCTGGCCGAAGCCGGCCAGGTCGCCCGCGACGAGCGCCTCGCGCGCGCGCTGGAGAAAGGCGAGGCCGCCATCGAAGATCAGCAGCAGGAGGCGCGTCCGGTCGACGGACGTCACCTGCGCTTTGGCGTACTCGCGTGCATAGTCGACGTGCATTCCTCTTCTCCCTATCGGCCGAATGCCTGCTGCAGGAAGCTGCCCTGGTTCTTCAGACCGCTCACAAAGGTCTCGAGCGCGGTGAACTGCTGGCGGAGATTCACCTCGAACGCGTCGACCTCGCGCTGCCCGGCGTCGATCTGGTCCTGGAGCGATCGGATCTGATCGTTGAGCGCGGTGGTGTGCAACGCGAGGGTTCCGCCCGACCCCGTCATGCCGTCGATGAGCGCGCTCAGATCCTTGGCCACGCCCGACGCCGTCCCGGCGCCCGCGAATGTCGCGGCCACTGCCGTCGAATCGCTGCCGAGGGCCGTGCGGAACTTGCCCTCGTCGAAGGCAATGGTGCCGTCCTGCTGCGTCGCGAGGCCGAGGCTCGACAGGTTCGTGTACGCGCCGCCGACCGATTCCGAGAACACCTCGTGCAGCCGCGCGACGAGGTGCTTCACGGTCGAATCGGTCGCGAGGCTGCCGAGCGCCACGTCGGACTTGTCCTGGGTCTCGGTGACCTGCGACTCGCCGGTGACGAACGTGACGATGTCGTTGAAGGCGGCGACCAGCGTCTTCACCTTGGCGGTGATGGCGTCGGCGTCGTCGGCGACGGTGACCGTGGCGGTGCCGCGGTTCCGCAGGGTGACGGTCACGCCGGGCAGGACGTCGCCGAAGGTGTTCGACTCGCGCTCGAAGGTCCCGCTGAAGCCGTCCACGGTGAACTGGGCGTTCTGCCCTGCCTGCGCGGTCTGGACGGCGAGCGCGGTGTCGTCGTGCGTGACCGTGACCGTGCTGGTTGCGCCCGTCGCCTTGCTGGCGATCTCGAGGCGGAAGTCCGGGGCCGACGCCGTGCCGAGGTTGACGGCCGAGGCCGTCACGCCGGCGTCGAGCGCGTTGATGGCGGTCGCAAGACCCTGGAGCGTGGTGGTGGCGTCCACGTTGACGCTCTTGACGGTGCCCGACCCCACCTGGAACTGGAACGTCCCCGGTCCGCTCGCGACCGTGCTCGTCGCCGACGCCACACCCACGGTCGCGCCTGCCACCGAGCCGCGCGCGAGCTGGGTGATGGTCAGCGCCACGCTGCCGGGCTGGGCGCCGGCGCCGGCCGCCGCGGCGAGCACGTCGGTGTCGCTCGACGTCGCGGCGCGGACGAGCACGCCGTCGGTGGTCCCGAGCGCGTGCGCCGCGGAGCGGAGCGTGGAGAGCTTGCCGCCGAGGGTATTGATGGACGTCTGCGTCGCCTGGACGTCCTGCACCTCGACGCCGAGCAGGGCCACCGGCCGCTTTTCGAGGGCGACCAGCTTATCGATGATCGAGTTGGTGTCGATGCCGGTCGCGAGGCCGCCGACGGTGATCAGGCCCGCCATGCGCCCCTCGCCCGGCCGTCAGATGAAGAACGGGCCGGGGATCGCGAGATCCCCGGCCCGGTACGTACGGATCGATTCACCCAGCCCCTTAGCGCAGGAGCGTGAGGGCCAGCGCCGGGCGCTGGTTGGCCTGCGCGAGGACGGCGGTGCCGGCCTGCTGCAGGATGCTCGCACGGGTCAGCTCGCCCGTCTCGGCCGCGACATCGGCGTCGCGGATGCGGCTTTCGGCGGCCGCGAAGTTCTCCTTCGCGACGCGGAGGCCGGCGATGGCCGTCACCAGCCGGCTCTCGAAGGCGCCGAGCGTCCCTCGGGTGTTGGCGACGTTGGCGATGGCGGAGGTGAGGACGCCGAGAGCGGACTGGGCCGCGCCCTGCGTCGAGGCGGCGATGGCCGTCTGCCCGGCGAGGATGCCCGACAGCGAGCCGTCGACCGAGTTGAAGCTGATCTGCGAGTTCGTCGTGCCGTCGAGGCCCACCTGCACGGCGACGGTCGTGCCGGCGCTGAGGAGCTGCACGCCGTTGAAGGTGGTGGTGTTCGAGATACGCGAGATTTCCGACAGGAGCTGCGAGAACTCCTGCTGGATCGCGCTGCGCTGGGTGTCGGAGACCGTGCCCGTCGCGGACTCGGAGGCGAGCTCCGAGAGACGCGTGAGGACGTCGGTCACCTTGCCGAGCGCCTTTTCGCCGATCGCCAGCGACGAGATGCCGTCGTTGGCGTTGCGGACGGCCTGCGCGGCGACGCGCACGTCACGCTCGAGCTTGTCGGCGATCGCGAGACCGGCGGCATCGTCCGAGGCGTTGTTGATGCGGAGCCCCGACGACAACCGCTCGAGAGACGCGGTCAGGCGGTCGCCCGACTCATCGAGGTGGCGCTGCGCAGTGAGCGCGGCCAGGTTCGTGTTGACTGTAAGTGACATCGGTTGGATTCCTCCTTGAAGGTCGCGCCGGAAGGTCCATCCCCCGGCAAGTTTTTCTCTCCGGAAGGAGTATCGGTCGAAGCCCGGGCCCGCTTGAAGGGGCACTCCTCTCGTCGCAGGTGAAGTGCTAGACAGCATGGCA
>VBKG01000298.1 GCA_005879585.1 Deltaproteobacteria bacterium | reverse complement strand
CCGGGAAGTGCGGGTTGAAGCTGAGCGCGTCGAGCTTGAGCCGCGTCGCGTAGCACGCCGGGGACCCCGACGTCCCGACCCACCAGCCCAGCCTTACGCCAAGCGACCGACAAGTCGCACTCAACCGGCTGGCGCCAGCGCCATCACGCGTGATCCGAATCGTTGCCATGGTTGCCCTCCCGAACGTAGACGCCGAGCACGCACCCGGCGGGCGCGTGCGTGGTCAAAATGAGCTACGGAGGGCTGTCTAACAGCGAAGAGGCGAGGCGGACGTGGAGAGCGGCGCCGAGGCCGGCATCCGGGCCGCGCGTGAAGTGCGTCGAGCGGCAACCGGCAGGCGGAAGAAACGATGGCCGGTCGTCGCGGGCGGCGTCACGGGTGCACATGCCGCGAAAAGCGTGAGCTGCTCGCCAGCCCGAGATGCCGGTGTTCACGACGACGGAGGGGAAGCCGATTGAGCCGAAGGCCTTCGCCTCCCGCTACTGGTACCGTTGCCTCCGGGCGCTCGGCATCCGGGTGCGCGGAATCTACACGACGAAGGACACGTTCGTCACAACCGCGCTGCGGTCCGGCGTCAAGATCGCCTGGTTGGAGCAGCAGACGGGCGTCGCCTACGCGACCCTCAAGCGCCACTACGGGAAGTGGATGCCACGAGAGGGCGAGAGCGAGTTGCGTCGGTTCCACAGTGCGAGGAGGGGGACTTGAACCCCCACGGGTGTTTAGCCCACTAGCCCCTCAAACTAGCGCGTCTGCCAATTCCGCCATCCTCGCACAAAGGGGGACCATCGCTCCTAACAGAGGCCCCCCGACCTGTCGAGCCGATCGGCCGCCTACTGCTGACTGGCGGGCGGCGCTTCCGGCGGCGCCTCGGCCGGTGCCTCCGCTGCCGGAGGTGGCGGCGACGGCTCGCCTGCCGCGCCGGGCGCCGGCGGCGGTGCGGGCTGTCCAGCCGGAGCGGGTAAGCGGTGCACGAGCGTCGAGCTCGGGTTCCGGCTCGAGCCGTACGTCAGGATCAGCGACGTCAGCATGAAGGCGATCGCGGTCCCTGCCGTGAGCTTCGTCAAAAAGTTTCCCGCGCCACCCGACCCGAACAGCGTCTGGCTGCCGCCGCCGAAGACGGCGCCCATGTCGGCGCCCTTGCCGGTCTGGAGCAAGACGACGACGATCAGAAACAGGCACGCGAACACGTGGATCGCGGGGACCACGTAGCTATAGAGGATACCGATCATCCTTCCTTCTCCTCGTAGCGAACGATTCGGGTGAACTCGGCCGCGTCGAGACTCGCGCCGCCGACGAGCGCGCCGTCGATGTCGGGCTCGGCCATGAGGGCGTCGATATTAGCGGCTTTCACGCTGCCGCCATAGAGGATGCGGACACGCCCGGCGGTCGTATCCGATGCGAGACCGACCAGCTGCCGACGGATGGCATGGTGCACTTCCTGCGCCTGGCCCGGGGTCGCGGTGACGCCGGTGCCGATCGCCCACACGGGCTCGTAGGCGATCACGCAGCGGGCGATCTGCGCCGACGACGCGCCGGCGAGACCGCTCGCCACCTGTCGCTCGATCACCGCCGCCGTCGCATCGGCGTCGCGCTCGGCCAGCGTCTCGCCCACGCAGACGATCGGGACGAGCTCGGCGGCGAGGGCCGCGTGCAGGCGCCGGTTCACGGTCTCGTCCGTCTCGCCGAAGTGCTGGCGGCGCTCCGAATGTCCGATGATGACGTAGGTGCAGCCGGCCTCGCTGAGCATCGCGGTGGCGATCTCGCCCGTGTACGCGCCCTTCGGCTCCCAATGGACGTTCTGTGCGCCGAGACGGATCTGCGTGCCCGCGATCGCGCGGCCGACGCATTCGAGCGCCGTGAACGGCGGGGCGACGACGACCTCACGGCCCGGTACGCGCCCGATCGTCTCCGCGAGCTTCTGCGCCAGCGCCACGGCCTCCTGCCGCGTCCCGTGCATCTTCCAGTTGCCGGCGAGCAATGGCGTGCGGGTCATGTGAGCGGCTCCGTCGCCGGCTCGTCGAGCGCGCGGATACCGGGCAGCTCGCGGCCCTCGAGGAACTCGAGCGACGCGCCGCCCCCCGTCGACACGTGCGTGACCGCGGTGAGCGCGCCGGCATGCGCCAGTGCCGCGATCGAGTCGCCGCCGCCAACCACCGTGGTGCCGCGCGAGGCGGCGAGCGCGCGCGCCACCGCCAGCGTGCCGCGCGCGAAGGCTTCGACCTCGAAGATCCCCATTGGCCCGTTCCACAGCACGGTCCGCGCGCGGCCGATCTCCGCGCAGAACGCCTCGGCGGTCCGCGGGCCGATGTCGACGCCGAGGAGGTCGGCGGGGAAGTCGTCGGCGGACACGACGGCGGTCCGGGCGCCGGCCTCGGGACGGTCCGCCGCGAGGTGATCGACGGGCAGCAGCACGCGCACCCCCTTCGCGGCGGCGCGCTCGAGCGCGTCGTGCGCGACGCCGATCTTGTCCTCCTCGACGCGCGAGCGGCCGACCGGCTTGCCGGTGGCGCGGAGGAACGTGTACGCCATCGCGCCGCCGATGCAGAAGGTGTCGACGCGACCGAGGAGGTTCTCGATGACGCCGATCTTGTCCGATACCTTGGCGCCGCCGAGGACGGCGACGAACGGCGACTCGGGCGCGCGGAGGAGGCGCGCCAGGAACTCGATCTCGCGGAGGAGGAGGAAGCCCGCCGCCTTCTCGCGGAAGTGCTTCGCCATGCCCGCGGTCGAGGCGTGCGCGCGGTGGGCGGCGCCGAACGCGTCGTTCACGTAGACGTCCGCCAGACGCGCGAGCGCCCGGGCGAAGCCCGCGTCGTTCGCTTCCTCCTCGGGGTGGAAGCGGAGGTTCTCGAGGAGGACCGGGCCGTCGGCCCCGCGGACGAGCCGCTCCGTCGCGTCGCCGACGCAGTCGGGCGCGAGCGCGACGCGCCGGTCGAGCACCTGTCCCAGATACTCGCCGACGGGCGCGAGCGACAGCTCGGGGCGCGGCTTGCCCTTCGGGCGCCCGAGGTGCGACGCGATCACGGGCCGGCCGCCGTGGTCGAGCACGAAACGGATGGTTGGCAGAGTGGCGTCGATCCGGGTGGGGTCGGCGATGCGGCCGTCGGCGAGCGGGACATTCAAGTCGGCGCGGATGAAGACGCGCTTGCCCCGGACGTCCAGGTCCGCGACCGACCGCACGTCCCGGCTGCCTTCAAGCGAGGCTGCGTCCGACGAGCGACGCCACGTCCCGCATCCGCATCGAGAAACCCCACTCGTTGTCGTACCAGGACAGCACCTTGCAGAACGTCTTGTCGAGCACCCGCGTGAGCTTGCTGTCGAAGATCGACGAGTAGGGCATGCCGTTGAAGTCCGCCGACACGAGCGGCTCCTCGCAGTAGTGGAGGATGCCCTTCAGCTTGCCGCCCGCGGCCTCCCGCATCGCCGCGTTGACCGCGTCCTCCGTGGCGGGCTTCTCGAGCTCGGCCGTGAGGTCGACGAGCGAGACGTTGGGTGTGGGAACCCGCACCGCCATGCCGTCGAGCTTGCCGTTGAGCGCGGGGATGACGAGGCCGATAGCGCGCGCGGCGCCCGTGCTGGTGGGAATCATGGAGAGCGCGGCGGCGCGGGCGCGGCGCAGGTCCTCGTGCGGCAGGTCGAGGATGCGCTGGTCGTTGGTGTAGGAGTGGACGGTGGTCATGAGGCCGCGGCGGATGCCGAAGGTCTCGTGCAGCACCTTGGCGATGGGCGCGAGACAGTTCGTGGTGCACGAGGCGTTCGAGACGATGTCGTGCTTCCGCGGGTCGTACGCGTCGTGGTTGACGCCGCAGCAGATCGTGAAGTCCGCGTCCTTGGACGGCGCGGAGATGATGACCTTCTTTGCGCCGGCCTCGAGGTGTTTGGCCGCCTTGGCGCGGTCCGTGAAGAGTCCGCTGCACTCGAGCACCAGCTCCACGCCGAGCGATTTCCACGGCAGCTTGCCGGGATCGCGCTCGGCGAGCACCCGGATCATTCTCGTGCCGACCGCGATGCGGTCGTCCTCGGCACGGACCTGCTCGCGCAGCGCTCCGTGGACCGAATCGTGCTTCAGGAGATGCGCGAGCGTCTTCGCATCGGTGATGTCGTTGACGGCGACGAAGTCGAGCGCCTCGTCACCGAGGCAGGCGCGCAGGACGTTGCGGCCGATGCGCCCGAACCCGTTGATGCCGACGCGGATCTTGGCCATGAAGCCACCACCTCCTCGGAAATCCATTTCACTTCACTCTCCAGCGGTCAAGCAAAGGAGCGTACCAGCACCGCGGGTTTGACTGCCTCTGGACCGTGGAGTACCGTCGCGCGGTCGGTGGGGGGCGGGGCCGCTGGTAGGGCACACCTGACACGATGATTCCTGAGTTCTCGACCAGCGTCGCCTTTGCGGGCGGTGTGCTGGCCCAGCTCGCCGAGACGTTGCCCGGTCGGCAGGACACCGTGTTGGACATGGTGGTCGGCTCGGGACCGGTCGTGCGCGCGGTCCTGCTCATCCTGCTCGCGTTCTCCGTCGGCTGCTGGGGGATCACGCTCGCCAAGTCGGTCGAGATGCGGCGCGCGCGGCGGCAATCGGAGCGCTTCATCGACATTTTCTGGGACGCGAAGAACCTTCCCACGATCCAGACGGCGAGCATGGACCTGAAGGAGAGCCCCGTCGCGCAGGTATTCCGGGCGGGGTATCAGGAGCTGCAGCGGCTCACGAAGGGCAAGCGGGGCAACCCCGGCAGCGATGAGGAGGCAATCGAGTTCGGCGGCGTCGAGACGGTGCAGCGTGCGATGCACCGCGCGCGGACGCAGGAGGTCACGCGGCTCGAGCGGGGGCTCACGTTCCTCGCCACCACCGCGAGCACGGCGCCGTTCATCGGTCTCTTCGGCACGGTCTGGGGGATCATGACGGCGTTCCGCGGCCTCTCCACCACCACGTCGTCGAGTATCCAGGCCGTCGCGCCGGGCATCGCCGAGGCGTTGATCGCCACCGCCGTCGGGCTCGCGGCCGCGATCCCCGCCGTCGTCATGTACAACCGGTTCTCGCGCCAGCTGCGCGTGCTGACCGCGGAGATGGATACGTTCGGCTCCGAATTTTTGAACATCGCCGAGCGTCATTTCCTCAAGTAGCCATGGCTTTCGACCAGACATCCCCCGGCACCGACGCGATCTCGCAGATCAACGTCACGCCGCTCGTCGACGTGATGCTGGTGCTGCTGATCATCTTCATGGTGACGGCGCCGATCCTCCAGCAGGGCGTTTCGGTCGACCTGCCCAAGGTGGCGGCGGGACCGCTCAGCGGTCACGAAGAGCAGCTCGTCGTGAACGTCGCCAAGGGCGGGCAGGTCTTCCTGAACGACACGCCGATGACTGCCGACGCCCTGACCGACAAGCTGCGTGCGATCGCGGTCGCGCGTCCCGATCGCCAGCTGTACGTCCGGGCCGACCAGACGGTGCCCTACGGACAGGTGATGCGCGTCATGGGAGCCGTGCACGATGCGGGTCTCGCGCGGGTCGGGCTCGTGACCGAGCCGCCGCCGCCCGATCGGCGGCGGTAGGGCCGTGCCGCCCCCCCGTCCGCTCCGGCTCGCGCCCGAGTGGGACCCTCGCTACACGCGCATGGTCGCAGTGTCGGCCGCCGCGCACATGCTGGTGGTCGCGGCGGTCATTCTGGTTGCACCGTACGCGCGGCTGAGACCCGTGCCGATGACGGCGTACACGGTCGACCTCACCGACTCGCGCGTCCTGGGCGGCCGCCTGCCGCCGGGTCCGCTGACCGGCGAGCTCGGCGGCTTGCAGAAGACGCCCGCGCCGGAGCCGAAGGGGCAACCCGAAGCCGCCGCGAAGCCGCCCGAGCCGCCGGCCGCGCCGCCGAAGCCCCCGGAGCCGGAGCCGCCGCCGAAGGCTGCGGAGCCACAACCGCCACCGAAGCCGCAAGAGGAAAAGCAAGAGCCAAAGGTAGAGGAGCAGGTCGCGAAGGCGGAGCCACCGCCCGTGACCATTCCCGAGAAACCGCCGGAGCCGAAGCCGCCGAAGCCCGAGCCGAAACCCGCGGCGAAGCCTGCCGAGCCGCCGAAGGCAGCCGCCCCGTCTCGTCGGCCGGAAACGCCGGCGCCCAAGGCAGAGGCGAAGCCGGCCTCGCCCGCAGCGGCGACGAAGCTGGGCGATGCGCGCGGCAAGGCCGGAAACCCGGCAGGTCGCGAGGACGCGCCGGCGCGCGACGCCTATGCCGCCTCGGCCGAGCGCTGGAAATCGCGCGGCGGCGGTCTCGCCGGCAGCGACACGGGCTCGGGGCCGGTCGGCGCCGGTGGCGAGGGCAAGGGCGGCGGCGGTCAGCTCGTCGGGCTCGACTTCCTCGCCTATCGCCAGGCGGTCATCACCACGATCAAGGGGCAGTGGACCAACGTCTTCGCGCGGCCCGGGCTGGTCGCCAAGGTGCGGTTCGAGATCGCGCCGGACGGAGGCGTGAGCGACGTGCGGCTCGAGCAGAGCTCGGGGAACTCGGCCTACGACCTGTCGACCATCCGCGCCGTGCAGCACTCGAACCCGCTCCCGCCGCCGCCGGCGCACTATGCCAATGACTTTCGCGAGTTCCTGATCGAGTTTCACTCCGAAGAGACGGGAGGGCAGGGCGCCGGATGAGAACGTTCCTCGTGGGTGTGGTTCTGGTGGCGCTGGCGGCACGAGACGCGCGCGCGGTCGTGACGGGCGCGATCTTCGGACCGGGCAGCGAGTCGTTTCCGATCGCCGTGGTGCCGCCGAAAGACCTCGGCGGCGACCCCGGCGGCGCGCTCGGCGCCCGCTTCGCCAAGGCGCTGACGCGCGACCTCGATCTCTCGGGTTACTTCCGGCTGGTTGACCCGAAGACGTTCGTCGAGAGCGAGACGTCGGGCATCACGGCGGGCGAGATCGACTTCGTCGGCTGGAGCGCCATCGGCGCGCAGGCGCTCGTGAAGGGCGGCATCAGCGCCTCGGGCAGCGGCATCGCGCTCGAGGTGCGGCTGTTCGACGTGCCGGGGCGGCGCGACGTCCCGCAGGCGAGCAAGCGCTTCAGCGGCGGTCGCGACGACGTCCCGCGCATGGCGCATCGGATGGCCGACGCCATCCTGGAATTCCTGACTAGCGAGCGCGGTCCGTTCGACTCGAAGATCGCGATGGTGAGCACGCGGAGTGGCCGGCTGAAGGACGTCTACACCTGGACGTTCGACCAGGACGACCCGGTGCGCGTCACCGACGAGCGCTCGCTGGTGATCGCGCCGCGCTGGCGGCCGGACGCGCGCGCGCTCGTGTTCGCGTCGTATCGCGAGCACTTCCCGCGGCTCTTCCAGGTCGACGTCGGCTCCCGCCAGACCGCGCGCCTCGTGCCCGGTCCGGGGGTCGTGCTCGACGGCGCCTGGTCGCCGGACGGGACGCGGCTCCTCGTCACGCGCGAGGAGGGCGGCAACTCCGACATCTATCTTCTCGACCGCAGCGGCCAGGTTGTGCAGCGGCTCACCGACCACTGGGCGATCGACGTGTCGCCGGCGTGGGCGCCCGACGGCCGGCGCTTCGCCTTCTGCTCGGCCCGCACGGGCTCACCGCAGATCTACGTGATGAACGTCGACGGGTCAGAGGTCGTCCGCGTGTCGCACACGGGTAGCTACAACACGTCGCCGGCGTGGTCGCCCAAGGGCGATCACATCGCGTACACCACCCGCGGCGGCGGCGGATTCCAGGTGGTCGTGACGACGCCCGACGGCGGCAACGCGCAGACCATCAGCTCCGCCGGCAGCAACGAGGACCCGTCGTGGGCGCCGGACGGGCGCTACCTCGTGTTCTCGTCGACGCGCGCCGGCGGCCATCATCTCTTTCTCGCCGATCGCGACGGCAGGACGCAGAAACAATTGACCCGCGGCGCGGGTGATGATACGTCGCCCGCGTGGTCGGCGCGGCTCGAATGAGCCCGCAGCGGAAGGCGTGGAGGGAGGGGATGGTGAGGGGCTCATGGACTTGGTGTCTGGCCCTGGCCCTCCTGCTCGTCGTTCCGCTCGGCGGCGCGTGCAAGAAGAAGGGGCTGCGGCCCGGCGAGGGCGCCGCGGGCGGCGCCGGCGGTGGGATCGGTGAGGAAGGCCTCGGCGGATCGAGCCTCGAGCGCGCCAAGCGTGGGCTCGGCCCCGAGGAGAACGGCATCCTCAAGGACGTCCACTTCGGCTTCGACCGCTACGATCTCGACAGCGAAGGGCGCGACATCCTCGGCCGCAACGTCGAGTGGCTCCGGCAGAACCCGCGCGCCAAGGTGGAGCTCGAGGGTCACTGCGACAGCCGCGGTACCATCGAGTACAACCTGGCACTCGGCGCCAAGCGCGCCAAGACGGTGAAGGACTACCTGGTGACGCAGGGGATCGCCGCCGACCGCGTCTCGACCATCAGCTACGGCAAGGAGCTGCCACTCTGCCACGACGAGAACGAGACCTGCTGGGCGCGCAACCGGCGGGTGCACGCCGTCGTCCTCGGTCCGTGACGCGCCGTCTGCGTCACTGGAGTCTCGTTCTGCTGCCGGCGCTCGCCGGCTGCGCGACGCACGCGGACTTCGTGCAGCAGGACCGCCAGCTGCGCGCGCTCGTCCAGGAGAACCGCCGGCAGCTGGAGCAGGTGCAGCGCGAGGTCGAGCGGCTCCGCGGCGACCTCGAGGAAGGCGGCCACAAGCACGGCCCCGGGGGCGATGACCGGCTGAGCGCGCTCGAGCAACGGATCGCCGCGCTCGAGCACGGCGGGACGCCGCCGCCGTCGGCGCCGGAGACGCCGCCTGCCGTCTCGCCGCCGCCGACCACCCCGCCGCCCGCCGTCGCCGCCAAGCCGCCCCCTGCCGCCACGGAAGACGACGAATGGCGGCGCGAGATCACGCGCGAGCAGTCCGCTGCAGGCACGGTCAACGTGCCCGAGCGCGCGGACTATCTCGCCGTTCTCGACGTGCTTGCGCGGAAGGACTGCGCGCGTGCCGTCCCGCAGCTGAACAGCTTCGCGACGAATCACCGCGACTCGCCGCTCGCCGACAACGCCCTCTACTGGGCGGCGCGTTGCTACGCCGTCACCGGAAAGCAAAACGAGGCGATCTCGAAATTCTACGACGTCACGCTGAAGTATCCGAAGGGCGACCGGGCGGCGGCCGCGCTGTGGGCTCAGGGGAACCTCTTCCTGGAGATGGGCGACACGCCGGACGCTCGCATCAATTTCTCGAAGCTGATCCGCGATTACCCCACCTCCGACGAGGCTCCCCGCGCGCGCCAGAAGCTCATGGAGCTTGAGCATTAATTAACTCAGCGAGGGGCTCCGCCCCTCGCCCCGTCGGGCGAAGCCCGACGGGTCCTCACTCCCCGCTCGCTTCGCTCGGCCGCGCGCGCGGCGCGCGCGGAGATTCGATGTCGAGTCGATTTCCCAGGCACCCTCCAACTTTGAACGGGGTGCGGCGGGCGGTATAGAAGAGGCGTCGATGCGCGTTCTCCGGCATCTGAGCCGGGTGGCTCAGCCGATCCCGCGCGTCGTGCTCACGCTCGGCAACTTCGACGGGGTTCACGTCGGCCATCAGGCGATTCTCCGACGGGCCGTCGAGCAGGCACGGGCGCGGGGCGCGCGTGCGGTGGCGCTCACCTTCGAGCCGCATCCGATCGCGGTGCTGGCGCCCGATCGCGCGCCGCCCATCGTGCAGCCGCTGCACGACCGCCTCGCGATGCTGCGTGCGCTCGGCCTCGACGTCTGCGTCGTGCAGCGGTTCACGCGGGCCTTCGCCGGGCTCACGCCCGAGGAGTTCGTCGACGACTTCGTCCGCCGTCACCTGGAGCTCGTGCACGTGGTCGTCGGCTACAACGTGAGGTTCGGCCGCAATCGCGCCGGGACGGTCGACACGCTCCGCGCGCTCGGCGCGCGGCTGGGATTCGGCGTCGACGTTGTCGGTCCGGTCGAGGCGGACGGGCAGCACGTCAGCAGCTCGCTCGTGCGCGAAGTGGTGCAGAGTGGCGACGTGCGACAGGCCCGTCGCCTGCTCGGCCGTCCCTACGCGCTCCGCGGCCGCGTCGTCGTCGGCGATCGGCGCGGGCGCACGCTCGGCTTTCCGACCGCGAACCTCCATCCGCGGCCCCGGCTCCTCCTGCCGCCCGACGGCGTGTATGCGGTCTCGGCGGCGATCGACGGGCGGCACGTCCCGGGCGTGCTGAACATCGGCGTCCGCCCGACGTTCGGCGGCGCGCGGCGGACAGTCGAGGTGCATCTGCTGGATTTCAGCGGCGATCTCTACCGCCGCTGGCTCGTCGTCGAGTTCGTCGAGCGGCTGCGCGGCGAGTGCGCCTTTTCCGGCCCCGAGGCGCTCAAAGCCGCGATCGCCGCCGACGTGGCGCGCGCGCGGCACGTCCTCGCGGCCGAGCCGACGTTGGCTGCCGCCGGGCGGTGAGCGTGGCGCGCGTCGTCCTCGTCGTGCCGGCGGACGCCGCGGGCCGGCGGCTCGACCGGGTGGTCGCAGCGGCACGCGGCGTCGGCACGCGGTCGCAGGCCAAGCAGCTGATCGACGCGGGCTGCGTGCGAGTGGACGGCGCCGTCTGCAAGGCGTCGCACGCGGTGCGTGCGGGCGAGCGCGTCGAGATCGACGCGCGCGAGCCCGAGCCGCTCGCGATCGAGCCCGAGGCGCTGCCCCTCGTGATCCTCCACGAGGACGCGGATCTGCTTGCGATCGACAAGCCCGCGGGGATGGTCGTGCATCCGGCGCCCGGCGCGCGGCGCGGGACGGTCGTGCACGCGCTCGCGCATCGCCTGGGCGCGTTGCCGACAACCGGCGCGGCGGAGCGTCCCGGGATCGTGCACCGGCTCGATCGCGACACGTCGGGCGTCCTCCTCGTGGCGCGCACGTGGGCGGCGCTCGAGGGGCTCGCGCGTCAGTTCCGCGAGCGGTCGATCGAGAAGCGGTACGTGGCGATCGTTCACGGCCGCGTCGCGCGCGCGCGCGGGACGATCGACCGGCCGATCGGACGGCACCCGCGCGAGCGGAAACGGATGAGCGTCCGGAGCCGCCGCCCACGCGCGGCCGTCACCGACTTCGAGGTGCTCGAGCGGCTCCCGGATGCGACGCTGCTCCGCCTCCGCCCGCACACGGGTCGGACGCACCAGCTGCGCGTGCATCTCGCCGCGCTCGGCCACCCGATCGTCGGCGACCGCGTCTACGGTGGGCGCCGCGGGCGGGGCGGAAGGGTGCCCGGCCTCGCGGACTTCCCGCGCCAGGCGCTGCACGCCGAGGAGATCCGCTTCCGCCATCCCACCACCGGGCAGCCGCTCGGCGTGCGGGCGCCGCTGCCCTCGGACCTCATGGGTCTCCTCACACGACTCCGCCAAGTCGCCGGGAGCGCGGCGGAAACACCCCGTTCTGCTTGACAGTCCTGGGTCGATTGCATAGGGTGCCCAAAGCCGCCACCACCCGGGATTGTCCCCCGAAGAGGAACCGTTCTCTTCTCTCCCGTCCGATACAATCGCCGGCGCTGCATGAGCCGGCGCGATCCCAAAGCCGATCACGCATAGCAGATGACTCGGGAGGGGAATGATTTGAGTACCAATCCCGTCCGTTCACGCGCCAAGGCCGAGGCACCAGCCCCGGAAGAGCCCGGCACGCTGAATCTCAAGTCACTGAAGGAGAAGAAGATCGCGGAGCTCGCCGCCCTCGCCAAGGACATGAACATCGAGGGCGCCGCGGCCATGCGGAAGCAGGAGCTGATCTTCTCGATCCTGCAGGCGCAGACCGAGCAGAACGGCTTCATCTGCGGCGAAGGTGTCCTCGAGATCCTGCCCGACGGCTTCGGCTTCCTGCGCGCGCCCGACTACAACTACCTGCCCGGTCCCGACGACATCTACGTCTCCCCGAGCCAGATCCGCCGCTTCAATCTCCGCACCGGCGACGTCGTGTACGGGCAGATCCGCCCGCCCAAGGAGGGCGAGCGCTACTTCGCGCTCCTCAAGGTGGAGACGATCAACTTCGAGGAGCCGGAGAAGGCGCGCGAGAAGATCCTCTTCGACAACCTGACGCCGCTCTATCCCGACGAGCACCTCCGCCTCGAGTTCGAGCCGGAGGAATTCACGACGCGCATCATCGATCTCCTGGTGCCGATCGGGAAGGGGCAGCGCGGTCTCATCGTCGCCGCACCGCGGACCGGGAAGACCATGATGCTCCAGAACATCGCGCATGGCATCACGGCGAACCACCCGAACGTCGTGCTCATCGTGCTGCTGATCGACGAGCGGCCCGAGGAGGTGACCGACATGCAGCGGTCGGTCAAGGGCGAGGTGGTGAGCTCGACGTTCGACGAGCCCGCGACACGCCACGTGCAGGTGGCCGAGATGGTCATCGAGAAGGCCAAGCGGCTGGTCGAGCACGGGCGCGACGTCGTGATCCTGCTCGACTCGATCACGCGTCTCGCGCGCGCCTACAACTCGGTCGTCCCGCCGAGCGGCAAGATCCTCTCCGGCGGCGTCGATTCCAATGCGCTTCGCGGCCCCAAGAAGTTCTTCGGCGCCGCGCGCAACATCGAGGACGGCGGCAGTCTCACGATCATCGGCACGGCGCTCGTCGACACCGGCAGCCGGATGGACGAGGTGATCTTCGAGGAGTTCAAGGGCACGGGCAACATGGAGATCCACCTCGACCGGCGCCTGATGGACAAGCGGATGTTCCCCACCATCGACCTCACCCGGTCCGGGACCCGCAAGGAGGAGCTGCTCCTGCCGCGCGACGTGCTGAACCGCGTCTGGATCCTCCGGAAGCTCCTCTCGCAGCTGAACACCGTCGAGGCGATGGAGTTCCTGCACGACAAGGTCCGGGGCACCAAGGTCAACCAGGAGTTCCTGGACTCGATGAACCAGTGACGACGTTCATTGCCTTGGGCCGCCGCTTTCTGCTAGTCGTCGCTTTTTCCCATTCTGCGCGAAGGGGGGGATCGCTCCAGGGTATCGTATGACGGACGTCACCATGAAGAACCTGCTCGAGGCCGGGGTGCACTTCGGACACCAGACCAGTCGCTGGAATCCGAAGATGAAGCCCTACATCTTCGGCGCGCGGAACGGCATCTACATCATCGACCTGCAGCAGACGGTCAAGATGTTCCGCGACGCCTACAACTTCGTCCGGGACCTCACGGCGCAGGGCGGCCAGATGCTCTTCGTCGGCACCAAGAAGCAGGCCCAGGACGCCATGCGCGAGGAGGCCGAGCGCTGCGGCGCCTTCTACGTCAACACGCGCTGGCTGGGCGGTATGCTGACGAATTTCCAAACCATCAAGCAATCGATCGATCGGCTCAAGAAGCTCGACGATATGCTCGAGGACGCGCAGATCGCCGAGGCGCTCACCAAGAAGGAGCTGAACTCCCTGCGGCGGGAGCGAGAGAAGCTGCTCTCCTCGCTCGGCGGCATCAAGGGCCTCCGCAAGCTCCCCGACGCGCTTTTCGTCATCGATCCCAAGAAGGAAGAGATCGCCGTCAAGGAGGCCAACAAGCTCGGCATCCCGGTGGTGGCGGTGGTCGATACGAACTGCGATCCGGACGTGATCGACTACAAGATTCCCGGCAACGACGACGCCATCCGGGCGATCCGCCTCTTCTGCGCGGCGGTCGCCGAGGCGGTCATCGAGGGACGCAACCTCTACGAGGAGCGGCAGCGTGGCGCGGGCCAGGAGCCCGAGGTGGCCACCAACGGCGGGGCGCTCGGCGGACGTGCGCTGGCCGGCAGGGCGGAGGCCGAGGCTACGCAGGCATGAGCCTCACCCTCGTCAAGGAGCTCCGGGAGAAGACGGGGGCGGGGCTCCTCGACTGCCAGAAGGCGCTCGGCGAGGCGGCCGGCGACCTCGACCGCGCGCTCCGTCTGCTGCGCGAGCGGGGGCTCGCCAAGGCGGCGAAGAAGTCCACCCGCGCGGCCACGGACGGCGCGATCGGCGCCTACATCCATCCGGGGGGCAAAATCGGCGTCCTGATCGAGGTCAACTGCGAGACGGACTTCGTGGCCAAGACCACCGAGTTCCAACAGCTCGTGAAGGACCTGTCGATGCAGGTGGCGGCTGCAGGACCTCGCTACGTGAGCCGTGAGGACGTGCCGGCGGAGGAGCTCGAGACCGAGCGCGAGATCTACCTCGCGCAGGCCCGGCAGTCCGGCAAGCCCGAGAAGGTCATCGAGCGCATCATCGAAGGGCAGGTCGAGCGCTTCTACAAGGACGTCTGCCTCCTCGAGCAGCCTTTCATCAAGCAGAGCGATCGGACCGTCGAGGAGGTCGTCAAAGAGGCGATCGTGCGGTTCGGCGTCAACGTCGCGGTGCGCCGCTTCGCCCGCTTCCAGCTCGGGGAATCGCTCGAGCGGCGTGCGGACAACAAGGAGACCCCCGCTGGAGGCGAGCCCGGAGCCTGAACCGCCGGCCGTCGCCACGGCCGCCGCTCCCACCTATCGCCGCGTGCTCCTCAAGATCAGCGGCGAGGCGCTGGCCGGTCCCGCCGGATACGGGATCGACCCCGAGGTGCTCGCCGCATTCGGGGCGGAGCTGAAGGACGTCCATGGGCTCGGCTGCGAGCTGGCGCTCGTGATCGGTGGCGGCAACATCTTTCGCGGCTTCGCCGGACGCTCGCACATCGACCGCGCCACCGGCGACTACATGGGGATGCTCGCGACGGTCATCAACGCGCTTGCGCTCCAGGACGCCCTCGAGAAGCTCGACGTGCCGACGCGGGTCCTCTCCGCGATCGAGATGCAGGAGGTCGCCGAGCCCTACATCCGGCGGCGCGCCACCCGGCATCTCGAGAAGGGCCGCGTGGTCATCTTCGCGGCCGGGACCGGCAACCCCTTCTTCACCACCGACACCGCCGCGAGCCTGCGCGCGATGGAGATCGGCGCCGAGGTGATCTTCAAGGCGACGCGCGTTGACGGCGTCTACGACGCCGACCCCATGAAGCACCCCGAGGCGCGCCGCTTCGACCAGCTCTCCTACATCGACGTGCTGAACCGCCAGCTCCAGGTGATGGACGCGACGGCCATTTCCCTCTGCATGGACAACGACATGCCGATCCTGGTCTTCAACATCATGCGCCCCGGCAACATCAAGAAAGCGGTGACGGGCGCCCGCATCGGGACGCTGGTCCACGGGGGGCGCGCATGACCGAGGACGTCCTCACCAGCGCCAAGCAGGACATGGAGAAGACCTTGACGGCGCTCCGGCGGGAGCTGTCGCACCTGCGCACCGGGCGGGCCTCCACGGCGATCCTCGAGGGGATTACCGTCGACTACTACGGCGCCCGGACGCCGCTCAATCAGGTCGCCACGCTCGCCGCGCCCGAGCCGACCCTGCTCGTCGTAACGCCGTTCGACAAGAGCGTGGTCGGCGCCATCGAGAAGGCGATCAAGGGCTCCGATCTGGGTCTGAACCCCCTGAACGATGGGAAGCTCATCCGCATCCCGATCCCGCCGCTCACCGAGGAGCGGCGGCGCGACCTGGTCAAGCACAGCCGCAAACTTGCCGAAGATTACCGGGTGTCGATGCGTACGCACCGGCGGGACTCGCTCGAGATGCTGAAGGAGCTCGAGAAGGACAAGGACATCACCGAGGACGACCGGCGGCACGGGACGGAGAAGGTCGAGGCGCTCACCAAGCAGTACATCGAGCGCATCGAGCAGGTCCTGAAGGCCAAGGAAGACGAGATCATGGCCGTCTGATGGTGGAGCTCGATCCCTCTCGCATGCCGCGGCACGTCGCCGTCATCATGGACGGCAACGGCCGCTGGGCGCAGCAACGCGGCATCTCGCGCCTCCACGGACACCGGGTCGGCAAGGACTCGGTCCGGGCCGTCGTCGAGACGAGCCGCCGGCTCGGCATCCCGTACCTCTCGCTGTACGCGTTCTCGAGCGAGAACTGGGGCCGCCCCCCGCGCGAGGTCGACGGCCTGATGTCGCTGCTCCATCGCTACCTCGAGACGGAGCTCGGGAAGATGATGCGGCACCAGATCCGGCTGCTCGCGGTCGGAAGCCTGCGCCGCCTGCCTCCCGCCGTGCGCGACGCGCTCCGCTCCACGATCGAAGCCACACGGCACAACACCGGCATGACCGTGATCCTCGCCGTCAGCTACGGGGGACGGGAGGAGATCGCACGCGCGGCGCGCGCCATCGCCCGGCGGGTCGATCGAGGCGAGCTGCGTCCGGAGCAGATCACGTCGGCGGTGGTCGCGCAGCACCTCGGGACCGCCGGCATCCCCGACCCGGACCTGCTCATTCGCACGAGCGGTGAGATGCGGATCAGCAACTTCTTCCTGTGGCAGATCGCCTACACCGAGATCTACGTCACCGACACGCTGTGGCCCGATTTCCGCGAACGGGAGTTCCTCCAGGCGCTCGCTTTCTATCAGCAGCGCCAGCGCCGGTTCGGCAAGACGCCCGCTCAGGTGGAGCGGGACCAGCAACGGCTGCGTGCCGTCAATTAGATTCCGGGGCCCCGTGCGGTGCTCGCGCGCTGCGCGCGCTGCGCTCCTCCGATGGCCCCGGACCCCGTCGCTCGGGCGCGGCGAAGCCGCGCCCGGCTCCCACCGCAGTCGAATAGGGTGTCTCGTCCATGCTTAGGACGAGGCTTCTCACGGCCGCGGTGGCGATTCCCGCCATTTGGCTGATCGTTTGGAAGCTGCCGGCGCCGCTGTTTGCGGGGTTCATCGTGGCGGTGACGGCGAGCGGGCTGTTCGAGTATTTCGCGATGGCGTTGCCCGAGCATCCGGTCGAGCGGGTGACGGGCATCGTGTGGGGGCTCGTGGTCGGGGCGGGGATCGTGTCGCGGCGGCCGGAGTTCTGGGGGGCGGGGCTCGGGCTCACGGTGATCGGTGGCCTCGTGTTTCCGCTCGTCCGGACCGCCGATCTCGCGGGCGCGGTGCACCGGCTCGGGCTTACCGTCCTCGGCGTGCTCTATGTCGGCTTCGTCACGCCGCACATCGTGCTGCTCCGCCATGGCGGACCGGATGGCTGGCGCTGGGTGCTGTTCACGGTGTTCGTCGCCATGGGGTCGGACTCGGGCGGGTACTTCACGGGACGCGCCTACGGCCGGAGAAAGCTCCTGCCGGCGGTCAGCCCGAGCAAGACGGTCGAGGGATCGGTGGGCGCGATCGCCGGCGCCATGTTCATTGCCGTGCTCTGCCGCGTGATCTTCTTCCCGCGGCTGGCGCTAGGGGAGGCCTTCGGGCTCGGCGGAGCCATCAGCCTTCTCGCGCAACTGGGCGACCTCTGCGAGTCGGCGCTGAAGCGGGCGTTTGGTGCCAAGGATTCCGGCTGGATTATCCCGGGCCACGGTGGCATCCTGGACCGATTGGACAGCCTGCTGTTCCCGATGGTGTTCGTCTACTACTACACCGCGTTTCCGCGCGGGTAGCGTCGAGAAAGGCCTCAGAACCATGATCGGACCGTTGGTCTCATTGCTCGCTTTTGCCGTCGCGCTCGGAGTGCTGGTCTTCGTGCACGAGCTCGGCCACTTCATGGTGGCCAAGCGGCTCGGGATTCTCGTGCAGCGTTTCTCGATCGGATTCGGGCCGGTCGTTTTCGCGCGACGGCGGGGCGAGACGGAATATGCCCTCTCGGCGATGCCCCTCGGCGGCTACGTCAAGATGCTCGGCGAAGAGGACGAGACTGACCCGGCGGTCGTCGCCGAGCCCGAACGCGCCTTCTCGACGCAGCCGGCGCGACGGCGAGCCGCGATCGTCTTCGCCGGACCCGCGATGAACTTCGTGTTCGCCTTCGTGGTCTACGCCGTCCTGTTCGCCACCGTCGGCGCCGAGATGCCGTCGCACGAGGCGCGCATCGGCGGGGTCAGCGCAGGCATGCCGGCGGAGCATGCCGGCCTCAAGCCCGACGACCGCGTCATCGCCATCGACGACCGGCCCATCGCCACCTGGGAGGAGCTCTCGCACTCGGTGCTCGGCTCCGAGGGGCGCCGGCTCCGGCTGACCGTCGAGCGCGACGGCCAGCAGACCCCGATCGAGGTGACGCCCGAGCTGCGGGACAACCGCACCATGTTCGGCGAGGACGCCGGACGCGTCTACCGGATCGGCATCGAGGCCTCGCGCGACTGGACGTCGGTGAGCCCGCCGCGCGCGGTCCTCATGGCGGCCGAGCAGACCTGGTCAGCGTCCGCCGTTGTCCTGAAGGGGATCCTCCTGATGTTGCAGGGGCGCGTGTCACCGAGCGAGCTCGGCGGCCCGATCGCCATCGCGCGCGCCGCCGGCCAGCAGGCCCGCGCCGGCGCCCGCTACTTCCTCACCATGCTCGCGTTCCTGTCGATCAACCTCGGGGTGCTGAACCTGCTGCCCATCCCGGCGCTCGACGGCGGACATCTCGCGTTCTTCGGCATCGAGGGGCTCTTGCGGCGCCCGCTCCGCCAGCGGCACCGCGAGCTCGCGCAGCAGGTTGGGCTGCTCCTGCTGATCACGCTGATGGTCTTCGTCTTCTACAACGACATCCATCGGCTCGTTCAGGGCTGATCCGACGGGCGATCACCGCCCGCTGACGCTGCTCGGCCTCGACACCGCCACGTGGACGGCGGCGGTCGGGGTGGTACGCGACGGCGTGGTGCTCGCCGACGCGGCCGAACCGGAATCCCGCTCGCACGCGAAATCGCTGCCCGGCCTCGTCGCTCGCGCGCTGGCCGAGGCGGGCGTCGAGCTCGGGGGACTCGACGCGCTCGCCGTGTCGATCGGCCCCGGATCCTTCACCGGGCTCCGCATCGGTCTCGGCTGGGCCAAGGGAGTCGCGTTCGCGGCCCGTATCCCGCTCGTCACGGTGCCGACGCTCGAGGCGCTCGCCTGGGCGGCCGACGCCGCCGCCGGGGAACAAGTCTGCGCCGCGCTCGACGCGCGCAAGGGCGAGGTCTACGCGGCGCTCTTCGCGGCGACCGCCGCCGGGCCGCGCCGCCTGAGCGAGGATCTGGCACTGCGACCCGTCGACCTCGCGGCGCGCCTCGAGCGGCCCTGCGTGCTGGTCGGCGACGCCGGCTCCGTGTACGGCGACGTGCTCGGCGCCCGGGCCACGATCCGTCCCTTCGCGACCCACCACCCGCGCGGCGGGATCGTGGCAAGGCTCGGATGGCAGCGTCTCCTCGCGGGTGCAGCGGCGAACCCGGGCGAGGTCGAGCCCGTCTACGTTCGTCCACCGGAGGCCGAGCTCGTACGCTTCGGCTCGCGTTGACAAGCCGTTTTACGCCGCGATAAGGTTTTTCCCCCGATGGAGAAGAAGGACGAGGAGCTCATCCAGTCGCTCCTGGATCGCGAGCCCGAGCTTCGCCAGTACTACGAGGAGCACCTCGATCTCGAGAAGCGCCTCGCCGCCTACCAGCAGAAGGTGCACCTCACCACCGAGGAGGAGATCGAGAAGAAGCGCCTCCAGAAGCTCAAGCTCGCGGGCAAGGACAAGATCATGGAGATCCTCGGCCGCTACCGACCACACTGAGCGGATGCGCCACACCATCTCGGTCCTCGTCGAGAACGAATTCGGCGTCCTCGCCCGCGTCGCGGGACTCTTCAGCGGACGCGGCTTCAACATCGAGAGCCTGTCCGTCGCCGAGACGATGGATCCCACCGTCTCGCGGATCACGCTCGTCACGCGCGGCGAGGACCAGGTGCTCGAGCAGATCGAGAAGCAGCTCTACAAGCTGATCGCCGTCGTCAAGCTCACGGATTTCACCGGGACGGAGCACGTCGAGCGCGAGCTCGTGCTCATCAAGGTCGACGCCGAGGAGCGGACGCGCGGCGAGGTGATGAACATCGTCGACATCTTCCGCGGCAAGATCATCGACGTCTCGCATAGTTCCTACGTCATCGAGGTGACGGGGACCGAGGACAAGATCCACGCGCTGATCGAGCTGCTGAAGCCGATCGGCATCAAAGAGATCGTCCGCACCGGCAAGGTGGCGATGTTCCGCGGCACGCGGACCCTCGCGGCGGACGGCGACGAGAAGGAGCGGGCGGCCTCATGAACATCTACCACGACCGCGACGCGACGCTCGCGCCGCTCCAGGGCAAGAAGATCGCCATCCTCGGCTACGGCAGTCAGGGCCACGCGCACGCGCTCAACCTGCGCGACAGCGGGATGGACGTCCGCGTCGGCCTCCGCGCCGACAGCGCGTCGCGGAAGAAGGCCGAGGCGGCCGGCCTCCGCGTGGTCGACACCGCCACCGCCGCCCGCGAGGCCGACGTCGTCATGATGCTCGTGCCCGACGAGCAGGGCGCCGAGATCTACGAGGGCGACGTCGGGCCGGGGCTCCGGGCGGGCAACTTCCTCGCCTTCGGCCACGGGTTCAACATCCACTACAAGAAGATCGTCCCGCCCGCCGACGTGAACGTGTTCATGGTGGCGCCCAAGGGCCCCGGCCATCTCGTGCGGAGCGAGTACGAGAAGGGGCGCGGGGTGCCGTGTCTGCTCGCCATCGCGCAGGACCCGGGCGGCGACACCAAGCAGGTGGGCCTCGCCTACGCCAAGGCCATCGGCGGCACGCGCGCCGCGGTGCTCGAGACGACCTTCAAGGAGGAGACCGAGACCGACCTCTTCGGCGAGCAGTCGGTGCTGTGCGGCGGTCTCACCGAGCTCATCCGCGCGGGGTACGAGACGCTCGTCGAGGCGGGCTACTCTCCCGAGATGGCGTACTTCGAGTGCCTGCACGAGGTGAAGCTCATCGTCGACCTCATCTACGAGGGCGGCATCGCCAACATGCGCTACTCGATCAGCAACACGGCCGAGTACGGCGACATGACGCGCGGCAAGCGGGTGGTCGGACCGGAGGCCCGCCAGGCGATGAAAGCCATCCTTTCCGACATCCAGTCCGGCAAGTTCGCCGACGAGTGGATCACCGAGCACCGCTGCGGGTCGCCGCATTTCCGGGAGCTGCGTAAGGAAGCCGCGCAGCACCCGATCGAGGGCGTCGGGACGCGGCTCCGGTCGCTGATGCCCTGGCTCGCGTCCAACCGCCTCGTCGACCGCTCGCGCAATTGAGGAGGTGAGCCGCGTCCTGCCGATCGCGCGCGAAGGCTGGCCGGTGATCGCGATGGCGGCGGGCGTCCTCGGGCTCGTCGCCGTGGTAGGTACCGCCGCCGGGCACCCGGCGTCCATCGTGCCGCTCGTCATCGGCCTCGCCCTGTGCCTCAATTTCTTTCGCGATCCCGAGCGCGCGGCGCCGCCGGGCGAGCACCGCGTCGTCTCTCCTGCCGACGGACGGGTGGTCGCCGTCGTGCCGGAGCGCGAGGATCGGTTCCTCGGCACGACCGCCACCCGCATCAGCATCTTCATGTCGCCGCTCAACGTGCACGTGAATCGAAACCCGGTGAGCGGCACCGTCGAACGCGTGCAGCACACGAATGGCAAGTTCCGAGCGGCCTTCGCCGACAAGGCGTCGCTCGACAACGAGCGCAACGCCGTCGTGCTCGAGAGCCGCGGCCGGCGCTATCTGATGGTGCAGATCGCGGGCGCCGTGGCGCGCAGGATCGTCTGCAAGGTGGCGCCCGGCGACCGCACGCGTCGCGGGGAGCGCTTCGGCCTCATCATGTTCGGGTCGCGCGTCGATCTGTTCCTCCCCGCCGACGTCCGCCCGCTGGTCGCGCGCGGCGACCGGGTGCACGCCGGCACGACGGTCATTGCCGAGGAGCCCGCGTGAGCGACAGTGCTGGCATCCGCATCATTCCGGGGCGGCGCCGGCGTCGCATTCCGCCGCTCCGGCGCGGCGTCTACCTCCTGCCGAACCTCTTCACGTCCGCCGGCCTGATCTCCGGTTTCTACTCCGTGATCGCGACGCTCGGTCATCGCTACGAGCTCGCCGCCATCATGATCCTCGTCGCCCAGGCGTGCGACGTGCTGGACGGGCGCATCGCACGGCTCACCCGCTCGTCGAGCTCTTTCGGGGAGCAGTACGATTCGCTCGCCGATTTGGTGGCGTTCGGCGTCGCGCCCGGGATCCTCGTCTACCAGTGGGCGCTCGTGCCCTGGGGGCGCTGGGGCTGGCTTGCGGCGACGCTCTACGTGACGTGTGGCGCGCTCCGGCTCGCGCGCTTCAACGTGCAGGTCGGGTCGGTCGAGAAACGGCACTTCGTCGGCCTCCCGATCCCGGCCGCGGCCGACGTGATCGCGACGACCGTGCTGCTCTTCTACTACTTCGGCGGCGCCGGTGCGCCGAACAAGCGCATCCTCATGCTGCTCGTAATCTACGCGGTCGCGGGCCTCATGGTGAGCGAGATCCGGTACTTCTCGTTCAAGGAGATCAAGCTCCACCATCGCCATCCCTTCCAGGTGCTCCTCGGGCTCATCGTGCTCATCATGCTCACCATCGCCGCGCCGCAGCCCGTCCTGTTCCTGGCGATCGTGACCTACGCGCTCTCGGGACCCGTCGTCTACCTTGGCCGGCTGCTGTCCGGGCGGCGGCGGCTCGCGGCGCGGGCGGGTCAGGCGCCCGCCGGTCGTGTCGGCGGCGTCCGCGGCGGTGCGCCGACGCCGCCGCCGTAGGGTTCCCGCAGCTAGGAGGCCGACCCGAGATACATCTCGGGTCGGGACCGGACGCGAGCGGGGAACGCTCGGTGCCCCGCGCGCGCCGCATGTCGCGGCCGGCGAAAGCCGGCGCGACAGACGAGGTACGGCCGCCCAGCCGACGCCTCTGTGGCGATGCCTGTCCAGCACGCCGAAGGCTGGCGGCTTCACCGCTGCGGCGGCATCCGCCGATCGAGCGATGCGCGCCGGGCGTGTACCTCGTGCCGCGCTGGCTTCGCCAGCCGCGGCACGGCAGTCGCGCGTGGTACTGTCCCTTCACGCTCGCGTCTGCCTCCGACCCGAGACATGCGTCTCGGGTCGCGCTCCTAAACCACCTCGACGCGCGCCTGTACGCCGGGGATGTTCGCGAGCCGTGCATCCGTGGTGAGGAGCGGTGCGGGAAGCGACTCGGCGAGCGCGAGGTACACGGCGTCGTAGGCGGTCGCGTTGCGTCGAAGCGTCCAGATCCGCGACAGGAAGACGTCGTGCGGATATCGGTTCAGGTCGAGGTCACCGAGGTCCTCGAGCGCTTCCCGCGCCCGCTCGTCGGTCATCCGACCCATCCGTGCGTACCGTCGCAGCGCCTGCGCCACCTCGAGGTCGATCAGATGCGGTGCATGGAGAGTCTCCGCGGGCGGCGCGATCCGGCGCGCAACGGCGGCACCGGCGCGGGTGCCGAGCATGAGCTCGATGACGGCAGAGGCGTCGAGGACGATCACCGTCGTTCGCGTTCGCGGCGGACGAGCGCGGCGGGGCGGGGACGCGGCTGCACGGCGGTGCGGCGCGCCAGACGCTCCAGCAACTCTGCCCGGGTGGGCCGCTCGGCGGCTCGCTGCAGCTCGGCCAGCAGGTAGTCCGACAAAGACATGCCGGCCAGCGCCGCACGGGCCTTGAGCTTGCGGTGAACGGGATCGGGAACATTCCGGATCTGGACCATCACCGACATGTGATACGCATAGGTACATGTCCACCACATGTCAACACGTGCGGACGCGCGGGCCGCGGGCTCGCGCGCAGAACTCAGCGGCGCCGGATCGTGTAGTGCAGCCGGTACGAGCCGCCGGTCACCGCGCACGTCTCGCCGCTCGGACAGTCGGCGTCGGTGAGGCAGAGCTGGCCCGTCGACGTCGAGCAGCTGCCGCCCGCGCCGCCGACGCTCTGCGTGACGTAGGACGCCGACTTCCCGGGAGCGGGGAGGGTTGCGGCGTCGAGGGTCAGGTCGAAGTCGCCGATGTCATGGCTCTCCGCGTCCAGGAGACAGGCGAGGGTGTCGGTCGGCCCGAAGATCTCCACGTCCCGGCGGATCGACATGCCGTACACGGACTCGCGGCAATCGAGGCTGTGGCCGGTCGCATGCAGGCGGAGCACACCGCCGGTGAGCGGGATTGCCTCGTCGTAAACCAGGCTCTGGGGGACGGTCCCCGGCGCGACGATCCCCTC
>VBKG01000043.1 GCA_005879585.1 Deltaproteobacteria bacterium | reverse complement strand
CGCGACGGCGTCACCGTCGCCGGTTCCATCTCAATTGAGCTCGTTTTCCAACGAGAACGGCGGCTGTGGATCGCCGCCGTCACCCTGCCGTCCGAGTGCCTCGAGCTTCCGGTCGAGGGCCGCGATGCGCCCGCTGAGGTCGGTCAGCTCGGCGCGGGACGCCACGCCGAAGCGGTCCGTGAATGTGCCCCGCAGCCGGCCGAGCACGTCCTCGGCCTGTCGGCGCGCTTCGGCGGATGCGTCGAGCGCGCCGACGGCCAGCCGCGATGCCGCGTCGCGCGCCAGCGAGACGCCCGCAGCGCCCAGGCGGATCACCGAGGCCCGCAACCCGGCACTCGGCGGCGGCGCCTTCGTTCGTGCCATGGTGGAACTCTCCTTTCGGCGTCGGGGCATGTTTCGTCGAGGTCGCCGCGGTTGTCGCGATTCAGCCATCCCATTGGCTCGTCCCGACCCGTCGCGCACCCCCCGGCCGCGGCTGGCGGAAAGACCTTCCGTGAAGTCCGTGTAGATAGACCGTTAACCTATGCGGGTGCTCGGCGTCAAGGAAAAAAATCGGGTCGATCACGAAATCGCGTCCCTACGGAGCGGTGGTGGCTCGAACTTGCGCCGGTCGCCCCCGGTTACTATGCTCGCACGCCGCCGAAGACAAGGGGAGAGTTGCGATGGTTGCTGTGCCAGCAGAGGTTCGGCCGAGGGGTTTTGCTGCCACCGAGCGGCGCGATGCCTGGTGGGTGGCGCCCCTCCTCCAGGGCCTGATGCTCGCTGTCTTCATCTCGTACGCCACCTGGGCCGCGTTGCAGAACGCCAACTATCACTGGGGCGGGTATCTGTCGCCCCTCTATTCGCCGTTGATCACCGCCGACTGGATCCCGGTGCCGCCATCGTTGCTGATCCTCTTACCACCCGTACTCTTCCGCGCGACCTGCTACTACTACCGGAAGGCCTACTACCGATCGTATTTCCTCGACCCGCCGGCCTGCGCGGTCGGCGAGCTGCGCGCCGGCCGCTACCGCGGCGAGACCGCCTTCCCCCTCGTGCTCCAGAACCTCCATCGCTACCTCTTCTACGCCACGTTCCTCTATCTGCCCTTTCTGTGGAGTGACGTGGTTCACGCCACGCGGTTCGGCGGCTCGTTCGGCATCGGCCTCGGGACGCTCGTGATCCTCGCCAACACCACCGCGCTGACGTTCTACAGCTTCTCCTGCCATTCGGCGCGTCACCTCGTGGGTGGGGGACTCGACTGCTTCTCGCGTACCGCGGCCTCCCGGGCCTGCCACGCCGCCTGGAAGGGCGCGAGCGTCCTCAATGCCCGTCACATGCTGTTCGCCTGGATGAGCTTCTTCACGGTCTGCAGCGCGGATCTCTACGTCCGGCTGCTCGCCTCCGGCGTGATCCACGACGTGCGCCTCCTCTAGCCGCCACCCGCGATGGATCACCTCGAGACGAAGACCTACGACGTGCTGGTGGTCGGCGCCGGCGGCGCCGGCCTCCGGGCCGCGATCGAGGCTGTGGACCAGGGGGTCTCCGTCGCCGTCGTCTGCAAGTCGCTGCTCGGAAAGGCCCACACGGTGATGGCCGAAGGCGGCGTCGCGGCGGCGCTCGCCACCACCGACAGCCGCGACGGCTGGCGGGTGCATTTCCGCGACACGATGCGGGGCGGGAAGCTTCTCAACGACTGGCGGATGGCGCAGCTCCTGGCCCAGGAAGCGCCGGCCCGGGTCCGCGAGCTCGAGGCATGGGGCGCGCTCTTCGACCGCACCCCCGACGGCCGGATTCTCCAGCGGAACTTCGGTGGCCATCAATACCCGCGTCTCGCCCACGTCGGCGATCGCACGGGCCTCGAGATGATCCGGACCCTGCAGGACCGGACGGTGCAGGCGCAGCGCATCGACGTCTTCATGGAATGCACCGTCGCGCGGCTCCTGACCGACGACGGCCGGATCAGCGGCGCGCTCACCTATCGCCGCGAGAGCGGCCGCTTCCTGCTGCTCCGCGCGAAGGCCGTCGTGCTCGCGACCGGGGGGATCGGCCGCGCCTACAAGATCAACAGCAATTCGTGGGAGTACACCGGCGACGGCCATGCGCTGGCCTACGACGCCGGCGCCGACCTGATCGGCATGGAGTTCGTCCAGTTCCACCCGACCGGAATGGTGTGGCCACTCAGCGTCCGCGGCATCCTGGTGACCGAGGGCGTGCGCGGGGAAGGCGGCGTCCTCAAGAACTCCCGCGGCGAGCGCTTCATGTTCCGCTACATCCCCGAGATGTTCCGCGGCGACTTCGCCGACACCGAGGAGGAGGCCGACCGCTGGGTGGCCGACGTCATCGCCGGCCGCAAGGCCGAGGCACGACGCCCGCCGGAGCTGCTCACCCGGGACGTCGTCGCGCGCGCCATCGCGCAGGAGGTGCGGGAAGGGCGCGGCAGCCCGCACGGCGGCGCGTTCCTCGACATCGCCTCGCGCCGCAAGGCCGAGGACATCCGGAAGAAGCTGCCGAGCATGTACCAGCAGTTCTTCGAGCTCGCCGACGTCGACATCACGCGCGAGCCGATGGAGGTGTTCCCGACCACGCACTACATGATGGGCGGCGTGAAGGTCGACCCCGAGAGCCAGGCCGCGACGGTGCCCGGGCTCTTCGCCGCCGGCGAGGTCGCGGGCGGGCTCCACGGCGCCAACCGGCTCGGCGGCAACTCGCTGAGCGACCTGCTGGTGTTCGGCCGGCGTGCGGGTGCCGGCGCCGCGACGTACGCCCGCGCGCAATCCGGCGAGCCGGGCGTCGAGACCCGACAGGTCGACGCGATCACCGCCGAGCTGCTCGCGCCCTTCGAGCGGAAGGGCAGCGAGAGCCCGTACGCCGTGCAGGACGCCCTCCAGGACATGATGGGGACCTGCGTCGGCATCGCGCGGACCGCGGACGATCTCCAGAACGCGCTCGCCGCGCTCGGGGAGCTCCGGGCGCGCGCGGGTCGGGTCGGCGTCGACGGTAACCGCCAGTACAATCCCGGCTGGCACACCACGCTCGATCTCAGGAACCTGCTCACGGTGAGCGAGGCGGTGACCCGCGCGGCGCTGGCCCGGCGCGAGAGCCGCGGGGCACACACGCGCGTCGAGCACCCCGACTCCGACAAGCGCTTCGGCACGGTGAACGTGGTCGTCCGCCGCCAGGGCGACGCGATGACCGTCGTCGAGGAGCCGATCGTGCCGGTGCCGGGCGAGCTGCGGGACATCCTCGAAGGGAAGGACTGAGGCGATGGAGGCGGTGCTCAAGATCTTTCGCGGCGACGCCACGTCGGGGGCGTTCCGCGACTACACCGTGCCGCTCGACGAGGGGATGGTGGTCCTCGACGCGGTCCACTGGGTACAGGCGCACCAGGCGAGCGATCTCGCCTGCCGGTGGAACTGCAAGGCGGGGCGATGCGGGTCGTGCAGCGCGGAGGTGAACGGCAAGCCGCGCCTCATGTGCATGACGCGCATGGACCACTTTCCCCCCGGCGAGCCGATCACGCTGGCGCCCATGAAGGCGTTCCCCGTGCTCAAGGACCTCGTCTGCGACGTCTCGTGGAACTACAGCGTGAATCGGCGCATCCCGGCGTTCAAGCCGGCGCCACCGGAGGCCGACGGCACGTGGCGCATGCAGCAGGTGGACATCGACCGGGTGCAGGAATTCCGGAAGTGCATCGAGTGTTTCCTCTGCCAGGACGTGTGCCACGTGCTGCGCGACCACGACCGCAAGGACAGCTTCGCGGGTCCGCGCTTCCTCGTCCGCCTGGCGGGCCTCGAGATGCACCCGCTCGACGTCGAATCGCGTGGCGCGCACCTGAAGGAGGAGGCGGGCATCGGGTTCTGCAACATCACCAAGTGCTGCACGGAGGTCTGCCCCGAGTCGATCCACATCACCGACAACGCCATCATTCCGCTGAAGGAACGCGTCGTCGACGAGTTCTACGACCCCCTCCGCCGGCTCTGGCGGCGCCTCCGGGGGTCGGCGTGAGACCGTCTCGATGCGGTACGCGCTGAAGCACATCGTCCCGAGCGGCATCCCGGCGGCGCTCGAGAAGGCCGACAAGTACCGCGAGCTGAACCAGCCCGCCGAGGCCGAGAGCATCTGCCGCGACGTGCTCGCGATCGAGGCCGAGAACCAGCTGGCGCACCGGATCCTCGGGCTGGCGCTGACCGACCAGTTCGCGGCGTCGACGGGCACCCGCTTCAGCGAGGCGCAGCAGGCCTTCGCGCGGCTCCTCGATCCCTACGAGCGTGCGTTCTACGGCGGCCTCGCGTGCGAGCGGCAGGCCAAGGCCCAGCTCGCCGCGGGCCTCCCGCTCGCGTCGATCCGCCCGCTCTTCGACCGGGCGCTCGCCCACTACGCCGAGGCCGAACGCCTCCGCCCCGCCGGCAACGACGACGCCATTCTCCGCTGGAACAGCTGCGTCCGGGCCCTCGAAGCCGCCGGCCACCCGTCGCCCCCGGCAGACCCCGGTGCCGACTGGGAGTCCGACTCCGTCCCTCACCAGCGTTAACACCGCGCGACGCTGCCGATCGCCCGCCGCACGCGCGCCCGAGCCTCGCCGTGGGAGCGGGTTGCCGGCGCGGCGACCTCCGCAGCCTCCGTGCGCGCATGCAGCTGCGGGGGGACGCCACAGCTCCAAGGCGCACGTGAGGCGAGGACCGGGAGCCGCGCCGGCAACCCGCTCCCACGGCGCGCACCACCACCGAACGGCTCAGCTGCGGGGCAGCAGCGTCACGCGCTTCTCGTCCTTCAGCGTCGCAAGCAACGCGGAGACGGACTGGCCGAGCTGCGGATGGACGACGTGCGGCGCCAGCTCCGCGAGCGGCAGCAGGACGAACCGGCGCTTGTGCAGCTCCGGGTGCGGAATCTTGAGAGAGCGCTTCTCGACGATCTCGTGGTCGCAGAAGAGGATGTCGAGGTCGATGATGCGCGAGCCCCAGCGCTTACCCTTCACGCGCTTGCGACCCATCGCCTTCTCGATCGCCTTCAGCTTCTTCAAGAGGTCGTCGGCGACGAACTCGGTCTCGATCTCGATGACGCTGTTGACGAACCACGTCTTGGCGTCGCCGAGCGGCTCGCTCTCGTAGAGCGACGACGCGCGCACGACACGCGTGCCGGGCAGCTTCGACACACGGTCGACGGCCTCGTGCGTGTTCGCCTTCCGGTCGCCCAGGTTCGAGCCGATGCCGATGTAAACCCGATGAGGCATGCACTGGCTCGCGGACCGTGCGGCGTCCTAGAGGTTGAGACCTCCGAGCCGGTCGACCGCCTCGCGCAACCGTTCGGCCGGCGCACACAGCGTCAGCCGGATGTATCCTTCGCCCGCGTCGCCGAAGCCGTTGCCCGGCGTCACCACGACGCCGGCGTCGGTGAGGCAGCGGGTCGCGAGCGCCGCAGCCGTCATTCCCCGCGGCACGGGCACCCAGACGTAGAACGTGCCGGCCGGCGCATCACAGGGGAGGCCGACCCGCCCGAGGCCGGCCACCAGCACGTCGCGGCGCTCGCGATACATGCCGCGGAGCCGCTCGACGACGCCGTACTCTCCGGTGAGCGCCGCGATCGCCGCTTCCTGGACCGCCTGGAAGACGCCCGAGTCGACGTTCGTCTTCACCTGGCCGAGCCCGGCGATCAGCTCGGGATTGCCGACCGCGAACCCGATCCGCCACCCGGTCATGCTGAACGTCTTCGAAAGCGAGTGGAACTCGATGGCGACGTCGCGGCCGCCCGGGATCTCGAGGAGGCTCGGCGGGCGCTCGCCGAAGTAGAGCTCGGCATACGCGGCGTCGTGACAGAGGATCACGCCGTGGCGCTCGGCGAAGCGCACCGCGTCGGCGAAGAACGCCGCCGGGGCGACGGCGGCCGTCGGGTTGTTCGGGTAGTTCAGCCAGAGAAGCTTCGCGGCGCGCGCGACGTCGGCCGGGATCGCGGCCAGGTCGGGGAGGAATCCGTTCTCGCGCCGCAGCGGCAGGCGGTAGGTCTGCCCGCCGTTGAACGCCGCGCCGACGTGGTACACGGGGTAACCGGGATCCGGAACGAGCACGATGTCGCCCGGATCGACGAAGGCGACCGCCATGTTGGCGATGCCCTCCTTGGACCCGATGAGGGACACGACTTCGCGCACCGGATCGACGCGGACCCCGTAGCGCCTCTCCATCCAGGCGGCGGCGGCTTGCCGGAACGCGAGCAGCCCTTCGTAATCGGGGTACCGGTGGTTCGCGGGATTGGCCGCGGCCTCGGCGAGGCGCGCGACGATATGCGCGGGTGTCGGGGTATCCGGGTCACCGACGCCGAGGTTGATGACGTCCACGCCGCGCCCGAGCAGCTCCTTCTTCACGCGGTCGATCGACGCGAAGAGGTATGGCTTAAGGCCCTGGATCCGTTGGGATTTTTTGATGTTGATCGTCGCAGGTCCCCGACTGCGGCTCCCGCTTCTAGCGGAGATGGGAGGCGTTGACAAACGTCGGTTATAAACGCGCGAGGATGCGTCGGCCGTTACACGCCGAGGACGTCCCGCATCGAATAGACGCCGGACGGCTGCCCCGCCACCCAGCGCGCCGCCCGGAGCGCGCCGCGCGCGAGGCACTCCCGGCTCTGCGCGCGGTGCACCAGCTCGAGCCGCTCGCCGAGCCCGCCGAAGAGCACGGTGTGGTCGCCGACCACGTCGCCCGCGCGGAGCGCGACGACGCCGATCTCCTGCGGTGTCCGCGCGCCGACGAGCCCCTGGCGCGCGAGCACGCCGACACGGGTGAAGTCGGCGCCACGCGCCTCCGCGATCGCCCGCCCGAGCGCGATCGCCGTGCCGCTCGGCGCGTCCTTCTTGTCGTGGTGGTGGACCTCGACGATCTCGGGCTCGAAACCGGCGCCGAGGAGGCGGGCTGCGCGGGCGACGAGCTCCGTCAGGACCGTCACGCCGACGCTCATGTTGGGGGCGATGACCGCCCGGGTGCGCGCGGCCTGGGCGCGCAGCGCGACGTCCTGCTCCCGGTCGAGCCCGGTCGTGCCGACGACCAGGGCGGCGCCGCACTCGGCGGCCACCCGTGCGTGCGCGAGGGCCGCGACGGGGGCGGTGAAGTCGAGCACGACGTGCTCCGCGCGGCAGATCGCGCGGAGGTCGCTGCCGACCGTCACGCCGAGCGTCGTGCCGCCGGCCACCTCGCCCGCGTCGCGCCCCACGGCGCCGTGCCCGGCGGCCTCGACCGCGCCGGCGACCGCGAGGTGAGGATCCTCGCGTGCCAGCGCCACCAGCAGCCTGCCCATGCGTCCCGCCGCCCCGCAGACGACGAGCGGGACGCGGTCAGACAAGCTCGTACTCCCGGAGCACTGTCTCGAGCTTCGTCCGCGTGCCGCTGCTCGCGCAGGTGAGGGGGAGTCGGAACTCCTCGGCGCACTGACCCATCATCGCGAGCGCGGTCTTCACCGGGATGGGGTTCACCTCGAGGCTCATGGCGTGGACGAGCGGGAGGAGCCGGTGCATGAGGGCCCGGCCGCGCTCGAGGTCGCCCGCGAGCAACGTCTCGGCCAGCTCGGCGAACTCGCGGGGCACGAGGTTCGCGGTGACGGCGATGACGCCCTTGCCGCCGACGGCCATGATCGGCAGCGTCAGGATGTCGTCGCCCGAGTAGACCGCGAAGTCCGGTCCCGAGGCCTCGATGATCTCGAGCACCTGCGCGAGCGAGCCGCTGGCCTCCTTGACGCCGATGATGTTGCCGATGCGCGAGAGGCGCCCGATCGTCTCGGGCGTCATGTTCGAGCCCGTGCGTGCGGGGATGTTGTAGACGATGATCGGCAGGCGCGTCGCCTCGGCCACCGCGGCGTAGTGGCGATAGATGCCCTCCTGGGTGGGCTTGTTGTAGTAGGGTGAGATCAGGAGGGCGGCGTTGGCGCCGACCTCCTCGGCGCCGCGCGTGAGGCGGATCGCCTCGGCCGTGGAATTGGAGCCCGTACCGGCGATCACCGGCACGCGGCCGCGCGCGACGCGGACCACCTCGCGCACCACCTCGACGTGCTCGTCGTGCGTGAGCGTCGCCGCCTCGCCCGTCGATCCGCAGGGGACGAGCGCGTGGGTGCCGGCGTCGATCTGTCGGTCGACCAGCGCGCCGAGTGCGCGGCGGTCGACCTCGCCCGCCCGGAACGGCGTGACGAGCGCGGTCATGGAGCCCGTGAACATGCTCACACCTCGATGCGGCCTTCGAAGACCTCGACCGCGTCTCCGGTCATGTAGACGTGATCGTCCGCCCGCCAGTCGATCTCGAGCTCGCCGCCCGGGAGCGCGACCGTCACCCGGCGATCGGTCCGTTCCGTGCGTGCCGCGGCGACGGCCGCCGCGCAGGCGCCCGTACCGCAAGCGAACGTCTCGCCGGCGCCGCGCTCCCACACCCGCATCACGAGTCGATCGCGCGCCGTCGCCCGCACGAACTCCGTGTTCACCCGTCGCGGAAAGAAGGGGTGGTGCTCGAAGCGTGGACCGATGTCCGCGAGCGGCAGCGCCGCGACGTCCTCCGCGAAGACGACGCAGTGGGGATTGCCCATCGACACGCAGGTCACCCGGTAGGCGCGCCCGGCCACCTCGAGCGGTCGCTCGATCACTTCGCCGTCGGCGTCGACGGGGATCTGGCGGCCGTCCCACACCGGTCTGCCCATGTCGACGGTGACGCGGGCGACGCGGCCACCGGCGAGCTCGGCCTCGACGGTCTTCACCCCCGCGTCGGTCTCGATGCGCAGCGGGTTGGTGCGGATCAGCCCGCGGTCGTGGACGAACTTCGCGAGGCCGCGGATGCCGTTGCCGCACATCTCGGCCCGACTGCCGTCGGCATTGTAGATGACCATCCGGCAATCCCCACCATCGGCGGGCGGCAGGAGCAGGATGACGCCGTCGGCGCCGATGCCGCGGCGGCGATCGCAGAGCCGCGGCGCCAGCGCGGCGGGGTCGCCGGGGAACCCCTCGCGGGCGTCGACGTAGACGAAGTCGTTCGCCGTGCCCTGCAGCTTCGCGAAGCGCAGCGTCGCCATGTCAGCGGAGCTCCGGAGGGATACGCTCGCCGCGGACCAGATCCTCGAGCGTCTCGCGTTCCCTTACAATGTGGTGGCGCGAACCGTCAATCAGGACGGCCGCGGGACGCGGCCGCGCGTTGTAGTTCGACGCCATCACGTAACCGTACGCGCCCGCGCTCATGACCGCCAGCAGGTCGCCGGACCCGACCTCCTCGAGCTCGCGGTCCTTGGCGAGAAAGTCGCCGCTCTCGCACACGGGCCCGACGACGTCGGCGACGATCGTGGAGCCGCCGCGCGGCCGCACGGGCTGGATCGCCTGGTAGGAGCCGTAGAGCGCCGGTCGGACGAGGTCGTTCATCGCGCCGTCGACCACGACGAACCGCCTGGCAGCGGTGTCCTTCCGATAGAGGACCTTCGTCACGAGCACCCCCGCGTTGCCGACCACGGCCCGCCCCGGCTCCAGCACGAGCGTGCAATCGAGACCGCGGAGCCCCGCCTGGACCGCGGCCGCGTACTCGGCCGGCGTGGGTGGGACCTCGTCCTTGTAGGTGATGCCGAGGCCGCCGCCGAAGTCGAGGTAGCGGAGGCCGAAGCCCTCGGCGACGAGCCGCCCGGCCAGCTCGCGGACGCGCGCCAGCGCGTCGACGAAGGGCGTGACCTCCGTCAGCTGTGATCCGATGTGGCAGTCGATTCCCACGACGTCCAGGTGCGGCATGGCGCGCGCCCGCGCGTACTGGACGAGCGCCTCGCCGAAGTCGATCCCGAACTTGCTTTTCTTGAGGCCGGTCGCGATGTACGGATGCGTCTTCGGGTCGACGTCGGGGTTCACCCGGAGGCTCACGGGCGCGCGTCCTCCGCGTCGCGCCGCGACGCGCTCGACGGCGTCGAGCTCCTGCGGTGACTCGACGTTGATCATCAGGATGCCGGCGTCGAGCGCGGCCTCGAGCTCGGCGTCGCTCTTGCCGACGCCGGAGAAGACGATCTTCCGGGCGTCCGCACCGGCGCGCAGCGCTTTCCACAGCTCGCCGCCGGAGACGACGTCGAACCCGGCGCCCTCGCGCGCGAGGAGCCTCAGGATCGCCAGGTGGTCGTTCGCCTTCATCGCGAAGCAGACGAGGTGCGGCACGCCGGCGAACGCGCGGTCGAAGGCGCGGAACGCCTCGACGATCGCCGCCTTGCTGTACACGTAGAGCGGGGTGCCGAGCGTCGCGGCCAGCGTGGCGAGCGCGACGTCCTCGCAATGGAGCTCGCCGTGACGAAGGGTGAAGTGGTTCATGGGGCTCCCTTGCCGGCCTCGTATTGGATGGCAACCGGGCCGGCGGGCGGACTGCGCGACCCGTCGCGGGTGACGGCGATCACCCGGTAGAGGTAGCGCTCGCCGGGCTTGGCGTCGCGGTCGACCCAGTCGAGGCGCCGCTCCTTCCGGAAGCGGAAGCGATCCTCGAGGACGACCGTCGCGACGCGCGTGAAGGTCGCCGGCGCGCCTTCGCCCGGCGCGCGCTCGACGAGGAAGCGGTCGAGGTCGTGCATGCGCTGCCCGCCCGAATATTGCAGCGGCCGGAGCCACGTGAGGCGGACGCCCTCGGGGGTGCTCGCGGCGGCGAGGGTCGCGGGGGCGCGCGGCCGGACGGTCTCCGGCGCCACCGGAAGGCTCTTCCGCCCGCAGGCCGCGACGGCGAGGACGAGCGCCACGCCGACGCGTCTCACGTCGTGGCCTCGCGGCTCGCGCGCGCGAGCTGGCGACGCACCTCGCGCGGCGCCGTCCCGCCGAGCGCGCGGCGGCGGGCGATCGAGCGCGCCGGGCTCAGCTGGCGGACGAGGGCGGGGGTGAGCACGGGGGAGTGGCGACGGAGGACCTCCGCGTCGAGGTCGCGGAGTCCCTGGCCGGTCGCGAGGCAGTGGCGGACGAGCGCCCCCGTGATCGCGTGTGCGCGGCGGAACGGCACGCCGCGCTCGACGAGCAGGTCGGCGAGGTCGGTCGCGAGGAGGAGACCGTCGGCGGCGGCGCGCATCCGGGCGACATCGAAGCGCATACCCCGGACGAGGGCGGCGAGCACGTCGAGCGACTCGCGTAACGTCGCCGCGGCGTCGAAGAGCGGCGGCTTGTCCTCCTGGAGATCGCGGTTGTACGCGAGCGGCAGCCCCTTCAGGACCGTCAGGAGGGCGACGAGCGCGCCGATCGTCCGGCCCGTCTTGCCGCGCACGAGCTCGGCCACGTCGGGGTTCTTCTTCTGCGGCATCATCGAGCTGCCGGTGGCGAAAGCGTCGGGCAGCTCGACGAACCCGAACTCCTCGGTCGCCCAGAGCACGATGTCCTC
>VBKG01000042.1 GCA_005879585.1 Deltaproteobacteria bacterium | reverse complement strand
AGCGACGACGACCCGTGCACCGATGACGTCTGCGAGGCCGCGAACGGCTGCGTGCACCGGCCCGTTTCGCTGTCCCTCTGCTGCCACAACGTCGGCGAGTGCGACGACCACAACGGCTGCACGACGGACACCTGCACCGACTCGGGCTGCCGGAACGACCTCGTGAGCTCGGACTGCATCCCCTGCAGCGCCGACACCGACTGCGGCGGCCGGTGCCTCGGCCGGGCGTGCATCAGCGGCGTCTGCGCCGACGTGGCTCCGTTCACGTGCCCCAAGCTCGGCACGGCGTGCCGGCTCGAGGCGGGGCAGCCAGTCTGCCGCTGCAGCGACTCGCGCGGCTGCGACGACGGGAACAAGTGCAACGGCACGGAGACCTGCGTCACCGCCACCGGCACCTGCATCTTCGGCACGGCGCTCCACTGCGACGACGGTAACGTGTGCACAGACGACACGTGCGACCCCGCCGTCGGCTGCGTCTTCACGGACGCCCGCGGGTTCGCCGGCGTCAGCCGCCAGCTGATCGCCGTCGACGGCGCGGTGGGCGGCGCCGGGGCGGCCGACCTGTCACCGTCGCTGGCGAAGGTCCTGCGCGCGAAGACGAACGCCATCCGCGGCAAGCTGGCCGCAGCGCAGGCGGCGAGCAGCTCGGCAAAGCGGCAGGGGCGCATGCTGAAGGCGGCGTCGAAGAGCCTGAGCGGCCTCAACGCGACGATCGGCAAGGCGCGAAGGGGCCGGAAGCCGAAGATCTCGGCGTCGCTGGCGGACGCGCTGGCCGCCCGTCTCGGCTGCGCTGCGACCGCCGTCCAGGGCCTTCAGGCCGCCGCGACACCCTGACCGCGCGAAGGGCGTGGTGCTGAGCGCCGAGATGTCGTAGACATCGCGGCCAGGAGGCAGCCCATGGCCCAGGAGCGCCTGATCTCGGCCGACTCGCACGTGAACCCGCCGAAGGACCTGTGGGTACGGAACGCGCCGTCCAAGCTGAGGGATCGCGCACCGCGCGTCGAGTCGACGGCGCAGGGTGACTTCTGGATCGTCGACTCGCAGATCTCGGGCGCCATCGGTCTCGACGCCTCGGCCGGCCGCAAGCCGGAGGAGTTCAAGGCATTCGGCCTCAGCTACAAGGACATGCGCCCCGGCTCCTACGACCCGGCGGCGCGACTTGCCGACATGGACACGGACGGTGTCGAGGCCGAGGTGCTGTACTTCGGCGGGCCGGTGACGCACATCGACGTCGACCGTGAGCTCCGCATGTACGTCGTCCGCACGTACAACGACTGGATGGCGGAGCTCTCGCAGGCGGCACCGGGCCGCCTCGTCGGCCTCGCGCACATCCCGCTCGTGGACCTCGACGACGGGATGGCTGAGCTCGCCCGCATCGCCAAGCTCGGCCTCCGCGGGTTCCACGTGGATCCCTTCCCGGATGAGCGCGGCGGCAAGCCCTTCTGGGACCCGGCCTACGAGCCGTTCTGGTCGCTGGTCGAGGAGACCGGACTGCCGATGAGCTTCCACATCGTCGGCGCCCGCAAGCAGAACGTCGCCGAGGTCTTCATGAATCCGACCCCGGGCGTGAAGGAGACCTTCATCGCCATCGCCCCCATGTCGATCTGCGAGGTCGTCTCGACGCTCGTCTTCACCGGCGTCCTCGAGCGTCACCCGAAGCTCCAGTTCGTGCTCGTCGAGTGCGGCATCGGCTGGGTCCCCTACTTCGTCGAGCGCATGGATCAGACCTTCGAGAAGCACCGGTTCTGGACGAAGTCGATCATCACCGAGAAGCCGAGCACCTACTGGTACCGCCAGGGCCATGCGACCTTCATCCGCGACCTCGCCGGCGTCGCGGCGCGCCACCGGGCCGGGCTCCGCAACATCATGTGGTCCACGGACTACCCGCACAGCGATTCGACGTGGCCGCATTCGCGCGAGGCACTGGCCGCGCACTTCGATGGCGTGCCGGACGAGGAGCGGGCGCTCATCGCGGGCGGGAACGCCGCGGCGCTGTATCGGCTCCACTGAAGCGCCGTCGGGCGATGGAGAACTGCAGGCAGTTCCGGACGCCGGATCGCTAGCGACAGACGCCGTCGTCCGTGATCCGAGCGATCTCCTCGCGCGACAGCCCGAGGATGCCGGCCAGGACCTCCTCGGTGTGCGCCCCGAGACAGGGTGACGGACCCGCGGGCACGAGCGGCGTGCGGCTCAGCCGAATCGGATTGCCGCTGTGGCGCTCCGGTCCGACTTCCGGATGCTCGACCGTCACGAGCGCGCCGCGCGCCGCGAGATGCGGGTCGGCGCGGTGGTCGTCGGCGTTCTGGACGGGCATCGCCGAGACACCCGCGGCCTGCAGCGCGGCGGCCGCCTCTTCAGCCGCGCGCACTCGCGTCCATTCAGCGAGGCGCGCGTCGATCTCGGCGCGCGCGGCGCGCCGGCCCTCGAGCGTCGCCCAGCGCGGATCGGACGTCCAGCCGACACACCGCGCGACGCCTTCCCATGCGGCGTCGCCCACGGCCGCGATCGCGATCCACCGGTCGTCGCCCGCCGACGGGTACACGCCGTGCGGCACGGCCCAGTCGACGGTATTGCCCTGCGGCGTCGGCGCGCGGGCGCTGCTCGCCTCGGCGAGGTAGAACTCGCCGAGCAGGAAGGCCGCCGCCTCGGTCTGCGCCATCTCGATCCGCTGCCCCTCCCCCGTACGCCGGCGGTGCTCGAGCGCCGCGAGCACCGCGACGACGCCGAGCTTGCTCGCGAGGTGGTCGGGATGGTTGAGCGACGAGCCCGCAGGGTACGGCGCGTCGGCATGGTTCCAGAGCCACGTGGCGCCCGCGAACGCTGCGTTCAGCGGACCGAAGGCGGGCACCTCGCCGAGCGGACCGCCGCGGCCGTAGCCCTGCGAGCAGAGGTAGACGACGTCGGGCCGGAGCCGCCGCACGTCCTCGTAGTCGAGCCCCCAGCAACCGACGACCCCGCCGCGGTTGTTCTCGGCCACCACGTCGGCGGCGGCGCAGAGGCGCCGCGCGAGCTCCCGGCCGCGCTCCGTCCGGAGGTCCAGGCAGACGCTCTTCTGGCCGCGGTTCTCGTCGTTGAAGGTCCAGGCACGGTTCGGCGTGTCGGGCTCGATGGTGACGCCCCGGAGGAAATCGAGGTTGGCGCGCGACTCGAGCTTCACGACGTCGGCGCCGAGCTCTCCGAGCATCCAGCACACTTCCGGCACGACTGCGCCGACCCCGAGGTTGACGACGCGCATGCCGGCGAGCGGCGGGCCCGGGGTGCCGCCGCTCGGCGTGGACGTGGCGCGCGGCGCGAATCCGGCTCCGTCGTCCGCGCCGCATCCGGGCGCCGGCCGCGACAGGACCACCGGAGTGCGCGAGAAGTTGAACGGCGCCGGCGCGAACGGCGCGCCGCCGACGTGTGGAAACCCCGTCGCCCGGAAGTAGCCGCGGACGCGCGTCTGCTCCTCGGCGACGAACTCGCCCGGCCGGTTGACGGGCGCGATCGGCAGGCCGAGCGCCCGGGCCTCCGCGAGGACGTCGGCGCGGGGCCGCGCCGTGAGCGCATCGGCGGCGAGGAGACGGATGACGTCGCCGTTGGCGAGGCGGAAGACCGCCACCTCCCACTCCGGCCCGCCGAGTGCATCGGGGTTGCCGATCAGCGCGAGGAAGGCGCGCCAGTGCCGCGGGGTTCCGGGCAGGACGCGCACGTAGCCGTCGGCGGTCGGCAGCACGTGATAGGCGCCGTCGGCGTTCCGCGGTGGCGAGGCGTTCACCATCGGATAGAGCCGGGCGTAGTCGGCGAGCGGGATCGACCAGGGGTTCAAGCCGTTCAGCGCCGCTTCCTGGACGGACACCTCGACGGTCTCGCCCTCGCCGTCTCGCGTGCGTCCGAGCAGCGCCGCGAGCGCGCCGATCACGCCGAAGATCGCGGCGCTGTCGTGCGCGACGTGGCCCGGCAGCCAACACGGTGGCAGCTCGCGGAAGCCGGAGGCGTGGAGCGCACCCGCGGCCGCGAACGCCGGCAGGGCCTCGAGTCGCCAGCCACTCCGCGGCCCCGACAGGCCGAAGTCCGCGATCGCGACATGGATGAGATGCGGGTGGCGGGCCCGGACCTCGGGCGGCGCGAGCCCGTGGCGACGCGCGGCGGCCGGCCCGAGGTTCTCGATGAGGATGTCCGCGCGCTCGCAGAGACCGAGGAAGCGGCGCCAGCCGTCGGCGTCGTGCAGGTCGAGCGTCACACCGCGCTTGTTGGCGTGCCGGTAGAGGAAGGGGAGCGACCGGTCCTTCCCGGGCACGTCGCCGGCGAACGGCGGCCGGAGCCGGTCCGGATCGCCCCCCGGCGGCTCGACCTTCACCACGTCGGCGCCGAGGTCGGCGAGTAGCCGGCCGGCGAGCGCCCCACGCAGGTCCGTCAAATCGACCACCCGAAGGTGCGCGAGCGGGGGCGGCATGCGCCCGGGCGCATACCATGCGTTCCGCCCGGCGCACAGCCTGAGAAAATGCCTGCGGATGCGGCACGGCGCATGCGCTCACGGGCTTCCAGGGGCGGTTCTCCCTTCTTCGCGTGTTGCGGACGACGAAGTCCGCAGGCATTTGGGTCTGATGGCCGCGGACACCGAGACGTTCGCCGATCTGCGCCTGACGGCACGCCTGCGCAGCGCGACAGCCATCATGCTGGCCATCGTGCCCGTCTTCCTCGCGCTCGACCTCCGCTACCAGCGCGCCAGCTTTCCGGGTCTGCTCTTTTTCTACGGTCTCCACGTGCTGATCGCGGGCGGCGCGCTCCTGGCCACGTTCACCCACGGCGGGCGGCGACGCCCGGACCACGTGGCGCTCGTCCTGATCGCCGGCATGGCGACGAACATCAACGCCTACTTTCATCGCACGCCGGCGAATCCGGCCCTCGCCGCCGACGTGCTGACGCTCCTCATGATGAGCTCGGCGTTCTTCTTCTCGTGGAGCCTCTCGCGGCATCTGCTCATCTGTGCCGTCACCTGCACGGGCTTCGCGGTCGCGGGGCTGACCGCGGCGCAGGTGCAGCCCGCGTTCGGCTATGCATTCGGGATCCTCGTGCTCGGCGGGGTCGTCGCGAGCATCGGCAGTCACGTGCTCGGGCGCTACCGGCAAGGACTGGCGCGGAGACAGGCAGAGCTCGCGGAGCTGTCGATGCGTCTCATGTCCCTGCACGAGGAGGAGCGTCATCGGCTGTCGCGCGACCTGCAGGAGGACATCGGCCAGTCGCTGGCCGCGGTGTCCGCGTACCTGCAGGCCATCGAGTACGACCTGCCGCCGGCGCTCGGCGAGCTCCGCGCGCGGACGGCCGACGCGCGCCGCCTGGCCGCCAAGACCGTCGCGCAGCTCAGACAGCTCGCGCAGCTGCTCCGCCCCTCCGTGCTCGACGACTACGGCCTGATGCCGTCGCTGCACAGCTGTCTCCGGGACTTCCAGGAGCGGCACGGCGTCGCCGCGAGCCTCTCCACCGAGGGCGTGCCGGACCGTCTGCCCTCGCCGATCGAGGTCGCCGTCTACCGCGTCGTGCAGGAGGCGCTCACCAATGTCGCGCGCCATGCGCGCGCCCGTCACGTGCGCGTGGCACTCGCCACCGACCGCGGGGAGCTCAGCCTCCGCGTGGACGACGACGGCGTCGGGCTTCCGCCCGAAGGCCGCCATCCGGGCACCGGGCTGATCGGCATCCGCGAGCGCGTGCAAGCCCTCGGCGGCTCCGTGACGATCGCGTCGCGCGCCGGCACGAGCCTCGTCGTACGGCTGCCGCTCCGCCGCGACCGCGCGGCCTGAGCGCCGCCCGCTCAGAGCAGATCGTGGTGATGGTGGTGGTCGTGGCCCTTTTCCGCCCCGCCCTGCAGTGAATCGCCATCGGCACGGACCGCGACGCCGTGCACGAAGACCATCTGCCCGCCGAGGTCCGAGGCGACGATCAGGTTGCCCACCATCGCAATCGAGAGCAGGAGGTAAACGGTCCGGCCCCGCTCCGGGAACGGCGCGCGGGCGAACAATCGCCAGAGCGACAGTCCGATCGCGGCGGCGGTGGTGCCGTACTGGAGCTTCATGTGGGTGGTCATGAGCGCTTCGGCATCGTCGCTCACGTACGGGTGGACGTCGTCCGCACCGTCGACCCCCGACACGACGGCGGCCACGGCCGCGAGCGTGCCCATCCAGAGGCACCACCGGCCCGCGACCTCCAGGTCGCGCGAGCCGAGCATCAGGCCGAGCACGTCGAGGGCGAGCGCCACCGGGAGCAGCGCGAGCGGGAAGTGCACGACGACCATGTGCACGTTCGGCACCTCCCGGAGGCCGGCGAGCAGCCCGTCCACGCCAGCATCGGCCCCCGCGGGTCCCGTCTTGTCAATCACCGCGCGGCCGACTTACTGTCGGCGCATGACGGGCGTCCTCGACGGCATCCACGTGCTCGAAGTGGCCGAATGGGGCTTCGTGCCCTCGGCCGGCACCGTGCTCGGCGATTGGGGCGCCGAGGTGATCAAGGTGGAGCATCCCCGGTTCGGGGACCCGATCCGGGGACTCATCACCGGCGGACTCATCCCGGGCGCGTCGGGCCGGAACTTCATCGTCGAGCAACTCGGGCGGAACAAGCGGAGCCTCGGCCTCGACCTGACGAAGCCCGCGGGCCGGGAGCTCCTCGATCGGCTCGTCGCCCGGGCCGACGTGTTCCTCACGAGCTTCCTCGACGATGCGCGCGAGCGGCTTCGCCTGACGTACGAGGACCTCCGCCGCGTGAACCCGCGGCTCGTCTACGCGCGCGGCCACGGCCAGGGGCAGCGCGGCCCCGATGCGCGACGCGGCGGCTACGACGGCGTTTCGTTCTGGGCCCGCGGCGGCATCGCCGACCGGCTCTCGGGCAGCGGGCAGCCCCACGTCGCGCAGCGGCCGGCCTTCGGGGACTTCATCGGCGGCGCGTGCATCGCGGGTGGCGTCGCCGCCGCGCTCTTCCGCCGCGAGCGAACGGGCGAGGGCTCCGAGGTGGACGTCTCGCTCCTCGGCACCGCGCTGTGGGTCCTGTCGCCGGACATCACGGCGGCGTTGATGTACGGCTTCATGCTGCCCGCGTCGGGCGACATGCCGCGGGCGCCGAACCCGCTCGTCGGACCGTACGTCTGCGCCGACGGGAAATCGATCGTGCTGATGATGCTCCAGGTCGGGCGGTTCTGGTCCCACTTCACCGAGACGATCGGGCGACCGGACCTGCTCGAGCGCTTCCCCGACCCGTCGCCCGAGCAGAGCGACGCGATCCGTGACGAGCTCGCGCACCACTTCGCCACCCGGACGCGCGAGGAGTGGTCGGCGCGGCTGCGCGCGTCGACCTGTATCTGGGGGCCGCTGCAGACCCCGCTCGAGCTGCCCGACGACCCGCAGGTGCAGGCCAACGGGTACCTGCTCGACGCGGGCGGGGTCCAGCTGTGTGCGAACCCGGTGCAGTTCGACGGGAGGCCCCCGGCGGTCCGCTGGCCGGCGCAGGATGCCGGGACGGCGACCGAGGAGGTGCTCCAGGAGCTCGGCTGCTCGTGGGACGAGATCGCGAGCCTGAAGGACGCCGGCGTCATCTCCTAGCCGTTCCTCCGCACCGTCGGCGCGATCGGACGCTGACCGGTCAGCGTCCGGCGCGCCGGAGGCGCCGGACCCAGCGCGCGCGCGGCAGCGGGCGAAACCCCTCGCGCGCGTAGAGGCGGGCGGCGCGCGTGTGTCCCGCGTCGACCTCGAGGTCCACGGCCGCGGCTCCGCTCCGCGCCGCGAGGCGGCAGGCGGCGCCGGTCAGCGTCCGGCGCGCCGGAGGCGCCGGACCCAGCGCGCGCGCGGCAGCGGGCGAAACCCCTCGCGCGCGTAGAGGCGGGCGGCGCGCGTGTGTCCCGCGTCGACCTCGAGGTCCACGGCCGCGGCTCCGCTCCGCGCCGCGAGGCGGCAGGCGGCGCGCAGCAGCGTCCGGCCGATGCCGCGCCCGCGGTGCGGTGGCTCCACGTAGAGCTCTTCGAGCCAGGCCGACCGCCCGCCGTGCTCGAGCGGCCAGATGAACGAGAGCGCGGCGAGGCCGATCGGCCGGCCGGCGAGTGTCGCGACGAGCAACCGGCCGCGCTCGGGATGACGCAGGACCCCGTCGACGGCCCGTCCGATCCTGCGCACCGGCGTCTTGATGCGATGCTCCCGGAACTGGGCGACGAGGAGCGCGACCAGTCGTTCGGCGTCGGCGCGCCGCGCCGGGCGGACAAGGGCTCGTGAACGCGTCATCGCTGGCTCATCGCCGAGCAGCGGCGGTCGATCAAGGCCGCGTTGCCAGCGCGGATTCCCTCGCGCTATGAAGGCGTTCGATGGCGGCGGGCCGACGCATCTTCGTCCTCGGCGGCGGGGCGGCGCTCGGGGCGCACCACGTCGGCGCGCTCCGCTACCTCGAGGAGCAGGGCATCACCCCCGACGTCGTCGTCGCCAGCTCGATCGGCGTCATCAACGCGTGTGCGTATGCGACCGGCGGCGTCGAGCAGCTCGCGCGCGCCTGGCGCGGATTCCGCTCGCTCCCGCGCATCATCTCCCCGAGCCTCTGGCAGAACCCGATCCTCGGCCTCTCGCTCTTCTCGATGGATCGCCTGACGGCGGCGGTCGAGCAGTACATGGACTTCCCGAAGATCCACGCGAGCCCGCTCGATCTCCATGTCGTCGTACTGAATCTCTCGCGCGGCCGCGGCGAGGTGTGGTCCAAGCACGACTGCGCCGATGCCCGCGAGCTGCGCACGCTCTCGCGCGCCGGATACGCGATCCCGCTCCTCTTCCCGCCCGTTCGCTTTCGCGGCGACTGGTACGTCGACGGTGGCTTCGCCTGGAACATCCCGCTCGACCACTGCCTCACGCTCGAGCCGAGCGAGATCTATCTGCTCGCGCCGATCGCGAGCCAGCTGCCGTACACGGGCCGCTTCCGCACGTTCGCCGGCTTCGTGCAGCGTCTGCTCGACGTCATGTGGCGCACGATCGGCAACATGGGCTACCTCTACGCCGCGATGGAAGATCAGCGCTTCCACGGCGTCCCGGTCACCGTCATCGAGCCGACGGAGCAGTGGAGCGGCTTCGGGCCGCTCGCGATCTTCCACGCCCATCCGCGGAAGAACGAGAACCTCATCGCCGCCGGGTACCGCGACGCGAAGCGCGCGATCGCGGTGCGCCGCCGTCGGGAGACACGGGTGCGCCCCGTGCACCGGGCGACCGTCCATGCGGTCGCGACACCACCCGCCGACGGTGCCGGGCCGTGACCTCGCTGGTTGACGCTGCGCGGCGGGCAGGTTAGCGAGAAAAAAGGAGGGTTCCCCATGGCCATTCAGCTCGGTGACATCGCGCCCGACTTCACGGCCGAAACGACGGAAGGCAAGGTCAACTTCCACGAGTGGGTCGGCGACAAGTGGTGCGTCCTGATGTCGCATCCGAAGGATTTCACGCCGGTCTGCACCACGGAGCTCGGCTTCGTCGCGAAGACGAAGGCCGAGTTCGAGAAGCGGAATTGCAAGGTCATCGCGGTCAGCGTCGACGACGTAAAATCGCACAAGGGTTGGATCGGCGACATCGAGGAGACGCAGCGCACGACGATGAACTTCCCGATCATCGGCGACCCGGAGCGGAAAGTCGCCTCGCTGTACGGCATGATCCATCCGAACGCGAGCGACACGCTGACCGTCCGGTCCGTCTTCTTCCTCGACCCGCGGAAGAAGGTACGCGCGATGATCACGTACCCGGCGAGCACCGGGCGCGACTTCAACGAGGTCCTGCGCGTCCTCGACTCGCTGCAGCTGACCGATCAGTATCAGGTGGCGACGCCGGCCAACTGGCGGCAGGGCGACGAGTGCGTGATCGTGCCGTCGCTCACCGACCCCGAGGAGATCAAGAAGAAGTTCCCGAAGGGGTACCGCGCGCTGAAGCCCTATCTCCGCCTGACCCCGCAGCCGAACCTGTGAGCCGCCGGCCCGGTGGCGGTCGCGCGGCGGCCGCCACCGAGCTTCACGCTGCCGCGCGGCCTCGCCGTGCGAGCTGGGTGACGAATGCCACGACTTCCTCCGGGTTGACCGGCTTCGACAGGTGGACGTCGTAGCCAGCCACGAGGGCCCGGACGCGGTCGTCATCGGCCGCGAACGCGGTCAGCGCGATGGCCGGGATCGCGCCACCCCGCTCGCGGTCGAGTTCCCGCACGCGAGCAATCAGCTGGTAGCCGTCCTCGTCGGGCATGGCGATGTCGCTCACGAGGACGTCGGGGCGGACGCTCTCGAGCGCCCGGCTCGCCGCGGTCGCGGATGGGACGGCGGTGACGCGCGCCCCGTAGTGCTCGAACAGTGCGCGGAGCGATTCGAGCGTGCTCGCATCGTCGTCGACGATGAGGACGTGAAGGCCGTCGGCGCGGGGCGGACCGCCCGGCGGCGACGGAAGGTGCCGGAGCTGCGGCTCCAGATCGGCGGCGTCGCCCGGGAGCAGCGGCAGGCGGACGATGAACGTCGCCCCGCCGAGCTCGCCGGGACTCTCGACCTCCACCGTGCCGCCATGCGCCTCGACCAGATGCCGGACGATCGTCAGGCCGAGGCCGAGGCCGCCGTGCCGCGCGGCCGGGCCGTCGCCCTGCCGGAACCGCTCGAACACGTGGGGCAATAGATCGGGCGCCACGCCCGGTCCCGTGTCGCTCACCACGATGGCCACATGCGGACCGGCTCGTTCGAGCCGGACGGCGAGACGACCGCCGCGGGGCGTGAACTTGATGGCGTTCGAGAGGAGGTTCGAGATCACCTGCTGGAGGCGGTCGGGGTCGGCGCGCAGCGCGCCCGGGACATGGTCGATCGCCGCCTCGACCATCAGCCCGGCCGCATCCGCGTCCGGCCGGACGGCGCTGACCGCGGCCTCGACGGCGGCGGCCGGGTCGACGAGGTAGACGTCGAGCTCGAGCTTCCCGGCGTTGATCCGCGACACGTCGAGCAGGTCGTTGATCAGTTGCGCCTGCAGTCGTGCGTTCCGGTCGATCGTCTCGATCGCGCGCGTCGTGCCGGCGCGATTGGCGGCTTCGGCGGCCCTCCGGGCGCCCTGCTCCACCTCGTACGCCCGCGCAGCGACGATCGCGACGGCGATGCGCTCGGCGGCGAGCTCCAGGAGCTCGATCTCGTCCGGCTTGAAGGTTCGCGCGCTCCGCGACCCGACGCTGATCACGCCGATGACGCGTTCGCCGACGAGGAGCGGAACGTCGAGCAGCGACCGCAGCCCGGCCTCGATCGGGTGTGGCCGCACCCCCGCCTCGCGGTCGAGGTCCGTCATCGCCATGGGACGGCGCTCGGCGGCCACGCGCCCCGCGAGCCCGCTGCCGAGCGGCACCCGCACGCGTTCGTCCACGTCGCCGTCGAAGCCCTCGGCGGCACGCACGACCAGCACGTCGTCCTCCTCGTCGAGGAGGAGTACGAGTGCGCTACTGACGCCGAGGATGCTCCGGATTCGCTCGAGCAGCTCGCGGAGCATGTCGTCGAGCGCGAGGCGGCCGAGCGCCACCTCGACGATGCTCTGCACCCGCCGCAGCAGCTCGGCCGCGCTTTCCGCGTGGCTGCGCGCCTCGTGCTCGCGGACCAGCAACCGGCCGCGCTCGTCCTCCGCGCGGCGGCGCGAGGCCGCCACCCAGACGATCAGCAGCGAGGTCATGACGAATAGCCCGATGCGGATCGTATCGCCCGAGGCGTCCACTTGCGTGTGGAGTAGAAGGTAGCCGGTTCCCAACACAGATACCGCAGTCGCGAACAGGGCCGGCCCGGTCCCGGCGTAGAGCGCACTCAGCGTGACGGCGGCGAGGACGAGAGAGAAGGCGGTCGGGGTCAGGAGCGGCCGCAACGCCGCCATGACGGCCAGGGCCGACCCGGCGAGCAGCCCTGCGAGGCCATAACGCAGAACGGACGACGCCTTCACATCACCCACTCACACCCTCCTGGCGCGCCGACGCTGAGCGGGATTGTAGCACCGTGGCACGATTCGTCAACGTTGGCGACGATTTGCGCGTTGATTCTCATCCTCCCCTTGCCGCCGCACCGCGGCATCGCCGCTCGACGACGCCCGCTCGTTTTTTTCCGCGGCTCTTTTCACCTCTTTTTTGTCGTCATGTCCCCGCCCTGTCCCTTGCCCCGACGATCCGCTCTCCAAGAGAAGGGCGCGCGAGGAGGGCCGCCATGCAAACGCTGCGCGCGCGTCACATTGCCGTCACACTCGGTCTCGGAGCACTGCTTGCGGCCCGGGCCCTCGCCGTCTTCCCTACCACTGCCCCGAATGACCCGCGCTACGCTGCCGACGTCTGCCCGCCCGCGACGACGTGCCACGGGCCGACGGGCCAGTGGAACCTCCTGAGCTTCAACGACAACGTCCCGTTCACCACGGGAGCGAGCGGCATCTCCGCCGACCTCGCCTGGCAGGTGACCACCGGCCGGCACGACACGATCATCGCCGTGCTCGACAGCGGCGTGAACTACGACCACGAGGACCTGCGGAACAAGATCTGGCTGAACCGCGGCGAGCTGCCGACGCCGATCGGCGGCTGTTGCGTCCCGCCAGTCGGCGATCCGTGGGACTGCAACGCAGACGGCGTCTTCAACGTCCAGGACTACGCCTGCGACCCGCGGGTCAGCGACACGAACGGCTCGGGCGCGCTCGATCGCGGCGACCTGCGGGTTTTCGTCGATCACCTCGACAACGACGGCAACGGCTACGTGGACGACCTCTCGGGCTGGGACGCGGACGACGACGACGGTGACGAGTTCGATCACCGCTACTTCGGCCACGGCACGGGGCGCGCGGGCATCGTCGCCCCCGAGACCAACAACGGGCTCGGCGTCGCCGGGGTCTGCCCGAACTGCCCGCTCATGAACGTCCGGATCGACGATACCTTCGTCTGCGAGAGCGAAGGCGTAGCCAAGGGCGCAATCTACGCCGTCGACGCGGGGGCGAGCGTCATCAACATGTCGCTCGGCTGCACGACGGCCTCGCGCCTCTCGCGCGGCGCCTTCGACTACGCCACCAGCAACAACGTGCTCGCGGTGAACGCCTCCGCCAACGAGTTCAGCTACCACCAGAACTTCCAGTCGATCTTCGACGACGTGATGACGATCGGCGCGGTGGTACCGGACAATCGGAACCTGACGACCACCTGGAAGCAGAAGGCGAGCTTCGCCAACTACGGCGCGCATCTCGACGTCGTGGCGCCCTCCGACGTGCCGGGCGCCGACATGGGAATATCGGGTGGAAACCCCAACGACGCGAGCTACGGCGCCACGGAGGGCGGCACATCTTCGTCGACGCCGCACGCCGCCGGTGTCGCCGCGCTCGTCTTCTCGCGCGCTCGCGACCTGATCGCCGCGAGCGTGCTCCCCGTCGGGCCACTCGCGCTGAAGGACATCTCCGCGCAGGAGGTGCGCCAGATCATCAACCAGACGGCCGACGACATCACGCCGGCCGACGGCACCGGCTACGCGGTGTCCGTCGGCTGGGACAAGTGGACGGGCTACGGCCGCATCAACGCCAAGCGCGCCGTCGACCGGGTGGCGCCGAACACCATTCCGCCCGAGGCCGACATCAACAGCCCCGACTGGTACACGCTCGTCGACGGCACGGTGACCGTGCGCTTCTACGCGAACGCCCGCTGGGCCTCGAGCTTCGCCTACACGCTCGAGGTCGGGAGCGGCGTCGAGCCGCTCAGCTTCTCGTCGCTCGCGTCCGCGGCCGGGCTCGCCGCGAACCCGGCGCTGTCCTCGGCGAACCGTGTGAACAACTTCAGCGCCAGCTGGAGCACCGGCGCGCTGGCGAACGGCCTCTACACGCTCCGCCTCCGCGTGACCGACAACCTCGGCAACACGGGCGAGGACCGGATGGCCGTCTGGGTGCGCCACCCGGACCCCCAGGACCAGCCGGGCTTCCCGCGCGTCTTCGACGGGTCGCTCGAGTCGCTCTCGGTCGCGCTCGTCGACCTCGACGACGATAATTCGCTTGAAATCATCTTCGCCGACGGCAACGGCGAGGTGCATGCGGTCCGCTCCGACGGGACCGACCTCCCCGGCTTCCCCGTCCACACGGCGCTGCCGCGGAACCTGCCGCTCGCCACCTCGCCGGCCTTCGACGGCAACCCCGCCAACGGCGAGGTGCCGATCGCGTACGCGTCCGTGATCGGCGGTGTCGCGGTCGCCGACCTCGACCGCGACGGGCAGCAGGAGATCGTCGTCGGAGCCGGCGACGGGCAGGTCTACTGCTGGCACGCGGACGCCAGCGTCTGCGCGGGCTTCCCGGTGTCGACCGACCACGGCACGAGCCGCGACCAGTACCCGCCGCACGCCCAGATCCCGAACGCCTCGCGCGGCGAGGGCATCGGTGCGACACCCGCACTCGGCGACCTCGACGGCGACGGCCGGCTCGAGATCATCGCGGGCGCCGTCGACCAGAAGCTCTACGTCTGGCACGCCGACGGGAGCCGCATGGCGCCCTTCCCGCTCCAGCTGTTCGACGCGGGCTCGACGTCCGGGGTCTCCGCCTTCGCGCCGAAGGCGATCATCTCGAGCGCCGCGGTGGCGGACGTCGACGGCGACGGCGTGAACGACATCGTCGTCGGCACGACGGAGTCGTACTCCTCGCCGCAGCCCGCCCCCGGCGTCGGCGGCTCGGGCCGCGCCTACCTGGTCCACGCCAACGGCACGATCGCCGCGGGCTGGCCCGTGAAGCCCACGTCGATCAGCCCGAGCTCGGTGCCGCTGGTCGCCGAGGGAGTGGGCACGTCGCCCATCCTCGCGAACGTCGGCGGCGACACCAAGCTCGAGGCGGCCCTCACCTGCTTCCTCGGCGACGCGGCCATCTACAACGCCAACGGCAGCACCTTTGCGACGATGCAGGGCACGCCGTTCGGTGCGACCGGCCCGGGCAGCGACCTCGACGAGACCACCCACGAGGGCGGGCTCGCACGCTCGTCCGATCAGCCGAGCCACTTCTACGTCGGCGAGGGCGCGTTCGCGGACCTCACCGGGACCGGACAGCTCAACTACGTCGCCGGCGAGGTCGGGAACGGACTCCTTGCCTCCGCGACGGACGACGGCACGCCCGTCCTCTTCGACCACCTGCTGTCGGTCTGGAGTGCCACGACCGGGACGCAGATGCCGGCCTTCCCGCGCGTCATGGAGGACTGGCAGTTCTTTACCGGCCCCGCGGTCGCGGACGTGACCGGCGACGGCCTCCCCGAGATCCTCGCCACCAGCGCCGGCTTCTTCGTCCACGCCTTCAACACCGCGGGCATCGAGCCGACGGGCTGGCCGAAGCTCACCGGGCAGTGGCAGACGTCGTCGCCGTCGGTCGGCGACCTCGACGGCGACGGCACGGTCGAGGTGGTGCAGACGACGCGCCTCGGCACGCTCTTCGTCTGGAAGACGGCCGGCGGCACGTGCCAGACCGACCAGTGGCGGAAGTTCCGCCACGACGAGTGGAACAGCGGGACGTACGGCAAGGACACGCGTCGGCCGGCTCGCATCACCGACCTCCGCGCGGCGAGCGGCGTCGGCACGGTGACGCTCAGCTGGACGGCCGTCGGCGACGACGGCCGCTGCGGCACCGCCACGAGCTACGACGTCCGCGCGGCGTCGACGCCGATCACGCGCGCGAGCTTCGCGAGCGCCACGCACGTCGGCGTCGCCCCGCCCGCGGCGGCGGGCGCCGCGGAGTCGCGCACGTTCGCACCGCCCGGCGGCGCGCTCTTCTACGCCGTGCGTGCCATCGACGAGGCCGGCAACGCCGGCCCGATCGCCACGGTCGGCCCGCTGACCCTCCGGCGCGTCCGCCTGACGCACGCCGCCGCCGGACGAGACCGCCTGACGTTCACCGCGCGCATCGCGGCGCTGATCAGCCAGCTCGGACTCCCGGGGCAAAGCGTCGGGCTGACGCTCACGAACGCCGGCGGCCAGTTCTTCAACGCG
>VBKG01000597.1 GCA_005879585.1 Deltaproteobacteria bacterium | reverse complement strand
CTGCTCGAACTGCACCGCCGCCTCGTCGAGCTGCCCGGCCTTGGCGAGCACGACACCGAGCGCATTGTGTGCCTCGGGGGCGTTCGGGGCAAGCTCCACGAGGTGCCGGAAATGGACGATGGCCTCGGCGTAGCGCCGCTGCTGGGCGAGAGCGGTCCCGAGGTCGACGCGCAGCTGGGCGTTGTCGGGCTCGTCTCGGAGCTCTGCCGTCCATAGCTCGATGGCTGCATCGAGGTTACCCTCGTCACGGCGGATGGCCGCGAGATGGAGGCGTACGTAGAACGACCTCCAGCCGGCGCGCAGGGCCTTTTCGTAGGAGTCCGCCGCCGCGCGGCGGTCGCCTCGCTGCTCGAGGAGCAGGCCGAGCTGCTCTAGCGCGTACCCCGAGTCCGGTTTGATGCGCAGTGCTTCCTCGAGGTGCTGCTGCGCAGCCTCGAGGTCACCGCTGTTCCGCAATGCGTTGCCGAGCGTCTGGTGGGCGAAATAGTTCCGGTCGGTGACGGCGATGGCGTGCTCGGCCAGCCGCCGGCTGTTTTGCCAGGTGCCAATCTGCCTCCAGCTCAACGCGGCGGCAGCGACCAACACGACTGCGCTGCCGACGACGGCGGCCGCCACCAGCCCCGGCCGGTGCGAGATGGCGTCGCGCAGTGCCCACGCGGCCATGACGTACACACCGATCATGGGCAGGTAGGTGAAGCGGTCGGCGTGCGGCTGCTCCCCCACCTGCAGCACGCCAATGACGGGCAGCAGCGCGACGAGATACCAGAGCCAGCCGACGAGGAGGTACGGCCGACGCCGCACCGCCGCAACGCACAGCAGCGTAATGGTCGCGAGCAGCACGGTACCGCCGACCGCGGGCGACAGGTAGTCGCCGACCCGCGTGCCCGGGATCATCCCCGGATGCGGATAGAAGAACGCCAGACGCACCGGCCACAACGTCTGGTACAGGTACGTGCAATAGGCCAGCGGGACGTTGACGATCCGCCACGCGGTCGACAGCTGATCGAGCGAACGCACGGCGTCCATCCCTTGCTGCGCAAACACCGTGAGTCCGGCTGCCGCGGCCGAGATGGCGAGGAGCGGCAGCTTCTCGACGACCAGCGGGTCCGGCGCCGACCGGACCCGCCCGAGCGGCCAGAGGTCGAGCAGCAGCAGCACGAGGGGTAGCGAGACGAGCATCGTCTTCGACATGAGGCCGGCGACGAATGCGGCGGCGACGACTGCGTAACGCGCCCTCGATGGCCGTCGTGCGAACGCGGCGTACGCGAGGAGCGTGAGCATCCAGAAGAGACCGCTCAGGACGTCTTTGCGCTCGCTCATCCACGCGACCGACTCGACACGCAGTGGGTGGAGCGCAAAGAGCCCCGCCACCAGTGCACTGGGCCAGAGATCGCCAGTCAGCGCCCGGAGGGCCAGGAAGAGGAGGACGCCGTTGGCCGCGTGAATTGCGGCATTCACCAGGTGCTGCGGCCCCGGGTCCGCGCCGAAGACTGAGAAGTCGACCATGTGCGACAGCCACGTGAGCGGACGCCAGTCGACCTCGACCGACGACAGCGCCCACCAGACCCCGCGCCAGCTGAGCCCGTCGCTGACGATCGGGCGGCGCACGAGCAAGTAGTCGTCGTCCAGGTTGAGGAACCCGAAGGCGCGTGTCTGGGCGTAGAGTGCCAGGACTGATGTCGCGAGGGCAGCGCCGATCGCGGCCACCGTCCACGCGTCGCGACGAGCCAAGCCCCCAGTAGGCGCGTCGACGAACGCGCGGGAGACGAGGAGATTGCGCGGCGGCTCCGGGAACGTGACGATGAGGCCCTTGCGCTTGAGGAGCTCCGCCCGCGGGTGCGCGGGATCGATGCCGCGCGGCACGCGCTGCAGCACGTCGTGCGAGCCGACGGTGAATCCGGCGCGTTCGAGCTTCCGGAGCAACGCCGTGAGCTCACCGCCCCGCCGCTCGTCGAGCACGGCTTCGCGGAAGCGCGCGAGCTGGTCCGGCTGCATCATGTACTGGCCCGCCGCGACGAAGCGTTCGCTCGCCCCGATGTGCACGTAGAGCGCCGCCGGCACCGCGGGGCCGTCGCCGGCACCGTCGATCGCGACGTAGCCGCCGATGTGCGTCTTGTACGGCGACTTGTCCTTCGCGAAGCGGACGTCGCGATGGATCCGGAAGACCTTCGGCGCACCGAGGGGATGATGCGGGAAGAGGCGGTCGAGTCGCTCGCGCACCTCGGCCAGGAGCCCCTTCATCGGCTCGAGCCAGCCCTCCTCGTACTGGCGACGGTGCGCGGCGAACCATTCGCGCCGCTGGTTGCGCGCGAGCGCGCGGAAGAACCGCCCTTCGCGGTCGGCGAAGCCCTCGAAGCGGTCCATCGTCGTACGCGTCCCCTTCGTCATCGGCCCGCCCATACGTCGGGCCAAACGCTGGAGCAAACCCCGTCCGACGCTGGCCGCGGAATCCGTCCGGCCAACAGCCTACGCGACCAGGTCCCTCGCGCCTGGCGCGTGGCCGCGGGTCGACACACCGGCACGCCGTGCCGCGGCGACGAACGGACGCGCGATCAGGTCGGGCAGCGTCCGGACCGCATCGCCGTGAACCGTCGGCGCGCCGATCTGGATCGCGTGCTGCGGGACGTCGAGTCGGATCGTACGATGGAGGTAGTCCGGCCAGGAGAAGATCGTCGACCAGTTCGAATCCGTCTCGTCCTCGACGACCGAATGGTGAATGCCATGCAGGCGGGGCGTCATCAGCACGCGGCAGAGGCGGCGCTCGAGCGCGATCGGCAGCGCGACGTTCGAGTGGTGGAACATGATCGCGACGAGCGTCGCGATCTGCCAGGCCGACAGCGCCAACGGCCCCGCGCCGACACAGACCACCTGCGCCGCGCGCCACGGCACGGAGAGCACCATCTCGGCGAAGTGAAAGCGCAGCGCCGTCGACGCGGACAGGTCGCGGTCCGCGTGGTGCACCTCGTGCACGCGCCACAGGAACGGCACCTTGTGCGTCAAGACGTGCCAGACGAAGAGCGTGTAGTCGAGGAGCACGACCGCCGCCGCGA
>VBKG01000596.1 GCA_005879585.1 Deltaproteobacteria bacterium | reverse complement strand
CGCGCAGCACTCGCGGCCCGTGACGTCGTCGATCAGCAAATGGGCGGCGGAGATCGCGGCGCGTCCCGAACGCCTCGCGCTGGTGAGCCGTCTCGTCGACGACCTCGACCCCGCCGACCTCGAGACGCTCGGCTATCCGCGCGAGAAGATCGTCGCGCAGCTCGAGGCAGCGCGCGGCGCGCCCGTGCCGATCAAGCGCGAGGCGCCGACGCGCTACGCGCTCGAGCGGAAGCTCCTGGTCGCGCTCCGGCGGAACATCCACCAGAACACGCTCGGCCGCGTGCTGAAGCGCGTCCGGTTCGCGCTCGACGTAGTTCTGCGGGAGTAGTACTCGTCGGGGACATGGCGCGACTCGACCCCGTCCCCGACGCCTCGCTCACGCGCGGCACCCGGTTCTGGTTCTGGATCATCCGCCGCATCTTCGGCCGCGTGCTGACACCGTATCGGATCCTGGCGCACGCGCCGCGGCTCGTCGGGACTTCCACGCTGGCCAACGCGGCCTTCGCCACCGGGCGCTGGGAGATCGGCTCGCAGCTCCGCACGCTCATCCACCTCAGGGTCGCCTCCCTCGTCGGCTGCGTCTTCTGAAACGACATCAATACTGCCGTCGGCAGGAAACGGGGCATCAGCGAGGACAAGCTCCAGTCAGTGGCCGACTACGCCACCCACCCCGCCTTCACCGAGCGCGAGCGCGCGGCGCTCGCCTACGCGGAGATGGTGACGATCTCGCCGAACGACATCAGCGACGAGCAGTTCGCCGAGCTTCGCCGCCATTTCACGCCGCGCCAGATCGTCGAGATCACGGCGCAGGCGGCCTTCGAGAACTACCGGGCGCGTCTCAACCGCTCGCTGCGCATCGAGGACGACGGGTTCGCGGCGATGCCCGTCGCGCAGCTGCCGAAAGCGCTCTGATGCTTCCCTTCATGCATTGACCACCGTCGGATCCCGCTTTACCCTGCTTTCATGGCGAGGCCCGCCCCCATCGACATCGACGAGGAGACGATCCCGGTCCCTGGATCGGTTCGCTTTCCCGTCGAGTTGACGCCACCGGACGGCTTCGACCCCGCGCGCCTCGAGACCTGGCCGCGAGTCGAGGGCCGGCTCGAGTGGGTGGGGGGGAGGCTGCTCTACATGCCGCCGTGTGGGGACCGACAGCAGGACACCGTCGCGGACGTCGTCGTCACGCTCGGCAACTGGGTACGCGCGCACCGCGAATTCGTCGTCGGCACGAACGAGGCCGGCATGCGACTCGGGGAGGACTCGCGCGGTGCCGACGCGGCGGTCTTCCGGCGTGCCGACGTCGGCGCGTACGAGGGCGGCTTCCGGTGCGTACCTCCGGTGCTCGCGGTCGAGGTCGCGGGGCGATACGAGGGCGAGCCCGAGCTGCGTGAGAAGGCGCGATGGTACCTCGCGGCCGGCGTACGCGTCGTCTGGATCGTGTTGCCGCGGTCGCGCGAGGTCATCGTCGTCATGGCGAGGCCCGCCCCCATCGACGTCGACGAGGAGACGATCCCCGTCCCTGGATCGGTCCGCTTCCCCGTCGAGTTGACGCCACCCGACGGCTTCGACCCCGCGCGCCTCGAGACCTGGCCGCGTGTAGCGGGCCGACTCGAGTGGGTGCGGGGGAGGCTGCTCTACATGCCGCCGTGTGGCGACCGACAGCAGTACACCGTGGCGGACGTCGTGGCCACGCTCATCATATGGGTCCGTGCTCACCCGGAGTTCGCCGTGGGCACGAACGAGGCCGGTATGCACCTCGGCGGCGACTCGCGGGCCGCGGACGCAGCGATCTGGCGCCGCACGCGAGCGGACGTCTATGAAGGCGGCTTCCAGGTACGGCCTCCCCTGCTGGCCGTCGAGGTGGGCGGACGCGACGAGCGGAAGCCGCAGCTCCGTGAGAAGGCGCAGTGGTATCTCGGCGCCGGCACGCCTATCGTATGGCTCGTGCTTCCCGCGGAGCGCGAGGTCCTCGTCATCACGAGCGACGGCGAGCGCCGCTTCGGACCTGGCGAGCAGCTCCCCGCGGATCCGCGTCTCCCCGGTCTTGCGCCGGTGACGGACGAGCTCTTCGTCCAGATCTCGCTGCCGCCGCCGGGCTGACGCGCCAGGCCTGTTGGCTCGCCCCGGCGCGCGTGCTTCTATCGCCGCCCGGGAGGGACGCCCATGCTGGAGACGAGCCGTGCCGTCCGAGAGCTCTCGCCGCTCTCGATGCCGCTCGAAGAGGCGATGCGCACGCAGCGCGCGGTCCGCCGGTTGAAGCCCGATCCCGTCGACGACGAGCTCGTGCTTCGGCTCATCGAGC
>VBKG01000041.1 GCA_005879585.1 Deltaproteobacteria bacterium | reverse complement strand
GGGACCAAGGGGCTCGTGAAGCTCGGCGAGTCGGAGCTCGGCGACGTGCTCGAGCAGGGCGCGGGCTGGTGCCGCCGCCGCGGCTTCGCGACCGAGGAGGACCTCGACCGGACGGAGGAGCGCGGCTGCTTCGCCGGTGCCGACGTCGCGAGGGTGAGCCCGCGCGCGCTCGAGCGCGGCGGAAATCAGCTCGGCACGCTCGGCTCGGGCAACCACTATCTGGAGATCCAGGTGGCGCGTCCCGAGGGTATCGCCGATCCCGACCTCGCGGCCCGTTTCGGGATCACGCGGCCCAATCAGGTGGTCGTCATGTTCCACTGCGGGAGCCGCGGATTCGGCCATCAGGTGGCGACGGACTACCTCGAAGTCTTCCTCCACGCGATGAAGACGAAGCACCGCCTGGAGATCGCGGATCGCCAGCTCGCGTGCGCGCCGTTCCGGTCGCGCGAGGGGCAGAACTACTTCGCGGCGATGAAGTGCGCCGTCAACATGTCGTTCGCCAACCGCCAGCTGATCCTGCACCGCGTGCGCGAGGTGTTCGAGTCGGTCTTCCACCGGGCACCGGCGGACCTTGGCATGGAGATGGTCTACGACGTCGCGCACAACACGGCGAAGCTCGAGACGCATCGGGTGGACGGCGAGCCCCGCGAGCTCCTGGTGCATCGGAAGGGCGCCACGCGCGCCTTCGGCCCCGGCATGCCGGGTCTCCCGCCGGAATATGCGGAGACCGGCCAGCCGGTGATCATCGGCGGTAGCATGGAGACCGGGTCGTATCTCCTCGCCGGCGTCCCGAGCGGGGCGGCCGCCTTCTACAGCACCGCGCACGGCAGCGGACGGACGATGAGCCGGACGAAGGCGCGGAAGCTGTTCCCGGGTCGCGACCTCGAGCGGCGCCTCCTGGCGCACGGCATCTACGTGCGCGCGACGTCGTACGCGGGGCTCGCCGAAGAGGCGGGCGGCGCCTACAAGGACATCGACGCGGTGGTCGAGGCGACGGCGCGCGCCGGGCTCAGCCGTCCCGTCGCCCGCTTCACGCCGATCGGCAACGTCAAGGGTTAGGCGTGCCCTACGAGTTCGTCGACGACGGCGTGACGAGCGACGTCACGTTCCACGCCTGGGCCGAGGGCCTCGATCAGCTCTTCGTCGCCGCGGCCGACGCGACGCTCAACGTGATGGTGCGCGTGCTCGATTCGGTGCGCGCGGTCGAGACTCGCACCGCGTCGCTCGAGGCCGACGCGCTCGACCTGCTCCTCCGGCGCTTCCTCGACGAGCTCATCTATCGGAAGGACGTGGAGGAGCTCCTGCTGCGCGCGACGCGGGTGGCGGTGGATGCGGCCCACCCCCGCCTGGACGCCGTGCTCGCCGGCGAGCGAATCGATCCCGAACGGCACGAGCTCCTGGCGGACGTGAAGGCCGTCACGTTCCACGACCTGCGCGTCGAACGCACCGCGACCGGCTGGGACGCGCACGTGACGCTGGACGTGTAGAAGCCCGCCGCTACGCCGGAAGGAAGTCCTCGTCCAACACCTGCTCGGGGCTGAACGGACAGCGCACAGGGAAGTCGGCGGTGCGCAGCTGCGTCTCCAGCGCCGCCCGCTTGACCGCGCGCCGATAGTTGCTCGAAAGATCGTCGACGAGCCTCGGTCGCAGGCTCGGACTGTCGCCGAGGAGAATCTCGATCTTGGACCGCTGCGTCAGCAGGGTCCTTTGCCAAGACCGCGTTCGCTTCGTCGGCTGCAGTTGCCATTTGAGCAGATGTAGGAGCACGATCTCCACCCGACTCTTCAGCTCCCGCACGTCCCGCCGGCCCATGTCCTCGATCTCCTGGGCCGCGTTCTCGACATCGACCTGGTCGAAGCGACGCGCGCGCAGCAGCGCCGCCGTGCGCTGTGTCCAGGCGAAGAAGTCGGCGTCGTACGCCGCGGTTCCGTCGGTCGGGCCCACGTTCGGTGACGGGCGGGATTTCACGATCTCACTCTACGAAGTCGGCGCGGATGGGACAACGCCCACGAGGCGTTGACCGCCGGGTGCCTCCTTGCATACGGAAAGGCACCATGACCCCACGCGTGACCGCCATTCTCGTCGGCTTCGTGATCCTGCTGCTCGGGGCGGCGGGCCTCCTGTATCCCGAGCGCATGCTCGGCCTCCTCGGCTTCGCGGTGCAGAACCCGTCGCACGTGGCAGCGGCCCTCGGCGAGGTGCGGGCGACCTATGGCGGCCTGTTCCTCGTGATGGGCCTCGCCGCGCTCCTCGGGGCGTTCGACCCCGTCGCCCACCGCGGGCGGCTCCGGCTGATCGGCCTCCTGTGGCTCGGCGCGGCGGCCGGGCGGCTGCTCAGCGTCTACATTGATGGCAACCCGGGGCTTCCGGGGTGGGGCGCCGCGATCTTCGAGCTCCTGATGGGCGGGGCGCTCCTGGTGGCCGCCGAGCGTGCCCCGGTCGTGCTCCAGGAGGCCCCCGTCGCGGCCGCCGTGCCGGTGCCGTAGCGCTCAGGGGAGGCCTTGTCCCGCGCGCGGCGCTTCGGCTAAGAGCCTCGGCATGAGAGCAATCGTCGGCATCGTCGTAGCCCTCGTCGTCGCCGTCGTCGCGTATTTCGCGTGGACGACGTACCAGATCCGACAGGCGGCCACCGGGCCCGCCAAGGAGATCGTGTCGGAAAGCATGGCCAAGTCGGGCGACGTCTGGCACGTGAGCTTCGTGTCCAAGTTCGACGCGCCGGTCGACAAGGTCTACGAGATCTTCAGTCATCCGGAGCGCTCGCACGAGCTCGCGCCCGACAACGTGCTCAAGTCCGAGGTCGTCTCCGAGGACGGCAACACCAAGACCATCGACCTGATCGGCAAGCTCGACATCCTGCCCCCGGGCTTCAAGGTGCAGAACGTCCGCACGGAATACACGCTCTACCCGACGGAGCACCGGATCACGACGAAGACCGTCAACTTCAAGCTCGCCGACATCAACTCCGAGTACAAGTTCGAGGCGACCCCCGACGGCAAGGGGACGCTGCTCCGCTTCAACCAGACGAGCAAGGACAAGGGCGGCATCCCCGTCGAGTCCGTGCAGAAGGGCGCGCTGCGCGAGACGTACGTGACGCAGGTGCGAGCGGTGAACCGCGCTCTTGGCCTCACGCCCGGCGATCAGAAGCGCGTGGCCGGCTGAGCGTCCTGCGTCGTGCGGGTCACCGAGGCCCGCTTCCTCGGCGCCGCGACACGGCCCGGCGCCGAGCCGCCGCCCGCGCTGCCCGAGGTCGCGATCGCGGGGCGATCGAACGTCGGCAAGTCGTCGCTGCTGAACAGCCTGCTCCAGCGCCGCGGGCTCGCCCGCACGAGCGCGACGCCCGGCCGCACCCGCCAGCTCAACTTCTTCGTCGTGAACGAGCGCTTCGCGCTGGTCGACCTGCCGGGCTACGGGTTCGCCGTCGGCCCGGAGCGCGAGCGCCTCGGCTGGGGACCGCTCGTGGAGGGGTACCTGCGTGGCCGGCCGACGCTCCGGGGCGTCGTGCTGATCGTCGACGTCCGCCGGGGTCTCGAGACGGAGGAGACGCAGGTCCTCGATTTCGTCGAGGCCGTCACGCTGCCCGCTGTCGTGGTCGCGACCAAGCTGGACAAGCTTTCCCGTTCTCAAGCGCGGGGCGCGCTCGATAGGCTCGGCGGGAGCACCGCCGTGATCGGCTTCTCCGCGCGGACCGGGGAGGGACGCGACGCGCTCTGGCGCGTCATCGCGGGCTGGATCGCCGCCCCGCCGCGGCCTTGTTCGCCTCTCGGCTTTCCTCCATAACGAACGCGCGCAGCCATGGGGGCCGGCGACGCGATCGGCATCTTCGACTCGGGCGTGGGCGGCCTCACCGTGCTGCATGCGCTGGCCGAGGCGCTGCCGGCGGAACGTCTCTTCTACCTGGGCGACGCCGGCCGTCACCCGTACGGCACCAAGTCGGGCGAGACGGTGGCGCGCTACAGCCTCGAGAACGCCGAGTTCCTCCTCGAGAAGGGCATCAAGCTGCTGGTCGTCGCGTGCAACACGGCGTCGGCGGTGGCGCTCGACGCGCTCCGGGAGCGCTGCGCCGTGCCCGTCGTCGGCGTCATCGAGCCCGGGGCGCGTGCGGCGGCGGCGCGCACCCGCAACCAGCGAGTGGGGGTCATCGGCACCGACGCGACGATCGCATCCGGCGCCTACACGCACGCGCTCCGTGCGCTGCGGCCCGGGCTCGAGATCTACACGCGGCCGTGTCCGCTGCTCGTCCCGCTCGCCGAGGAGGGCTGGGTGGAAGGGCCGATCGCGCGCGGCGTGGTGGAGACGTACCTCGGCACGCTCCGTCACAGCGGCATCGACACGCTGGTCCTCGGCTGCACGCACTACCCGCTGCTGAAGCCGCTCATCGCCGAGGTGATGGGCGAGGGCGTCGTGCTGATCGATTCCGCCGAGGAAACGGCCCGCGACGTCGCCGCGGAGCTCGCGGCCCGCGGTCTCGGGCGGCGCGACGGCGCGGGCTCGGCGAGCTTTTTCGTCACCGACGTGCCCGATCGCTTCATCCGCATCGGCGCCCGCTTCCTCGGCACCCGGATCGATTCCGCGGTCCGTATCGACCGTTTGGCTTGACGTCCCCGAGCCCGGTGACGAGAATACTCCGTTCCTGATGCCAGGGTTCCTGACGCGCCTTTTCGGCAGCGCGAACGAGCGCACGCTGCGCCGGCTGCGCCCGATCGTCGAGGAGGTCAACGGCCTCGAGGAGAGCTTCCGCGCGCTGCCGGACTCGGCCTTCGCCGAGAAGACCGCGGGCTTCCGGGAACGCCTCGCGGAGGCCGGCGACGAGGACGCGGCCGCCACCCTGGAGGAGATCCTCCCGGAGGCGTTCGCCGCCGTCCGCGAAGCGTCGCGGCGGACCATCGGCCTCCGTCACTTTGACGTCCAGCTGCTCGGCGGGATCGTGCTGCACGAGGGCCGCATCGCCGAGATGAAGACGGGCGAGGGGAAGACCCTCGTCGCCACGCTCCCGCTCTACCTGAACGCGCTCCGCGGCAAGGGCTCGCACCTGGTCACCGTCAACGACTACCTCGCCCGCCGCGACGTGCAGTGGATGGGACCGATCTACTCTTTCCTCGGCCTCACCGTGACCTCGATCATCCACGACGCGAGCTTCCAGTTCGACCTGACGTACATCCCGAAGGACTACCGCTTCCTCAACCTCCGCCCCATCGAACGGCGCGACGCCTATCGCGGCGACATCACCTACGGAACCAACAACGAGTTCGGCTTCGACTACCTCCGCGACAACATGAAGTTCAGCCTGGACGAGTACGTCCAGCGCGAGCTGCAGTACGCCATTGTCGACGAGGTCGACAACATCCTGATCGACGAGGCGCGCACGCCGCTCATCATCTCGGGCCCGGCCGAGGAGTCGACCGACAAGTACTTCGTCGTCGACCGCATCATCCCGAAGCTCCGGAAGGAGGTCGACTACACGATCGACGAGAAGCACCGCTCGGCGATGTTGACGGAGGAAGGCGTCGCCAAGTGCGAGCGGCTCCTCGGCGTCGGCAATCTCTACGACCCGAGCCAGATCGACACGCTCCACCACGTGACGCAGGCGCTGAAGGCCCACACGCTCTTCAAGCGCGACGTCGACTACGTCGTGAAGGACGGCGAGGTGATCATCGTCGACGAGTTCACCGGGCGGCTGATGCCGGGCCGGCGCTGGTCGGACGGGCTCCACCAGGCCGTCGAGGCCAAGGAGCGCGTCCGGATCGAGCGCGAGAACCAGACGCTCGCCACGATCACCATCCAGAACTACTTCCGCATGTACGCGAAGCTCGCGGGCATGACCGGCACGGCCGACACGGAGGCGGTCGAGTTCAAGAACATCTACAAGCTCGACGTCGTCGTCATGCCGCCCAACAAGGAGATGCGGCGGATCGACTACCCGGACGTCGTCTACAAGACCGAGCGCGAGAAGCTCGCCGCGCCGCGGATGGAGACGAGCAAGGACTGCTGGGTGCAGGGCGTGGTCGAGGAGATCAAGGACTGCCACGAGCGCGGCCAGCCGGTGCTGGTCGGCACCACGTCGGTCGAGAAGTCCGAGCGGGTCTCGAAGCTCCTCAAGAAGGACGGCATCAAGCACAACGTGCTGAACGCCATCAACCACGAGGCGGAGGCCAACATCATCGCTCAGGCGGGACGCTACAAGCAGGTGACGATCGCCACCAACATGGCGGGCCGCGGCACGGACATCCTGCTCGGGGGCAACCCCGAGTTCCTCGCCCGGGCGGAGATGGAGAACGAGTGGATCCGCCGCGCGGGGAATGCACAGCAGGGCGGCGACAACACCCACGAGCGCTACGAGGACGCGCTGCGCTCCCTGCACGACCGGTACCGGGAGGAGACGCAGGGGGCGGGCGAGCAGTTCCAGAAGGAGCTCGCCGACCTCGAGGAGCGGCGGGGCGAGGCGCTCCGCGAGCTCACCGAGGCGCACCGGCAGATCCTCGAGCTCTCGCCGTACCGCGCGCTCCGGAGTCGCTTCGAGGAGGTGAGCTCGGTCGAGCTCATCCCCGCCGTCCGAGACCACGATCCCGTCCCACCCCGCTATCAGCGCGTGATGCGGGAGCTCGAGACGGCGCTCCTCGACGCGGGGGGCGGGGGCGCGGTCGCGACGGAGCGGGAGAACCTCGAGGCGCTGCGGGCACGATACGCCGCCGTGCTCGACGCCTGGGACGAGGCCGGGCACCGGACCGACGACACGGCCCGCGAGCTCGACGAGCGGCGCTCCGAGTACGAGCGCGGTCTCTCCACCTTCGAGCTCGCGTTGCTCGTGAAGGGCGGCGTCGGCGGCAACGGAGATCTCGCCGAGTACTGCGGGCGCTACCGGGCCGCCGAGGACCTGTACATCGAGGCGGAGCGGCTGCACGAGGAAAAACGCGGGCCGTACGAGGAGGCGCTGCGCGCGGCGGAGCGCCGGTACGAGGACAACCGCCGGCAGTATGTGGAGCGCGTCGAGGAGATCCGCGAGCAGCTCCAGAAGGCGCCGGAGGAGTACGAGGCGCGGTACAAGGAGATCCTCGACAAGTACCGCGAGGTCTGCGCGGCCGAGCGCGAGAAGGTGGTGGAAGCCGGCGGCCTCCACATCCTCGGCACCGAGCGGCACGAGGCCCGGCGGATCGACAACCAGCTCCGCGGCCGCGGCGGCCGCCAGGGTGACCCGGGGTCGTCGCGCTTCTACCTGTCGCTCGAGGACGACCTCCTCCGCATCTTCGGCGCCGACCGCATGCAGGGTCTCATGCAGCGCCTCGGCATGGAGGAGGGCGTGCCGATCGAGCATCGCTTGATCACGCGCGCCATCCGCAACGCCCAGCAGAAGGTCGAGGCGCACAACTTCGACATCCGGAAGCACCTCCTCGAGTATGACGACGTCCTCAACAAGCAGCGCGAGGTGATCTATGCCCGGCGGCGGGACCTCCTGTCGCGCGACGACCTCAAGGAGGACGTGGTCGAGATGGCCGAGGGGCTCGCGGAGGATCTCGTCGCCACCCACGCCGACGCCGAGACCGCGTCGGAGGAATGGGACTGGAAGTCGCTCGACGATGCGGTGTTCGCGCAGTTCAACTTCCGCCTGCACCTCCCCGACGCCGAGCGCGCCGGGCTCCGTGTCGAAGGCCTGCAGGACATGCTCGTCGAGAAGGTGCGCGAGGCCTATGACCGGCGCGAGCAGCAGTTCACGCCACCGATCACGCGCCACCTCGAGAAGCTGATCATGCTCCAGACGCTGGACACCCTCTGGAAGGACCACCTCCTCAGCATGGACCACCTGAAGGAGGGCATCGGTCTCCGCGGCTACGGCCAGGTCCAGCCGCTCCAGGCCTACCAGAAGGAAGGCTACGACATGTTCGAGGCGATGGTGCGTCGCCTCGAGGTCGAGGTCGTCGAGAAGCTGATGAGCGTCCAGCTCCGCACCGAGGCCGCCGCAGGCGCGCGCCCGCGGGTGGCGGTCGAGCACGCGGAAGGCGACGTCGCGGCCCTACCCGCGGAGATCGAGGCGATGGAGCGTCGCCAGCGCGCGGCGTCGCGCGTGACGCTCTCGCACGGCGGTGACCCGCACGACCCGCAGAAGGTCGAGACCATCCGGCGCGACGGGGCGAAGGTCGGCCGCAACGACCCGTGCCCCTGCGGCAGCGGCAAGAAGTACAAGAAGTGCCACGGGCAGGCGTGACGCGCGCCGGATGAGGCTCCGGCGGCGCGCGCACCGTGTCCTGGTGCCCGGGTTCCGCTTCGCCGGTGTGCGCGCAGGGCTGAAGCAGCGCGGCCGGGACGTCGCGCTGATCGCGGCCGACGAGCCGGCGAGCGTCGCCGGCGTGTTCACGACGAACCGCGCCCCGGCAGCGCCCGTGCAGCTGGCGCGCCGGCGGGTCGCCGCGGGACGCGCGGCGGCCGTCCTCGTCCATGCCGGGAACGCCAACGCCTGCACGGGCGCCGAGGGGCTCCGGACCGCGGCCGAGTCGACGGCGCTGGCGGCGCGGCTCCTCGGCGTGGCCCCGGCGGCCGTCCTGCCCTGTGCGACGGGACGGATCGGCGTCCAGGTGCCGCGCGCGCGCCTCCTCGCCGGCGTGCGCGCGGCGGCGGCGGCGCTCGCGCCGGGCGGCTTCCCACAGGCGGCCGAGGCGATCACCACGACCGACGCCTTTCCGAAGACGGCCGTCGAGACGTTTCGCCTCGGCGGGTGCCGTGTGACGGTCGCGGCGCTCGGCAAGGGTGCGGGCATGATCGCGCCCGACATGGCGACGCTCCTCGTGTTCGTCGTGACAGATGCGGCGGTCCCGGCGCGCGTCCTGCGCGCGTCGCTCCGCGAGGCCGTCCACCCGACGCTCAACGCGATCACGGTCGATGACGACATGAGCACGAACGACACGGTGATCCTGCTGGCGAGCGGCGCGGCCGGGAACGCGCGGATCGCGGCGGGATCGCGCCAGCATGCGGCGTTCACGCGCGCCGTCACCGGCGTGCTGGCCGAGATCGCCCGCCTCGTCGTCCTCGACGGCGAGGGCGCCACGCGAGTGGTCGAGGTGATCGTTCGCGGCGCACGGTCGCCGGCCGACGCGCGCCGCATCGCGGCCGCGGTCGGCGGGTCGACGCTCTGCAAGGCCGCGTTTCACGGCGCCGACCCGAACTGGGGTCGCTTCATCTGCGCGGCGGGGACGGCGGGCGCGGCGCTCGACGCCGACCGGGTGGACGTCACGATCGGCGGCGTGCGGGTCGCCCGCCGCGGCCAGCCGGTCGGCGGCACGCTCGGCCGCGCCGCCGCCCGGATGCGGCGGACGAGCTTTCCGCTCGAGCTCGACCTCCATCTCGGAAAGGGCACGGCACGGATGCTCGCCTCCGACCTCTCGCCCGCCTACGTGCGCTTCAACGCCGCGTACACCACCTGAGTGCGGACTCTCCGCCTGCTCGGCGCCGTCGCGGCGGTGTGGGTGCTCGCGGCCGTCGTGAGCCCGTGGCTCGCGGCGATGCTGGCCGCGGGCGGCTGGCGCCTCACCTTCGCGCGCGTCTACGACCGCGTCTTCGAGCTGCTGCTCGTCGCAGCGGTCGTCATCGTCTGGCGCCGGCTCGACCTCGGCACCCCGCGTCAGCTCGGGCTCGCGCGGCCGCGGTGGGCCGTCGAGCTCGCGCGCGGATTCGGCGCGGGTGTTGCGGGCCTGGCGCTCGCGCTCGTCGTGTGCGCCGTTTTCGGAGCCGTCGCGCCGGAGCTGCGGTTCGCGGCGGCCAAGACGCTGCAGAAAGCGGTCCTCGGTGCCGTCGCAGCCATCGCCATCGGCGCGGGCGAGGAGGTGCTCTTCCGCGGCGTGCTGCTTCATCGAATGGTGCGTGACGCGGGGCGGGTGCCGGGGGTCGTCCTGATGTCCCTCCTCTATGCCGTGGTCCACGCGATCCGGATCGGTGGAACGCGCGGCGGCGCGGTGACCTGGTGGAGCGGGATCGAACGGAGCGCGGCGCTGCTGGCGCCGCTCCTCGCGCGCGACGCCGTGCCGACCGTCGCCGGGCTCTTTGGGCTCGGCCTCCTGCTGGCCGTCGCCCGGCTGCGCACGGGAAGCCTCTGGGTGTCGATCGGCATCCACGCGGCGTGGGTGTCCGTCTTTCGCGTCGGACGGCTGTTCTTCGCGATCCGGCACGAACCCGTGTGGCTGATCGGACCGGGCTGGCCCCCGCTCGTGGGCGGGGTCGCCGGGTGGCTGGCGATCGCCGTCGCCGCCGGCGTTCTGTGGTCGCGAAGGGGTCGCGCGATACGCGGGGGTTGAGCGGCGGGCAGGAGTGGCGAGCTCACTCCACTAGAACCGCCATCACCGGGCGGCCGGCGCCGGCCTCGCGGGAGTTGTAGTGCGCGGCATCCTCGGAGGAGCTGTCGAGCGCGAAGCAATAGACGCCGTCGGCCGTAATGGCCGGCGTCACGTCGAACTCGACCCGCTGGCCCTGTGTCACCGGGCCTGTCCCGGCGAGCACGGGCCCGTCGATCGAGGGCTGGCTGTTCCACGTGAGCACGTGCTCGTCCCATCCGCACGCGGTGATGGCATGGATCGTCCCGCCGAGGACGCTCTCCGCATTGAGGAGGTTCGCCACCTGCAGCTGCAGGCGAGCGCTGGCAACGCGGCGGCTGCCGACGCCGCTGACGCGGATGCGGAAGAAGGTGCGCTTCACCGACGGCCCGGCGTCGACGGACAGCACCGGCTC
>VBKG01000595.1 GCA_005879585.1 Deltaproteobacteria bacterium | reverse complement strand
CGACGTCCTCGGCGCCCTCGTGTCCGCGCTGCCCGCCGGCACCGTGCTCTTCATCGTCGCCGATCACGGCCACACGTTGATCCACCGCGAGTTCTACCCGAACGTCTGGCTCCGCGAGCAGGGGCTACTGGCGCTGAAGGCCGAGAAGCCGAAGGGCCTCGCCGACGTCGATCCCGCCACCAAGATCTTCACGCTCGATCCAGGGCGGATCTACGTGCATCGCCAGGGGCGCTTTCCGCTCGGCGCCGTGGGCTCCACGGAGGCGGACGATCTGCTGGGGCACGTGTGCGAGGGGCTCCTGGCGCTGCGCGACGACCGCCCTGGACGCGCCGGCGATGGCCGTCCGGTCCCCCGGATCTTCGCGCGCGACGAGATCTATCGCGGACCCTGTGTCGAGAGCGCACCCGACCTCGTCCTCGACTTCGCCGACGGCTACGACCCGAAAGGGGCCTTCGGGCGGACGGAGCTCTTCGGCCGGAGCGCGCTCACGGGCATGCACACCTACGCCGACGCGCTGTTCTTCATGAACCGTCGCGACGTCCCGACCGACGGCCTGGACATCATCGACGTCGGGCCGACCGTCCTCGCGGTCATGGGAATCGACCCGCCGGCCGACATGGATGGACGTGTCCGCCTTCCGCGTGAACAGACGCCCGCCGCCCCAGTCTAAGCCGCAGGGGGCGAGCCGCCATTCTCCTCATCAGGTTGAAAACGGCTCCTGCGTTGCGTATGATTCTGGCGGTTTTCCCACAATTTAGACTCCGCGGGGCGGGGCGGTGGCAGGGCGGCTGAGCGGGAGTTTTCCTTGGCGCAATTCCAGTATCGTGCGGCGGATGCTCAGGGGAAGATCGTCGAGGGGACGATCGAAGCGCCCGAGGTTGGCGGCGTCGTTGCGCGCCTGCACGATCGCGGCCTGATCCCGATCCGCATCGGAGCCGCGGCCGAAGGGACGCGGGCGACGGCGCCGCGTGTCGTGCTGCCGTCACTGCCGGCGATCGGGCGCCGGCGCGTCAAGGGACGCGATCTCCTCGTGATGACGCAGGAGCTTTCGGCCCTCGTCTCGGCCGGGCTGCCGCTCGACCGGAGCCTCGCGACGCTCGCCGAGCTCTCGGACAACCCGGAGCTGCGTCGCGCTTTCTCGACGGGGTCCTCCAGCGCCTGACCGAGTACCTCGAGCGCGCCCAGCTGCTGCGCGACGAGGTGCGGTCGGCTCTCACGTATCCGATCCTCCTGACGTTCGCGATGAGCGGCTCGATGATGTTCCTCCTCGTCTACGTGCTGCCGAAGTTCTCGTCGATGTTCGCGGATCTCGGCCGCGCGCTGCCGCTGTCCGCGCAGCTGATCCTCGGTCTCTCCGAAGCCATCCGGAGCTACTGGTGGGCCGGCGCGCTCGGTATCGCGGCCACCGTCGGCGGCGTCAGGTACTCCATCCGCACCCCGCGCGGACGCTATGGCTGGGATCAGTGGCGGCTGCGGCTCCCCGTCGTCGGGCTCGTCCTCCGGAAGATGGAGGTCGCGAGCCTCGCGCGCACGCTCGGTACGCTGCTCAAGAGCGGCGTGCCGATGATGCAGGCGCTCGGCATCGTGAAGGAGACGGCCGGCAACCAGGTGATCAGCCGCGCGCTCGGCGAGGTCGAGGTCGGCGTCCGAGAGGGCGCGGGCGTGGCCGAGCCGCTCGGCCGCTGCGGGGTCTTCCCGCCGCTCGCGGTGCAGATGATCGCCGTCGGCGAGGAGACGGGCCGTCTCGACGAGATGCTGCTGCGCGCCGCGGAGCACTACGACCGCGAGGTCCGCGTGCAGGTCCAGCAGTTCACCCGGCTGCTCGAGCCCATCCTGATCCTGATCATGGGGCTCGGCGTCGGCTTCATCGTGATCTCGATGCTGTCGGCGATCTTCAGCGTCAATGACTTACCGATGTAGGAGGATCTCGATGTCACGGCGTACAGCGAGCGCAGGTTTCACGCTCATCGAGATGATGGTCGTGATGGTCATCATCGGCCTTCTGATGGCTCTCGTCGGCCCGCGCTTCATCCGGCAGGAGGAGAAGGCCAAGGTGGGGGCGGCCCGCGCCCAGATCGAGCTGCTCGGCACGGCGCTCGACACGTTCCGGCTCGACGTCGGCCGCTACCCGAGCACCCAGGAGGGCCTCGCGTCGCTCCGCCAGCGTCCCTTCGGCACCGACCGCTGGGACGGGCCGTACCTCAAGAAGGACCTGCCGAAGGATCCGTGGGACCACCCGTACTACTACCGGAGCCCCGGCGAGGCCGGCCGACCCTACGATCTCTATTCCTACGGCGCCGACGGGTCGCC
>VBKG01000594.1 GCA_005879585.1 Deltaproteobacteria bacterium | reverse complement strand
GGTGTAGATGTGCGGGGCGTAGAGCGCTCCGGCGACCGGAAACGGCGCGGTCGGGATCGGTGCCTGGTTCAGGAAGTTGCGGATGGTATCGGGCTCGAACGCGATCAGGTGCCGGCCGTCGACGCGCCGGATCGCCGTCGCCACCCGGACGTGGAAGGCGAGCAGCGCGGCCGCACCGTCCGGCAGGACGACGGCGAGCGGCTCGTTCATGATCTCGTAGCCGAGCACGCCGCGGCGCTCGCGGAAGCGGCGCGCCACGACCGCGGCCGCCGCCGTGAAATCGTCCTGCACGCCGTCCGTGTTGGCAAAGAACTTCCGGAACGCATCGAGCGCCGCCGGCGCGAGCCGGCGGGCGGTCAGGTCCGTCAGCGGCCCGCCGAGGTACGGATAGTTGTTCGGGCCGAGGAGCCGATCGAGGACCCAGCGCGGCGCCCCGTCCTCGCCGATCTCCTTCGAGAAGGCGTCCTGGTGGAAGTCGAGGAGGACGAGGATGCCGCGCCGCTCGCAGAGCCCGACGATCGCCGCGATCCGGTCGAGGTACGCCGGGTCGTACGCGCCGCGAGTGGGCTCGAGCGCGCTCCAGCTGAGCGGGAGCCGGAGGAGGTTGAAGCCGAGCGCCCGCATCCGGTCGGCGTCGCCCGGGTCGAAGGCGGGGATCGGCTCGAGCGGCAGGCGGCCGTCGTCGAAGGTGACGTCGAACACGCCCTGGACGCGCGCGTTGACGCCGCGGAGGGTCACCTCGCGGCCGTGCCGGCCGGCACCGGCGGGTAGCCTTCGGGACGGACGTAGCGCGGCGTGCGCCCGGGCGGCACGGGAACCCGCTCGCGCTGCTTCTTCGTCAGCCGCAGGAGGACCGTCATCGAGTTCTCGAACTCGTCCATCGACCGGGTCTCCAGGAGCCCGCGTCGTACCATGTCGTCGAACAGCGCCTCGCCGGCGGCGCTCCGCAGGATGGTGATCGTCCAGTCCATGCAGCCGACGCCGCCGCACGAGATGTCGGCGACCTCGGCACTGAAGTCGCCGCAGTGGTGACACTCGGGACGCGCATACTCCTGCGCGTGGCGGAGCTTCATCTCGACCAGCTCGCCGTCCTTCTTGTAGATGAGCACCTTGCCCTTGACGTTGAACTTCTTGATCTCCGTCAGCGGGACGGCCATCTCGCGGCCGATCTTGTCGGCCATGAGCCCCTCGTAGGTGAACACCTCGGTGCAGAGGAGCCCGACCGTGAAGGAGATGATGTCGCCGAAGCCCTTCAGGAACTTCGTCTGGCGCTCGATGTGCTTCGGCTTCTTCCGGCCGTTGTCCAGGAAGGACGGGTCGGCCAGCTGGATCTTCCGGACCGGGGTCACCTGACACGGCACGCCGACGAAGCAGACCTTCTTGAGGCCCATGCGGTCGGCGTCCGCGAGCGCGAGGTCGTTCGGACAGTACGTGTACCACGAGCTGGCGCTGGCAATCGCGTCGGCGACCGTGGTCACGACCTTCGGCTTCGGCGCCGCGGGCATCGTCTCGTCGGCAGCGGACACGACCGCCCCGTCGAAAAGGCCCTCGCGAAGCCCATGGCAAAGGATCGCCGTCACCACGCCCCCGTCCTGGCAGCGGGCGAGGATCTCCGGGTCCTTGCAGCGCGCTGCGACGATGCGCCGGTAGCGGCCGAAGAGCCCTTCGTACACGCCCGCGCTGCGCGGCAGGACACTGTCTCGCATGTCGAACTCGCGGACACCGAGGCGCGGGCAGACCTGCGCGCACACGTCGCAGCCGATGCCCTCGCTGATCCCGCAGTAGTCGAACGCCGCCGAGGCCTTCGCCACCTGCTTCGGCTTGCCGTCGATGTAGTCGATGACGTTGTGCGGGCACACGAGCACGCAGGTGCCGCACTCGCAGCAGCTGCCGTACGCCACGACCTCGTTCATCATCTCCTTGAACGTGGGGACCGACATGCGCGGCAGACATTAGTCGTGCGAATTCCGCGCTGTCAATTGCGCGGCGGAGGCGAAGCGCGTCGCAGGTCCGAAGATGCGGCGCCGGGCAATGCCCTCGCCGGGCGTTGGGTGCAGCGCGGGCGCCTGCTAAAGTGGGATCGCATGCCCGTCCGCTATCCGGACCGTGAAGGGCGTCACGAGCGGCTACGGCAGGAGCTCCGCGCCATTGTGACGCGTATCGTCGACCCCGACACCGAGAGGATCTTCCTGTTCGGGTCGACCGCACGTGGAACCGTGCGCAGCACGAGCGACCTCGAGCCACGCCTCGGCCATCGTGCGTACCGTCGCCGACTAGCTAGCTAGGGGTGACCCTGCGGCGTCTGGTTTGCCTGAGCGGGGACGCGGCCGAGGATGCCGCTGGCCTTCCGACTGGAGTGGCCGCTCGGATGGTTAGCAGCGAAGTCCTCCAAGAGCGCCTGGGCGCGTTGACCCTCCGGCGTCGCAAAGTATGCGGTGAGACGGGTTTCGTCCATCTGAGCAAGCAGATCGAGAAGGCTGCGACGGAGCTTTCGGTCGAGCTCGTCGGGCGCCGGCCAGTTGTTCTGGTTCGACTGCTCCAGCGTCGTCGCGCCCTGCTCGGAGGGCCCGCCGAGCCGAGCGGGCAATCTCGCGTCACGCGGGCTCGTGGCGCCGCCCGTGTCCGTGCCCGCAACCGTCACGAGCACCTGCCCATCCGGAAGCGTCTCGCGCGACGGTTGCACGCCACGATGCCGGTGCCGCCGCGCCGATGCCGGTTTGTCCGGGTTGCCCGCATCGGCCGGCGTCGTCTTGGCCGCAGCGAGCGCTTGGGGCTCG
>VBKG01000040.1 GCA_005879585.1 Deltaproteobacteria bacterium | reverse complement strand
CGATGCCCGTCGCACGCTCGCGCGCTACCGGCGGCTGCACGCGGAGAAAGTGGTCTCGCAGCAGGAGCTCGACGACCAGGTGGCGAAGGCGGGACAGTTCGAGGGCGCGATCCAGGCGGACCAGGCGGCGATCGACAGCGCCAAGCTCCAGCTCACCTACGCGCGCATCACCGCACCGATCGGCGGCCGCACTGGCCTCCGACTCGTCGACCCCGGCAACCTCGTCCACGCCAACGACGCCAACGGTGTGGTGGTCATCACGCAGCTCCAGCCAATCGCCGTCCTCTTCACGATCCCCGAGGACAACCTCCCGGCCATCATGAAGAAGCTGAACGCGGGCGAGCAGCTCGAGACCGACGCGTTCGACCGAAGCGATCAGAACCGGATCGCGTCCGGCACGCTGCTGACCGTCGACAACCAGATCGACCAGAGCACGGGAACGGTGCGGTTGAAGGCGGTCTTCCAGAACGAGGACGGCGCCCTCTTCCCCAACCAATTCGTCAACGTGCACCTGCTCCTCGACGTCAAGCGCGGAACGGTCATCGTGCCGGTCGCCGCGATCCAGCGCGGTCCGCGCGGTACCTTTGCCTACGCGGTGAAGCCCGATCACACGGTGGAGGTCCGGACGCTGACCGTCGGCCCGGCGGGACGGACCGAGGCGGCGATCGAGTCCGGGCTCGCGGCCGGCGACGTCGTCGTGATCGAGGGCGTCGACAAGCTGCGCGAGGGCACGCTGGTGCAGGCGCGCGAGACGGAGCACGACGGAACGCATTCGAAGCCGGCGGCATGAACCCTTCGCGGCTCTTCATCCTGCGGCCGGTCGCCACCTCGCTGCTCATGGCGGCGATCATGCTGGCCGGCGCCATCGCCTACCACGAGCTGCCGGTCTCGGCGCTGCCGCAGGTCGACTATCCGACGATCCAGGTGCTCACCTTCTACCCCGGCGCCGGGCCCGACGTCATGGCGTCGTCGGTGACGGCGCCGCTCGAGAAGCAGTTCGGCCAGATGCCGGGTCTCAAGGAGATGCTCTCGACGAGCTCCTTCGGGAGCTCGGTGATCACGCTCCAGTTCGCGCTCGAGCTGAGCATCGACGTCGCCGAGCAGGAGGTGCAGGCGGCGATCAACGCGGCCGCCACGTACCTGCCGCGCGACCTCCCGAACCCGCCGATCTACAGCAAGACGAACCCGGCCGACGCGCCGGTCCTGACGCTCGCGCTCACCTCCGACGCGCTGCCGCTGTCGAAGGTGCAGGACCTCGCCGACACCCGCCTCGCGCAGAAGATCTCGCAGCTCCCGGGGGTCGGCCTGGTGAGCCTCAGCGGCGGGCAGAAGCCGGCCGTGCGCATCCAGGCGAACCCGACGGCGCTCGCCGCCTACGAGATCGGCCTCGAAGACGTGCGCGCCGCGATCGCGCAGTCGAACGTCAACCAGGCGAAGGGCAACTTCGAGGGCACCACGCAGGCGTACGCGATCGACGCCAACGATCAGCTGCTCTCGAGCGACGACTACCGGAAGCTGGTCGTCGCCTATCGGAACGGCGCGCCCGTCCGCCTCTCGGACGTCGCCGACGTGAAGGACGACGCCGAGAACGTGAAGCAGGCGGCGTGGATGGACGGCGTACCCGCCGTCATCATGAACATCCAGCGCCAGCCGGGCGCGAACATCATCGGCGTGGTCGACCGGATCGAGCGGCTGCTGCCGCAGCTCTCCACCGCGCTGCCCCCCTCGGTCCAGGTGAAGGTCCTGACCGACCGCACCACGACGATCCGCGCGTCGGTGCACGACGTGGAGTTTTCCCTGATGCTCACCGTCGCGCTCGTCGTGATGGTGCTGTTCCTCTTCCTGCGGAGCCCGTCGGCCACCATCATCCCGAGCGTCGCCGTGCCCCTCTCGATCGTCGGCACCTTCGGGGTCATGTACCTGCTCGGGTACAGCCTCGACAATCTCTCGCTCATGGCGCTCACGATCTCGACGGGCTTCGTCGTCGACGACGCGATCGTGATGATCGAGAACATCGCCCGCTACATCGAGGACGGCGCCCCGCCGCTCCAGGCCGCGCTCGAGGGGTCGGCGCAGATCGGCTTCACGATCGTGTCGCTCACCGTGTCGCTCATCGCCGTGCTGATCCCGCTGCTCTTCATGGGCGACGTGGTGGGCCGGCTCTTCCGCGAATTTGCGGTCACGCTGAGCGTCGCGATCCTCGTCTCCGCGGTCGTCTCGCTCACGCTGACGCCGATGATGAGCGCGCGCCTGCTGCGGAGCCGCGGCGAGGAGGGCCGCTTCTACCGCGCCTCGGAACGGTTCTTCAAAACGCTCATCGACCGCTACGGCACGACGCTGCGCTGGGTGCTGGAGCGCCAGACCGCGACGCTCGTGGTCGCGGTGGGAACACTGGTCGCCACCGTTGTCCTCTACGTGGTCGTACCGAAGGGCTTCTTCCCCGTGCAGGACACGGGCGTGATCCTCGGCGTCTCCGAGGCGCCAACGACGATCTCCTTCACCGCGATGGCGGATCGCCAGCAGGCGTTGGCGGCCGTGATCCTCCGCGACCCGGCCGTCCAGAGCCTCTCCTCGTTCATCGGCGTCGACGGGATCAACACCACCGCCAACAGCGGCCGCATCCAGATCAACCTGAAGCCGCTGGCCGACCGCCGGGTCAGCGCCAGCGACGTGATCCGTCGCCTGCAGTCCGAGCTCGCCGCGGTGCACGGCATCACGCTCTTCATGCAGCCCGTGCAGGACCTCACGGTCGAGGACCGCGTGAGCCGCACGCAGTACCAGTACGCGGTCGAGTCCGCGGATCCCGACGAGCTCGAGACGTGGGTGCCGCGGCTCCTCGAGAAGCTCGAGGCGCTGCCCGAGCTGCGCGACGTGGCGAGCGACCAGCAGACCGGCGCCCTCGAGGCCTCGCTCGCCATCGACCGGGACACGGCGTCGCGCCTCGGCATCACGCCGCAGGCGATCGACGACACGCTCTACGACGCGTTCGGTCAGCGCCAGGTGTCCACCATCTTCACCCAGCTGAACCAGTATCACGTCGTCCTCGAGGTGCAGCCGACCTTCCAGCAGAGCCCCGAGTCGTTGAAGGACCTGTACGTCCGCGCCGCGACGGGCGCCTCGGTGCCGCTCGGCACGTTCACGCGCGTCACGGCGACGAGCGCCGCGCTCGCCGTCAACCACCAGGGCCAGTTCCCCGCCGTCACGCTGTCCTTCAACCTGGCACCCGGCGTCGCGCTCGGCCACGCGGTCGCCGCGATCGAGCGCGCCGCGCGCGACATCGGCCTGCCGCCGAGCATCCGCGCGAGCTTCCAGGGCACCGCCCAGGCCTTCCAGGCGTCGCTCGCCAACGAGCCGCTGCTCATCCTGGCCGCGCTGGTCACGGTCTATATCGTGCTCGGCATTCTCTACGAGAGCTACATCCATCCGCTGACGATCCTCTCGACGCTGCCCTCGGCCGGCGTCGGGGCAATCGTGGCGCTGCTCCTCTGCGGCACGGCGCTCGACGTGATCGCGCTGATCGGCATCATCCTGCTGATCGGCATCGTCAAGAAGAACGCGATCATGATGATCGACTTCGCGCTCGAGGCGGAGCGCGACGCGGGCAAGTCGCCGGACGAGGCGATCTACGAGGCCTGCCTGCTCCGCTTCCGGCCGATCATGATGACGACGATGGCGGCGCTCCTCGGCGGCCTGCCGCTGGCGCTCGGCAGCGGCGTCGGCGCGGAGCTGCGCCGTCCGCTCGGCATCGCGATCGTCGGCGGCCTCCTCGTGAGCCAGCTCCTCACGCTCTACACGACGCCGGTCGTCTACCTCGCGTTCGACCGGCTGGCCCGCCGGGTGGGGCGCCGGCGCCGGCCGGAGCCGCCCGTCGAGCAGCGGCTCGCGGTGGCGCGGTGAACATCTCGGGTCCGTTCGTCCGCCGGCCCGTCGCCACCACGCTGCTGACGATCGCGCTCGCCATGGCCGGGCTCATCGCCTTCCGGCTGCTCCCGGTCTCGCCCCTGCCCCAGGTCGAGTTCCCGACGATCCAGGTGTCCGCCGCGCTCCCGGGTGCCAGCCCGGAGACGATGGCCTCGGCGGTGGCGATGCCCCTCGAGCGCCAGTTCGGCCGCATCGCCGGCGTCACCGAGATCACCTCGCAGAGCGCGCTCGGCTCGACGTCGATCGTGCTGCAGTTCGACCTCGGCCGGAACATCGACGCCGCCGCGCGCGACGTCCAGGCCGCAATCAACGCGGCGCGCGGCCAGCTCCCGACCAATCTGCCGAACAACCCGACCTATCGGAAGGTCAACCCGGCGGACGCGCCCGTCCTCATCCTGGCGCTCACGTCCGAGACCCTCGACACGAGCCGGATGTACGACGTCGCGTCGTCGATCCTGCAGCAGAAGCTCGCGCAGGTGGAAGGCGTCGGACAGGTGGTCGTCGGCGGCAGCTCGCTGCCCGGCGTCCGCGTCGAGCTCGACCCGGCGGTGCTCACGAACCACGGCATCGGGCTGAACGACGTCCGGTCCGCGCTCGCCGCCGCCAATGCGAACCGGCCGAAGGGCGAGGTCGCCGACGGCACCAGGGCCTGGAAGATCAGCGCCAACGATCAGCTGCTGCGCGCGGCGCAGTACCGGCCGCTGATCGTCGCGTATCGGGACGGCGCCGCCGTACGTCTCGCCGACGTCGCCGACGTGCAGGATTCGGTCGAGGACGTCCGCACCACGGGCATCGCCAACGGCAAGCCCGGGGTGCTCGTCATCATCTTCCGGCAGACCGGCGCCAACATCATCGCCACCGTCGATCGCGTGAAGGCGCTGCTGCCCCGGCTGCGCGAGTCGATGCCCGGCGCGATCGACCTCTCGGTGATGATCGACCGGAGCACCACCATCCGCGCCGCGATCACCGACGTGGAGATCACGCTGCTGATCGCCATCGCCCTCGTCGTGCTCGTCGTCTTCTTCTTCCTGCGGAACGCCTGGGCGACGGCGATCCCCGGCGTCGTGGTGCCGCTCTCGCTGATCGGCACGTTCGGCATCATGTACCTGCTCGGCTACAGCATCGACAACCTGTCGATGATGGCGCTCACCATCTCCACCGGGTTCGTCGTCGACGACGCGATCGTCGTCATCGAGAACATCACCCGGCACCTCGAGCGAGGGCTCCGGCCGTTCGAGGCGGCGCTGCGCGGGGCGCGCGAGGTCGGGTTCACCGTGCTGTCGATGAGCACGTCGCTGGTCGCCGTGTTCATCCCGATCCTCCTGATGGGCGGCATCGTCGGCCGACTGTTCCGCGAGTTCGCCGTGGTGCTGTCGGCGGCGGTCGGGGTGTCGCTGATCGTGTCGCTCACCACCACGCCGATGATGTGCGCCAGGTTGCTGCGCTCCGAGCGTGGGGAGAAGCACGGGCGGCTCTACCGGCTCAGCGAGCGCGCCTTCGACGCCCTCCTCCACGCGTACGACACGAGCCTCTCATGGGTGCTCCGCCACCCGCGCTTCACGATGCTCGTCGCGGCGCTCACGGTGGCGGTCAACGTGTATCTGTTCGCGGTCGTGCCCAAGGGGTTCTTCCCGGAGCAGGACAACGGCCGCCTGATGGGCGCGCTGCAAGCCGATCAGGCGACGTCGTTCCAGGCGATGCAGGACAAGCTCGCGCAGTTCGTGAGAATCCTGATGGAGGACCCGGCCGTGGACACGGTCGCGGGATTCACCGGCGGCAACCAGGGAACGGGCAACACGGGACGGCTGTTCGTCGCGCTGAAGCCGCTCGCGGAACGGAAGCTCAGCGCCGACGACGTCATCGCGCGCCTGCGACCGCAGCTCGCGCGGGTCGCCGGCGCGAGCTGCTTCCTCCAGGCGATCCAGGACATCCGCGTGGGTGGCCGGCTCAGCAACGCGCTCTTCCAGTTCACGCTCCAGGACGACGACCTCCGCGAGCTGAACCACTGGGCGCCGCGCATGATGGCCCGGCTCCAGACGCTGCCGGGCCTGGTCGACGTGAGCACCGATCAGCAGAACGGCGGTCTTCAGATGTCGCTCGCGATCGACCGCGACACCGCGGCGCGGCTCGGGGTCACCACCCAGGCCATCGACGACACGCTCTACGACGCCTTCGGCCAGCGGCAGGTGTCGACGATGTACACGCAGCTGAACCAGTACCACGTCGTGATGGAGGTCGCGCCGCGGTTCTGGCAGAGCCCCGAGACGCTGAAGGCGGTGTACATCCCGTCGCGCAGCGGCCAGCTGGTCCCGCTCGGCGCGATCGCGCGGTTCGCGCCGACGACGGCCGCGCTGGCCGTGAACCACCAGAGCCAGTTCCCCGCCGTGACGCTCTCGTTCAACCTCGCCCCCGGCGTCGCGCTGGGCGACGCGATCACCGCGATCGAAGGCGCCGCGCGCGAGATCGGCATGCCGCCCGGCGTCCGCGCGAGCTTCCAGGGCACGGCGCAGGCCTTCCAGGCGTCGCTCGCCAACGAGCCGGTCCTGATCCTCGCCGCGCTGGTGACGGTCTACATCGTCCTCGGCATCCTCTACGAGAGCTACATCCATCCCTTCACGATCCTCTCCACCCTGCCCTCCGCCGGCGTCGGCGCCATCCTGGCGCTCCTCCTCTGCCGCATGGACCTGAGCGTGATCGCGCTGATCGGCATCATCCTGCTGATCGGCATCGTCAAGAAGAACGCGATCATGATGATCGACTTCGCGCTCGAGACGGAGCGGACGAAAGGAACGCCGCCTGAGGCGGCGATCTACGAGGCCTGCCTGCTGCGCTTCCGGCCGATCATGATGACGACCATGGCGGCGCTGCTCGGCGGCCTGCCGCTCGCGATCGGCGCCGGGGTGGGCGGGGAGCTGCGGCGTCCGCTCGGCATCGCGATCGTGGGCGGGCTCATCGTGAGCCAGCTGCTCACGCTCTACACGACGCCGGTCGTGTACCTGTACCTCGACCGCTTCCGGCTCTGGTTCGCGCGCGGGCGGCGGCGGGCACTGCGGCCGTTCGCGGCGCGGTCGGCCTGACGCCGAGCGCACCGTGCGCCCGTGTAGCTGCGCTGCTATAGGCGCCGCCGGTGGCGTCGCGACGAGGGGACGGCCGGCTCTGGCTCAGGCAGGCACGCTCCACGGCCGCGACCGCACCGGCGACATAGACGGTGATGGGTCCTCACCGTCTACGACACACGGTGCCCCGCCTCACGCCACGCGCTTCGACCGCCCCTTGAGGACCGCTGCATCGAACCGACCCGCGACCTCGATCCCGAAGATGCGCTCGCCGCACCCCTGGCAGCGCTCGTGCGGCACATCGGGGATGCGGTGCCGGTGACCGTGGACGCGAAGAACGACGTCCTCCATCACCGGGACGACGCGCGCCGCGCCGCACCTCGGACATGTTCCGGCCTTGCCGGCCCGCCTAGACCGCGAGCTTCGCCGAGACGAAGACATAGAAGACCTCCCGTCCACCTTTGCGGCGGAACGTTCCCTTCGTGTAGACCCACGTCCCGGTGAACGTCGGGCTCTCGATCACGTACAAGTGTCGTCCCTTCAGGCTAGCACCCGGAGAGAGAATCCTCTGTGGCGCCGGATGAAACGGTGGCTGCGGCGCGCCTGTGGTCCAACGCACGCTTGCGCATCGGCTCCTTGCCCCGTACAACTCCTGGGCTGTATTGTCCTTTGGTGACGGGCAGGGATCTCGTCAGGCTCCTTCGGCAACATGGCTGGACGCTGGAACACATCCGCGGATCGCATCACATCCTCCGTAAGGGGGGCAAGACACTCTCCGTTCCCGTCCATGCGGGTACGGATCTCGGGAAGGGCTTGCTGGGCCGGCTACTGAAGGAGGCGGGACTGAAATGAGCCGCAAGGAAAAGAGAGGCGGTGTCGGCGAAATCGGGCAGAGCGGCTACTACGCCAGGATCACGAAGCAGAGGGGCGGCTACCTCGTCGAGTTCCCCGATCTCCGCGGATGCCTTACCGAAGGCAAGACGATTCGGGAAGCTCTCGATCACGGGCGCGAAGCACTGTCGGGTTGGCTTTTCGTGGCGATCAGCAAGGGTGATGAAATCCCTCCGGGTAGGATTCGCCGCGCACGTGGATACCACCTCATCGTCCCGGACGTCGACGTCGCGATTCCCCTGGCGATCCTCTCCGCCCGCAAGCGCCGTGGCCTCACCCAGGCACAGGTCGCTGACACGCTAGGGATGAGCCAGCAGGCGTACAGGAAGTTCGAGATGCCGGGGAAGAGCAACCCCACCCTGAGGAGCCTCCGACGGCTTTCAGAGGTGCTCGGTCTCGAGCTCAGCCTGCGAGCGGCCTGAAGCCCACCGCATCATTGCTACGCGGTGACGCTCCGGTGGCCGGACATTTCCAGGCTCATTCCCCGCCCGCGGGTCGTCCGGAGCTTGCCGACCATCCTCAGCTCCCCGGTTATCGTTACTACAGCCGCGACGGTCGGCGCGACGAGCAGCAGAAGGAATGCCGCGAAGGCGATCATCGCGGACACCACGGGTTGCGCGGCACGCCCGCGCAGGGGTCGGGCATTCCCGGCTCGGCCGGAATCGGGGGGAGCGTGAAGGTGGGGTCGGGTCGCGGGTACGTCGCGCCAGGGAGGCTCGGGCAGGGGGCCAGCAGCTGGGTGGCGCAGAGCGCCTCCGCCGCCAGGGGGCCCATGTCGCCGGCGTTCGCGCTCCCGCACGGATTGTACGGCGGGCTCTGCAGGTCCGGGGGGTCGGTGGTGAGCCCGGCCGGGTCGGTGTTCGCGTTGAAGCAGTTGCCGGGGTCGTGAAGCGTGGTGGCGAGGCCGATGTCGCCGTTGGTGGGGTTGCCGAAGAACCCGTTGTCGGCGAACCGGTTGTTCCAGACGTAATTGCCGAAGGCCTGGTAGTAGCAGGTCTGGGTAGTGGGGTCGTAGTAGAGGCCGCCCTGGCAGGTTGCCTCGGGTGGCGGTGTCTCCTGGTCGGGCAGGTCGGCGACCAGGACGCCCCAGGCCCCGTTCCGCTCGATCCGGTTGTTGTAGAGCGTGATGTACTCGGTACCCGCCAGCACCACGCCGGTGCCGACCGGCGCCGACCCCGAGAGCCCCGAGCCGCTGCCCGGCACGTCGGCGTCGTTGTTGTCGTGGAAGTAGTTGTTCATGAAGATCGTGCAGCCGACGGCGCCCGGCACCGCCGGATTCGAGCCCGCAGGGCAGAGGCCGATCTGCGGTGACGGCAGGTCGTCGTTGTTCTGCGAGTTCGAGACGAGCCCGGTCTTGTTGTGATCGAACTCGCAGTTCTGCATGATCAGGTTGCCGCCCGAGTTGGTGCCCGAGTACGCGAGCGCGGAGTACTGGGCGCGGTCGTGATCGAGGACCGCGTTGCAGCTCGGGCAGGCGCCGACGTAGAACGCCGCGTCGCCCATGTTGCTGGCGTAGGAGTAGTTGATGCTCCCCGGACCGTCGGCGTTGCTGACGAAGATGCCGTACTCGCCGCGCGGGTGATTCGTTCCGTTGGAGTAGGTGGAGCTGGCGGTCAGGTAGTTCCCCCAGTAGGTGTGCATGCCGATCTGACCGCTGCCGTCGCCACCGTTCCACCAGATCTGGTTGCCGTGCTCGCCCGTGGCGGGGTCGGTGAGGAAGTTACAGACGGTCAGATTCTCGATGTAGGTCCCGCTCGTCTTGTAGACCTCGATCCCGTTCCGCCCGGTCACCTGGAGGGCCGGGTCGGAGCTGCACGGCGTCGGGGCGCCAGCGCGGGTCCCGTCGACGATCACGCCGTTCCGATCGAGCCCGCGCAGATGGATGCCGGGCGTGCGGATCAGCACCCCCGCCGGCAGCGCGGGATCGCGCGAGCCGTTCTCGTGGTAGTCCCCGGGTGCGACCAGTATCCAATCCCCCGGCCCGGCGGCATTGACGGCAGCCTGGATGGTCTGGAACTGACCGGAAATCCCCCGGTAGGTGCCGACCCTCCAAACGTGCACGCTTCCCGCAAGAGACGGTGAGCCCCCGAAGGCAGCGGCGAGGATCAGCGGGATCAGCAGCCGTCCGCCACGCCGCCAGCACATGCCGAGACGACACATCATGTAGCCCTCCTCGATGGGTGCGAGGTCCGACTCTGCGTGTCGTGCGCCGGGACGGAGCCGGCAATCCCGTCTGCCCGGGCCCGTTCGGCCACCAGAATGGCAGCCTGGACAGC